>JAYRMX010000349.1:0-5993 GCA_041912475.1 Myxococcota bacterium
CGGCTTCCTTCAGCTTCGCGAGCACGATCGCGTCGCTCGGCGCGCGCAGGACCGTGTGCTCGAGATCGAGCTCGGCCTCGCGGAGCGCGGCCTCGGCCTCGGCGATCGCCGCCGGCGACAGCGCGAGCTCGTTCTCGCGCCCGGCGAGCTCCTGCTTCGAGAGCGAGTCGCGCGCACGAAGCTCTCGGCCGCGCGCGAGCTGCGCACGCGCGAGATCCGCCCGCGCCCTGGCCGACGCGACGCGGGCGCGCGCGCGGTCGACCGCCGCGCGGTACTCGCGGTCGTCGAGCTCGACGAGCGACTGTCCCTTCTTCACGCGGTCGCCCTCCTCGACGAGGTAGCGCGCGACGCGGCCCGGTACGCGGGCGCCGACCGCGACGATGCGGTCGCCCGGAACGAGGTAGCCCGCGCCCGAGAGCACCGGAACGGGCTGCCGCGCGGCCTCGGCGGAGACGCTCGCGCGCGCCGTGCGCACCGGGAGCGCGCGCGAGACGCGAAGCGCGACGCCGCCCGCGGCGAGCACGAGAACCAGCACGAGCCACGGCCAGCGGCGGCGGCGGCGGCGCGCGGCGGCGCCTCGCCGCGGCGGAGCAGCCTCCGTGCGATCCATCCGCAGCGCCGCGAGGTCCGCGCGCAGCCGCTCCCGGCCTTCGAGCCCCTGCTCCATGGCTTGCCGTCTCCTCCTACGCCTTTCGCAGCGCCTCGATCGGGCGCATCCGCGCCGCGCGCCACGCGGGGCCGAGCCCGCCGAACAGGCCGATCGCGAGCGAGAGGCCGAGCGAGAGCGCCAGATCGCGCGCCGTGATCGAGAGCATCACGACGTTCGTCGTGAACGTGCGCGCGCCGAACGTCACGCCGCCCATCACGTGCCGCAGCAGCTCGGCGAGCGCGAGCGAGAGCACCGTGCCGACCGCGAACCCCGCGATCGCGAGGACGACCGACTCGATCTCGAACGAGACGAGGATCGCGCCGCGCGGGAAGCCGAGCGCGCGCAGCGTTCCGATCTCCGCGGTCCGCGACTGCACCGACGCGTACATCGTGTTCGCCGCGCCGAAGCCCGCGCCCGTTCCGGCGAGGATCGAGATCGCGAAGACGAGGAACGTGAGCGAGCTCGACGTCTCGGCCTGCTTCGCGTAGTACTCGCTCTCGCGCGAGGCCTCGAGCGCGTAGCGCGGGTCGGCGTCGATGCGCGCCTTCAGCGATTCGAGGTCCGCCTCGCTCGCCGCGCGGAGCCGGACTCCCGAATAGGGATTGATCCGCCGCGCGTCGTTCGAGAGGTCGGCGGCGTCGACCCAGACCTCGCTCTCGAACGACGAGCCGTCCGATTCGAGGATCCCGACCACGGTCCAGCGGTTGCGTCCGAACTCGAGGACCTCGCCGAGCTCCGCGCCGCGGTAGCGCCCGCGCAGCGACTTTCCGACGAGCGCCTCCCCCATGCGCGGCCGAAGCGCGCGGCCTTCCGTGACGCGAACGTCCCGGTGGACGTCGAATGCGGGCGGCTCGATTCCGCGCACCAGCACGTTCTCGCGCCCTCCCTGCTTCGTCCAGAAGAACGGCTGCACCACCAGCTCGGGCGAGACCATCCGCGAGCCGTCCTCCTTCGCCGCGATCCCGTCGAGATAGCGTACCGAGTCGTAGGCGAGCCGCGTGATCTGGCTCGACCCGTCGTTGTCGGACCCCTTGCGCAGAACGACGAGGTTCATCGGGTCGCCCGTCGTCGCCACCGTCCGGCGCAGGCTCGAGAGCAGGCCGAGGAACAGACTGCACGCGACCACGACCAGCGCGACGACGACGACCATCACGGCGCTCCGGCCGGGCCGCGCCACGACGTTCCCGAGCGAGTACGACACCGGAAGCATCAGAAGATCTCGCGCAGCGTCTGCGCCACGGGCTTTCGCGCCGCGCCCCAGGCCGGGACCAGCCCCGCGACGAGCCCGATCACGAGCGAGAGCGCGAGCCCCTGCAGGACCACGGCCTGGTTCACGATGAAGCCGCCGAGCGGGCCGAGCTGAGCGGATCCGGCCGCCGCCTCGCGCAGGGCGCGGGTCAGCAGCACGGCGAGGCCGACGCCCGCGCCGCCGGCGAGCGCCGAGAGCACGACGGTCTCGCAGACGAGCATCGCGAAGATCACCTCCCGCCGGAAGCCGATCGCCTTCAGCACCGCGATCTCGCCCGCGCGTTCGCGAACCGCCATCGACGCCGTGTTCCCCGCGATGAACACGATGCACAGCGACACCAGACCGGTCACGATCATGAGGATCGTGACGAATCCCTCGAGCGAGCCGAAGAACGACGAGAAGAAGCTCTTCTCCGTCTGCGTCGAGGTCTCCGCCTCGCTGTTTCGGGTCAGCTCCTGGATGCGGAGCATCACGGAGTTGACCTGTTTCGGGTCGGCGACCTTCACCCAGACGATGCCCGCGATGCCGAGATTTCGCCCCTTCGCTTTGAGCGCCTGCGCGAGATACTCCCAGTTGAGCCACAGGAGCGGCGCGCGGTCGCTCGGGATCTCGGCGACGATCCGCAGGTCGAGGTCGACGGGCCAGACGGTGCTGCGCAGCGTGATGCGGTCGCCCACCTTCCAGCCGTACTTCTTCATCGTCTCGCGGCCGACGATCGCGCCGTCGCGGTAGCGGCGGAAGTCGGCGACGCCCTGCGGCGAGATGTTCCAGTCCGGGTAGACGCGCTCGACGTGGTCGGTCTCGACGGCGAAGTTCGGGAACGTGACGCGGCCGGCCTCCTCGAACGCGCCGCCGAACCAGACCTGCGCCATGGCGTCCTCGACCCCGGGCAGCGCGCGGATCTTCCGCGCGAAGGCGTACGGCATCGGGTAGACGAGGCCGGCCTTGTTGACGACCGAGATGCGCGTGTTGCTCGCGATCCGGTTGAGCAGCGCATCGAGGCCCGCCGGCATCGTGAGCAGGATGCAGACGAGCAGCACGGCGAGCGCGATCGCGCCGCCGGTGAGCAGCGAGCGCAGCGGGCTTCGCCGCAGGTTGGCGAGGACGAGGCGCAGGTGACTCATGGCTCGGCCGGCGACGGCGCCCCTCCCGCGGCGAGCACGAGCGCATCGTGCGCGCGGCGCGCCTCCTCGCCCTCGAGCAGAATGCCCTTGTCGAGGTGGAAGACCTGGTCGACGAAGCGCAGCGCACGCGGATCGTGCGTCACCATCACCACCGTCTTGCCGAACTCCTCCTTGAGCTGACGCAGCAGGCCGAGCGTCGCCTCGGCGTTCTTCGCGTCGAGGTCGCCGGTCGGCTCGTCGGCGACGATGAGGTCGGGGTCGCTCACGAGCGCGCGCGCGATCGCGACGCGCTGCTGCTCGCCTCCCGAGAGCGTCCGGGGCGAGTGCGTGGCGCGGTGCTCGAGGCCGACCACGCGCAGCGCGATCTCGGCGCGCTTCGAGCGCTCCGCGCGCGGCAGAGGCGTCAGCAGGAGCGGAAGCGCGACGTTCTCGCGCGCCGAGAGCACGGGAACGAGGTTGAAGAACTGGAAGATGAGGCCGACGTGCCGGGCGCGCCACGCGGCGAGCTCGTCCTCCGTGAGGTCGTTGAGGAGCTGTCCGGCGACGCGGACCTCCCCTGCGCTCGGCCGATCGATCCCGGAGACGAGGTTGAGGAGCGTCGACTTGCCCGAGCCCGACGGGCCCATGAACGCGACGAAGTGGCCGGGCTCGACTTCGAGCGAGCAGTCCTCGAGCGCGTGCACCTCGTCGACGCCGCGCGTGTACCACCGGGAAACGCGGTCGAGGCGGATCAGCGCAGAGGAGGCTCCCGCAGCGGAGGCGTCCGACACGGCGGGACAGCCTAGCCCGCGGGACGCCGGCGGGCGATACTCGGCGCCGGGGGGTGGCGTGCCGCTGCGACGCAAGCTCGTGCTCGTGGCGATGCTGTATTTCGTCGAGGGCTTTCCTCCCGGAATCGCCGCCGACGTCTGGCCCGTCTGGCTGCGCGTCCACGGCGCGTCTCTCGCCGAGATCGGCTGGGCGAGCACGCTGCTCTCGGCCTACACGTTCAAGTTTCTCTGGTCGCCGCTCGTCGATCGCTACGGGACCCACCGGCGCTGGATCGCGGCCGCGCTCGCCGTGATGGCCGCGCTGCTCGCGGTCGCGGGCCTTCGCGACCCGTCCGCTCCCGACGCTGCGCTGTGGGCGCTGCTCGCGGGCTTCTGCATCGCCTCGGCGACGCAGGACATCGCGATCGACGCGTACACGATCGGCCTGCTCGACCGCGGCGAGGAAGGCCCCGCCAACGGCGTTCGCGTGACGGCGTACCGCGTCGCGGTGCTGGCCGGCGGCGGCGCGCTGCTCTTCCTCCCGCGCTGGGCGGGCTGGCCCGCGACGCTCGCGGCGGCCGCCGCACTGCTGCTCGCGCTCGCCGTCGCGGCGCTGCGCCTTCCCCCCGTCGAGACTTCCCGCGCCGAGCCCGGCACGACCTGGCCCGCCATGCGCCGCTGGCTCTCGCGGCCGGGCGCCGCGGCGCTCTTCGCTTTCGTCTTGCTCTATCGGCTCGCGGACCTCAGCATGGGGCCGATGATCAAGCCGTTCTGGGTCGACCGCGGCGTGAGCCTCGAGGAGATCGGCGCCGTCTCGACGGCCGCCGGATCGCTCGCGACGATCGGCGGCGCGCTCGCCGGCGGCGCCGCGGTCCGCACGCGCGGGCTCGTTCCATCGCTGCTCGTCTTCGGCGCGCTCGCGATGCTGTCGAACCTCGGCTACGCCGCCGTCGCGTGGGCGCCCGGCTCCGGCCGCGCGGGGCTGTGGGCCGCGTCGATCGTCGAGTCGTTCTGCACCGGGCTCGCGACCGCGGCCTTTCTCAGCCTGCTGATGCGCGCGTGCGAGAAGCAGCACGCGGCCGTTCAGTTCGCGAGCCTCTCGGCGCTCTCGCTCGCTCCGCGCCTGGTCACGGGGCCGCTCTCGGGCGCGGGGGCGGGCACGCTCGGCTATGCGAGCTACTTCGCCGCGACGGCGCTGCTCGCGGTGCCGGCGCTCGCGCTCGTACCGGCCGCCGGCCGGGCGGTGGGCGATGAGCACTGAGACGCCCCGCGTGGGCCTCGCCGTCGCGCGCGTCGCCGCCGGCAGCGCGCTCGCCGCCGGCGCGTTCCTCGTGCTGCAGCCGTTCCTCGTTCCCACGGCCTGGGCCGCGCTCATCGCGCTCATGACGTGGCCGCTGTTCCGGCGCGTTCGCGACGCGACGCGGCGGCCCATTCTGACGGCCGCGCTGTTCACGGCCGTCATCTTCCTCACCCTCGGCGTTCCGCTCACGATCCTGCTCGCGAACCTCGGCAGCGAGGCGACGCGGCTCGTCACCGGCGTGCAGGAGTGGATCGCGCAGGGCGCGCCGCTTCCCGGCTGGGTGACGCAGCAGCAGTGGCTCGTCGAGCGGCTCCAGCGCTACCGGCGCATCGATGTCCTCGACCCGGCCGTGATCGCGGGATGGGTGCAGAGCTACGGCGCTGCGGTCTCGAGCCGGCTCGTCGACATGGCCGGCGCCGTCGCGCACAACGTGCTGAGCGTTGCGATCACGCTGATCGTGCTGTTCTGCCTCTACATCGACGGCGAGCGCCTCGCGATGGACGGCCGGCGAATGGCGCTGGTCCTGCTGCCCTACGCGTCGGAGGGCTTCCTCGAACGCGTCGGCGAGTCCATCCGCGGCGTCGTGTTCGGCCTGCTCGGTACGGCGCTGGTGCAGGGCACGCTCGCCGGCATCGGCTTCGCGGTCGCCGGAACGGGCGTTCCCGTCGCGCTCGGCGCGCTGACGGCCCTCGCGTCGTTCGTTCCGGTCGGGACCGCGCTGGTGTGGATCCCGGCCGCGGTCTGGCTCGCGCTCACGGGGGAGAAGGCGTCGGCGCTCGGCCTCGCGCTCTGGGGAGGCCTCGTCGTCAGCACGGCCGACAACTGGCTCCGGCCGCTCCTGATCGGCGGGACCGCGCGAATCCCGTTCCTGCTCGTGTTCTTCGGCGTCCTCGGCGGCCTCTCGGCGTTCGGCGTGCTCGGC
>JAYRMX010000350.1:0-7143 GCA_041912475.1 Myxococcota bacterium
ACGAAGCCGCAGCTCGCGGGCGTGCTGCAGCAGCTCGCCGGTGCGCTCCGCAGCACCGAGCTCTATCCGCAGGGCCACCCGGCGGTCCACACGCCGCTGCGTCACGTCGCGGCCGCGCTCGCCGCGCTGCTCCGCGAGCGCGACCGCATCACGCTCGGCCTCGTCGACGACGTCCTGGTCCTCGACGAAGTCCCGTTCTACGACGCCGCCACGCGCTTCAAGGCCGTCTACGCAACGCTCGTCGAGCGCAAGCTCGAGGCGATCCATTTCCTCGCCGGCGTCACGCTCGGCGACCTCGAGCGCCTCGTCGTCGTGCTCTCGCCGCGCGGCCCGCACGCGGGCGAGAGCGTTCCCGAAGCGGCGAAGCGAAATTCGCTCGAGCACGTCTCGTTCGCCGAGCGGCTCGACGACGACGCCGATCCGCGCGCGCGGGCACGCGCGACCTACCACGCATCGCTCGGGATCGTCGTCGATCTCATGTCCGAGGTTCGGCTCGGCCGCATCCCGAGCTCCGACCGTGCGGTCCAGATCATCGACGACATGCGCGACATCATCCTCACCGACGAGAGCGCGCTGCTCGGGCTCACGCTCCTCAAGAACTACGACGAGTACACCTTCGTCCACTCGGTGAACGTCGCGATCCTGTGCCTCGCGTTCGGAAAGCACCTCGGCCTCGAGGGCGAGGTGCTGCGCCGGATCGGCGTCGGCGGCCTGCTGCACGACGTCGGCAAGGTGCGCACCTGCGAGGAGATCGTTCGAAAGCCCGGCGCGCTCACCGACGACGAGATGAGGATCATGCAGCGCCACCCCGAGCTCGGCGCCGAGATCGCGGCGGCGATGCGCGGCGTCGACGGCGAGACCGGCGAGATCATTCTGCACCACCACATTCGCCACGACGGAACGGGCTACCCCGTGCTGCCCGCCGGACGAAGCGTCCACCCCCACGGCCAGATCGTCGCTCTCGCCGACTGCTACGACGCCCTCACGACGACGCGCACGTATCAGAAGTCGCGCCACCCGAGCGAGGCCGTTCGGCTCGTGCGGCGAATGGCCGGCAAGGCCTACGCGTCCGAGATGGTCGGCGCCTTCGCCGAGATGATGGGCACCTATCCCGTGGGAGAGCTGGTACGGCTCGCCAGCAACGAGCTCGCCGTCGTCACCACGCTCAATCACGTCGACGCCACGAGCCCGAAGGTCCGGATCGTCACCGATCGCGACGGGCGGCTGCTCGAAGCGCCCGCCGACGTCGACCTCGCGGCCGAGAGCGGGAGCGCACGCCTCATCGTCGCGAGCGTCGACCCGCTCGTGAAGGGCATCGACGTCGGGAAGATCCTCACGGCCGTCTGACGCGGCCGCACGCGTCACTCGGCGACGATCTTGCCCTCGAGGATGGCCGTGACGGCGCCCTCGCCTCCGGCGCCGACGCCCGAGCGGAGCTGAACGGTGTAGGCGTACTCGCCCGCCGCGAGGCTGCACAGCGATGCGAACTGCTGCGCCTGGATGTCGGCCGATTCGAGGCGGTCGCCGTTGATGCGGAACGTCCCCTTGCTCGTGCACGTCATCGACTTCGCGACGTCCTTCGAGAAGTACACGCGCGCGATGCGGTTCGTGTAGTTGAGCCAGCCGACGGCGTCTCCGGCGCGGATGCGCTGCACCTCGGGCCGGACCTTGAGCGGCAGGATCGTCACGAAGACGTGGTCGCGCGCGGCGTGATCGGCCGCGGGCAGGTCTTCGGCGCCGGACCGCGCGGCCGCCGCGAGGAAGAGGACGACGCCGGCGAGCGCGCCGAACCGGAAGACGTGATTTCGCATGGGCCCCCCTAGTCTGGCGACGAGTCTACTCGCCGGCGCCGCGGCGACCAACCGCGCGGCTGCGGGTCGGCGCCCAGAGGCGAAGCCCGGCCAGCGACCGAAGGCGCCCCGGCAAGGCCCGGCAACGCGGAGGTACGTGCCGCCAGATCCTATTGCTTCCGAGAGCGACACCGGTGTGTGAAGCGTGGAGGATGCGTGGCGATCCGCAACCGGGAAGGGGCGATCGGGGGTTCCGAGCCGCCGCGATGCCCGGCCCGCTGCGCGGAGCGCGACGGGGCAGGCAGCGCCCGCCCGCCGCGCAGCTCGCGGATCTGGCACCACGAAACCCGTTCGATGAGGAGAACCGCATGTCGATTCGCCGCCTGCTCTGGATCCTTTCGCCGCGCCGCAGCAGCGAGCTCGTCTTGCCGAGGCCCGGAAGACCGTCGCAGAGGTCTGCCATGAAGTCCGCACGAGGCGCTGCGCTCCGGGCCGGCGTCGCGGCGGTGTCGGTGCTGATGGCCGCACACGTAGCCGCCGCCTACCCGGCCCTGAACGGTGCAGGGGACTACCAGACCGACTCGGTCGGCTACTACTACGCGGTCACGGGCGGCCTCTTCCCGACCGGAACGACACCGAACGGCGACAACGCGAGCGGCGGAACGTTCCGCTTCCTCACCGACGACCCCGCGTATGGCTACACGATCGACGTCTGGAACAAGGACGATTGGTACGCGAACAACGCCAGCATCGCCCTCACGCTCAAGAACGGAGGCTCGACCGTCTACGACAACAACGGCCTCGAGACAGGGACCTTCCCGACGGGCTACTACGACTACAATGCCGGCTTTCCGACGCCGGGGGCGGGCGCGGTCACGGCGTACTCGATGGCGAACAACTGGGACTGGATCTACGCCGGCTACTTCCAGCTCACGGCTTCGACGCAGGTCGACCAGATCATCGGCTACTTCGTCCATTCGGGCGACCCCAACGATGCGCTCACCGGGCCGTTCGACCCCAACAACCCGATCTTCCGGTATCACGCGAACATCTGGTCGAACGTCGACGGCGACCTGCTGCCGGCCAACACGGGCTCGTTCCTCGGCGACGTCTTCTCGTCGGACACCACGGCCGGAACGTTCACGTGGTCCGACACCGGCTACGACCGCACCGGGAGCGCGAGCCAGCAGAACATCTACCGCCTCGTCTACACGCTCGACAGCCCGGTGACGCTCGCGGCGGGAACGTACTGGTTCGGCACGAACGCGACCGTTCCGGAGCCCTCGACCGCGATCCTCGTCGGCCTCGGGCTGACCGCCGTCTCCGTTGCGGGGCGCAGGCGTCGCGGCGCGCGCTGACGGCCCCGGCCCGCTCGGCGCCAACGCCCCGGCTCCGGCCGGGGCGTTGCTGCGTCCCGCGCGGATCGCACTCGCGAGGAAGCGCCGCGGACACGTCGCGGCCGGCGGTCGAGGTCGCCGAGCCGCGAAGCGAGCGCCACCTCGCGCTCGTGTGAGACTCCTGCGCGCGCGTCCTATGCTCGCCCCACGGAGGCAGCGTGGCCCTACCGCCGCTCGAAGGACGAACGGCCGTCATCACGGGTGCGAGCCGGGGCATCGGCGCGGCGCTCGCGGCGGCGTGGGCGGCGCACGGCGTTCGTCTCGGCCTGTGCTCTCGAAGCGCGCCGGCGCTCCCGGACGGGCCGAACGTCGTCGCGGCGCGCCTCGACGTCACGGACGAGAAGGCGCTCGGCGACTTCGTCGCGCGCGTCGAGGAGCGCTTCGGCGCGATCGACTGCTGGGTGAACAACGCCGGCGTGCTCGAGCCGATCGCGCCGCTGCGCGAGGTCGAGGCGGACGCGTTCCGGCGACACATCGACGTGAACCTCACGGGCGTCTTCCTCGGAACGCGCGCTTTCGTGCGGCACCGGCGCGACCGCGGCGGAGGCGGCGTGCTGATCAACGTCTCGTCCGGCGCGGCGCAGAGCGCGTACGCCGGCTGGTCTTCCTACTGCGCGGCGAAGGCCGGCGTCGACCGGCTCACGGAGTGCGTGCAGCTCGAGGAGGCCGAGCGCGGCCTTCGCGCGTACGCGGTGGCCCCCGGCGTGGTCGAGACCGACATGCAGGCGATCATCCGCGCGACGCCGGCCGAGCGCTTCCCTTCGCTTCCGCGCTTCGTCGCGCTCGCGCGCGAGGACCGCTTCAACACGCCGGCCTTCGTGGCCGAGCGGCTGCTCGCGATCGCCTTCGATCCGGACGCCCGCCCCGATACGGTGGTCGTGCGCCTGCCGTGGGAGAAGGGCGAGCCGCCGCCGTAGGCCCGGGACGGCCGCCCGGCGCGCGCGGCGCCGGGCAGCCGCGGCACGCAGCCGCCGCGCAGCCGGGCGTGCGCGGCTCAACCGGAGGGAGCTTCCGGTCGATTCTCCTTCCGCTACGTTGCGTGTGCCTGCGGGGATCAGGCGATCCCCGGAGGGGCATCACCTCGGACGCGCCGCAAGGGACTCACCCCCATGAGACCCGGCGAGCGCGGCCTCGGATCGTCGAGAGGGGAACGTCCGATGCTGCGACCGCTGCGCGCCTGCGCGCTCGCGATGGCCCTCGCGCTCCCCTTCGCCCCGCTCGGCGCGCGCGGCGACGGCGACGACGACGGGCTCACCGGACCGCCCGCCCTCGACGCGGCGGCCTTCTCACCGCAGCCCGACCGCGCGCCGCTGTGGTCGCGCGTCGATCCCGCACTCCAGCGCGGCCTCGAGGCGAGCCTCGATCGGCTCGGCCTCGGCGGCGCCCTCCGCGAGAAGCACCTCGCGGTCACGCTCGTCGACGTCACCGACCTCTCGCGGCCGCGCGCCGCGGCCGTGAACGGCGATCACGAGATGTACGCGGCGAGCCTTCCGAAGATCGCCGTGCTGCTCGCCGCCTTCGAGCGCATCGCCGAGGGCAGCATGACGCTCGACGCCGAGACCGAGGCGTCGCTCACGCGGATGATCCGCGTGTCGTCCGACGAGGACGCGGCGGCCATGATGCAGCGCGTGGGCAAGCCCTTCATCGCCGACGTGCTGCAGCGGCCGCGCTACCGGCTCTACGACCCGCGGCGAGGCGGCGGGCTGTGGGCCGGGAAGGACTACGCGCAGGCGGGCCTGTGGCGCCGCGATCCGCTCCAGAACCTCGCGCACGCCGCGACCGCGATGCAGGTCGCGCGCTTCTACTACCTGCTCGAGACCGGAAATCTCGTCAGCCCCGAGGCGAGCGCGAAGATGAAGCAGATGCTCTCGAACCCGGGCATCGAGCACAAGTTCGTCGCCGGCCTCGCGACCGTCGCGCCGCAGGCGCGCCTCTACCGCAAGAGCGGCACGTGGGCGCAGTGGCACTCGGACAGCGCGATCGTCGAGCACGACGGCCGCAAGTACATCGCGGTCGCGCTCGCCGAGAGCCCGGCCGGCGGGCAGTGGATGCGCGAGATCATCGTCGCCCTCGACCGCCTCGTCCTCGAGGGCCCGCCGACGCGGATCGCGAGCGCTCAGCGCTCCGGCGGCTCGTAGGCGCCGCTCTTCGCGTCGTCGCCGGAGTCGCGGCCCTCGGCCGCCTTCACGTCCTCCTTCACCGGCGCCTCGGGCCGCACGAGCGGAGCGGCGCCGGCCGGGTGCCGCTCCTCCATCAGGCGGTGGATCCGCGTTCCCATCGTCTGGTGAACGACGGCCGAGTTGCGGCCGAGCACGTTCGAAAGGAGCGTCACGGTGTAGCGGAGCGGGACGGCGCGGTCGGGCGTCTCGACGACGATCACCGAGTTCATGTAGTTCTTGAGCGTCCCCTTGTACTCGAGCGGCTTCGGACAGTCGCCTCCGCCGCAGTCGAAGAGCGAGCCCGACTTGAAGAAGACGGCCGAGTCGGCGAGCGCCGGGGCCGACGCGTAGCGAATGCGCCGGTCGGTCGAGTAGAGGATGCGCTTCATCTCGAGGCTCGAGAAGGGATCGACGAGCTTTCCCTTCTCCATCTGCACGAGGTACTCCATCAGCGAGCGCGCCGTCGCGTAGCTGCTCGTCCCCGGAACGCGGGCCTTTCCGGTCCGCGAGAAGAATCCGCCCTGTCGCAGCGTCTCGAGATCGAGGCCGCTCCTCGGAATCGGGTCCTGCGTCACGTGGAACAGGCTCTTCACGAGGTCGGGGCGCGGCGTCTTCGAGAGATACTCCTGCTCGCGCGCCGGATCCGCGGGGTACTCGCGTCCGAAGTGGTCGAGCAGCAGCAGCTCGCGCTGCAGCAGCGCGGCCGCCGCGTTCGAGCTCTTCGAGATCATGTGATCGAGATACGTGTAGACGTTCCAGGTGTCGCCGTGGCGGATCTGGCGGTTCGTGACGGCCTTGTCGCCCGGGCTCCAGACGGGAACCGTGTGCTCGTCCTCTCCCATCCACGAGTCGGCCGTCATCATCGTCTCGCGCAGCACGCGGCGGCGCGCGCCCGGATCGTCGGGGTAGACGTCGGCGAGCGTCTGGAACCAGCCGAGCAGCACGACGAGCTTGCCGACGCTTCCGGGGTTGAGCTTCATGCCGGGGTTGTGCTCGGCGTAGACGGGGTGCTGCGGATCGGTGAGGTCGAGCAGCGCGATGCCGTAGACGCTGGCGTCGCCGCCCGCGAGCGATGCGAGCCGTCGCGAGAGCTCGGGGTCCGGCGCCGGGATCTGGAAGTCGGGCCGCGACGCGAGCGCGAGCTCGATCCGCGCACCGGGATACTGCGCGCCGGGGACGATGTGCGGCCCGCGCACGGAGCCCTTCAGCACCTGCTGGTAGGCCTCGAGGCGCGGGATCGCCGTCGTTTCGGCGCCGTCGAGCGGGTACGCGCTCGACGAGCCCGCGACGAAGGTCGCGAAGAGCAGCGGAGCGAGCGTCCCGGCGCGCGATGTACGCCCGTCGCGGCGGCGGGCGTGCGGCGGCCCGAAGAGCGCAGCAGCGAGCGTCATGGCGTCTCCCTCACAGCGACGTCGAGCGCGACTCTGCGCGTTCCGTCGTGCGCGATGCCGGCGTCGAGGCGGCGAAGCGCCTCGCTTCGCTGCGCGCTGCGGCTCTCGTTGAACGGGCGGATCTGCAGCAGCGTCAGCTTCCCGTCGCGGAATCCGAACTCGACGTCGGCGGGGCGCGGCGTGCCGTCGTCGCCGCGCAGCAGCGGGAAGCGCTCCGGCGCCTCGCGCGCGAGCGCAACGAGCTGCGCGATCTCGCCGGGCGCGAGGACGGTGTCGCCGCCGCTCGCGCGAGCGCGAACGATCCCTCCCGCCGGCGAGAGCTCCTTGCGGTACGGCGCGGTCGCCTGCGCGAGGTAGCGGACGTCGCGGCCGCCGGCGCCGACGAGCAGCGACTCGGCCGCCTGCC
>JAYRMX010000351.1:0-8539 GCA_041912475.1 Myxococcota bacterium
CCCCCCTCGGCCGCTACGTTTGCGCGGGTCGCGCGGGGGGCCGCGGCCGGCGCCGGGAGCTGGCGGGGTCGCGGGGTGCGGGGGTGGGTCGCTCGCCTGGGGGGGCGGGTGCGGCGCTCGGGCGATCTCGCAAGCCGGCGGCGCCGCGCTCGGCATGGCCGCCACGCCCCCTCCGGCCTAGCCTTGTGCGCCGCAGACCGCGCGCTCCGCAGCGACGAGCGCCAGCGTCCGGGGGAGGGCCGTGAGCACGATTCGGCGTTTCATGGAGCAGCACTTCCTGCACTTCAACAGTCGCGAGACCGTCGCCGCGGCGCGCGCCTACGAGCAGCACCTCGCGGCGGGCGGGAAGATGCTCGTCTCGCTCGCCGGCGCGATGAGCACGGCGAAGATCGGCCAGATCCTCTCGCGAATGATCCACGCCGGAAAGGTCCACGCGATCTGCTGCACCGGCGCGAACCTCGAGGAAGACCTCTTCAACCTCCTCGCCTACAAGGAGTACGAGATCATCCCCGACTGGCGCGCGCTCTCGGCGCAGGACGAGAAGCGCCTGTACGAGCGGGGCTTCAACCGCGTGACCGACACGTGCATCCCCGAGACGATCATGCGGCACATGGAGCGGCGCCTCATCGATCGCTGGAAGCAGGCGTGCGAGAAGGGCGAGCGGAAGTTCGAGGCGGAGTTCCTCTGGGACCTGTTCCGCGACGGGCGGATGGAGGAGTTCTACCAGATCCCGAAGGAGAACAGCTGGTTCATCGCGGCGCAGGAGCGCGGAATCCCGATCTGGTCGCCCGGCTGGGAGGACAGCACGACGGGCAACATGTTCGCGGCGGCCGTGTACCGGGGCGCGGTCCCGCACCACCAGTGCGTGAAGTCGGGAACGGAGCAGATGGAGCACCTCATTCGCTGGTACCTCGCGAGCTGCGGACTCGACGACGGTCGGCCGAGCGTCGGCTTCTTCCAGGTCGGCGGAGGCATCGCCGGCGACTTCGCGATCTGCGCCGTACCGACGATCATCCAGGACCTCCAGCGCGAGGACGTTCCGTTCTGGGGCTACTTCTGCCAGATCAGCGATGCGGTCACGAGCTACGGCGGCTATTCGGGCGCCGTTCCGAACGAGAAGATCACGTGGGGAAAGCTCGACGTGGACACGCCCAAGTTCATGATCCAGTCGGACGCGACGATCGTGGCTCCGCTCGTCTTCGCCTGGCTGCTGGGCGACTGAGTGGCGCAGAGCGAGGCCGGGACGGGACGGGCGACGCCGCAGGCGCCGCTCCTCGTGACGGGCGCGGCCGGCTTCATCGGCGCGCGCTTCGTCGAGTCGTGCATCGCGCGCGGCATTCCGTTTCTGGCAGCAGACGCGCCGGGCCACTTCGGCGAGCGCAAAGAGCACCGCGAGATCGCGTTCGGGCGCGTGATCGATCGCGAGCGGCTGCTGGACTGGCTCGACGAGGAGCGGCCCGCGCTCGCGGGGATCGTTCACCTCGGCGCGTGCACCGACACGACGCAGATGGACGTCGCCTTCCTCGACCGCGTGAACCTCGGATACTCGCAGACGCTCTGGCGCGTTGCGTCGCGAGAGAGAATCCCGTTCGTGTACGCGAGCAGCGCTGCGACGTACGGCGACGGAAGCCTCGGGTACGACGACGACGAGTCGAAGATCCCCTCGCTCCGGCCGCTCAACCCCTACGGCGAGTCGAAGCAGCGGTTCGACGTCTGGGCGCTCGCCGAAGAGGCGCGGGGGGTGTGCCCGCCCGCGTGGGCCGGTTTCAAGTTCTTCAACGTGTACGGCTTCGGCGAGCGTCACAAGGGCAAGATGTCGAGCGTCGTCCTGCAGGCCTTCGACCAGATCCGGCGCTCGGGCGAAACGACGCTGTTCCGGAGCCATCGGCCGGCGGTCGCCGACGGACATCAGACGCGCGATTTCGTCTACGTGGCCGACGTCGTCGACGTGCTGCACTTCGCGCTCGAGGCGCCCCTGCGGCGCGGGATCTTCAACCTCGGGACGGGGCGAGGGCGGACGTTCCTCGACCTCGTGCGGGCGACGTTCACGGCGCTGGGCGCTGAGCCTCGGATCGTCTTCGTCGACACGCCGCCCGCCCTTCGCGAGCGCTACCAGTACTTCACCGAGGCGCGCATGGAGAAGCTCCGCGCCGCCGGGTATTCGCGCGCCTTCACGCCGCTCGAGCACGGCGTGAGAGAGTACGTGCAGCGGCTGCTGCGGGGATGAGCGCGGGCAGCGCGCACGCCGGCCACCGGCGCCTGGCCGCGCTGGCCCTCGCGATCGGCTTCTTCGTGCTCCAGATCCCGGCTCTCTCCGACTTCACCCGCTACCACGGCGACGAGCGCTTCTACACCGATGCAGCAATCGGAATGGTGCAGTCGGGCGACTGGCTGACGCCGCGATACCCGGACGGAAGGCTGCGTTTCGAGAAGCCCCTGCTCGGGTACCTCGCGATCTCCGGGAGCTACACGGTGTTCGGGATCGACCTGTTCTCCTCGCGGCTTCCGTTCCTGCTGGCCGGTGCCCTGCTGGTCTGGATGACGTGGTGGGCCGGCGTGCGGCTGCTCGGCGACGGCGAAGCGGCGCTCCTCGCCGCCGCGATCATGGCCGCATCCCCCGACGTGCTCGCGCTCGCGCAGCGATCGACGCCGGACATGTTGGTCTGGCTCTTCCTTCTCGTCGGCCTCACGGGCTTCGCGCTGCTGTTGCGGGAGCGCGGGCGAACGGGCCGCGCTGCCGCGCTGGCCTGGCTCGGGGCCGGCCTGGCGTCGGCGGCGAAGGGAGGCCTCGGCCCGCTGCTCGTGGGCTACGCGTTCGCCTGCGCGGCGCTCTCGCGCGAGCGTGCGCTTCTGGTCCGGCGGCTGCTGCACCCGGTGTGGCTGCCGGCCGGCCTCATCGTCGGCGCCGCGGGCTTCGGCGTCTATGCGCTCGGCCACGACGCCAGCGAGCTCAGCCGGTCGGTGAGCGACCAGGTGGGTGGGCACGTGCGGACGCTCGGCGCGCTCGTGCGAACGTTCGGCGCCTACGCCGCCATTCCGTTCGAGCACCTCGCGCCGTGGATCGGGCTGGCAGCGATCGGCATGCTCCGCGACCGGGCGAGCCTCGGAGAGATCGAGCGGCGCGCGGGATGGCTCGCCCGCTACGCGGCCGGCTGGATGCTCGTTCTCCTGTGCGTCTTCGCGGCCGCGAGCGTCGTGAGGGGGCGCTATCTCGCGTCGGGTTATCCGCTGCTCGTGCTCGTCCTCGCCTTCGCGCTCGTGACGCTCTCGCGTCGCGCAGCGGCCGACGCGCTGCTGCGCAGCGTGTGCCGGGCCGCGCTCTGGGCCGCGGCGATCGCTGGCGTGCTGCTCGCGGCCGCGGGCGCTCGAATCGGCGCCGGCGTCGCCGCCGCCGGGCTCGCATGCCTGGCCGTCGCTGGCACGAGCCTCGCGGCCGGCCGGCGCCGGACGGCGTCCGCCGCACTGCTGGGCCTCGCCGTCACGTTTCTCGCGGTGCAGACCGTCGCGGCGCAGGAGATTCGCGCGCGGTTCTCGCCTGCGCCGGTGGAGCCGCTCGCCGCTCGGCTGCTCGCTCCCGAGCTGGCCGGCGCTCGGGTTGCGCAGGTCGGCGAATCGGCGCATCTCGCGAGCAAGCTTCGCGTCGCGACTGGCGGGCGCGTACGAATCGACGGCTTCGCACGCGGCGGCTCCGAGCCGAACTGGTGCGCGTACGACGTCGTCGTCTCCGACACGCCGCTTCCCGAATCCGTCGCGGCGCTCGGCTTCCGGAGCGAGCCCTGCGGCGAGATCGGCGCCGACGACTGGACGCTGCGCGAGGCGCTCGACGTGCTGGGCGCCGCGGACACCGACGCGGCGCTCGCGCAACGTGCCCGCCCCGCCTGGATCTCCGTCCGCACCCGGGCCGCGGATGCCGCTTGCGGCGCGCGCTCTTGAGGGCGCCAGGTCGCGGAGCGTGGCTCCGGCTCCACGACGGGTCGTCGCGCCGCCGGGGTCAGGATCGCGGATCGAAGGAAACGGCCCCGCTCTCGCCGCTCCACTCGTGTCCCCAGCGCTCGTTTCGCTGCGCGACCCGGTCGAGGATTGCGATCACGCGCTCGCGGTCCTGGATCTGCTTCGTGGTGTGAGACGGAGCGAGCCGGTAGCCGGGCAGGTCGTCTCGGAGCCGGCCGACCGAGGCTCGAAGCTCGCGAAGGGTCGCGCGGAACGTAGTGGCGTCGCGCTGCTGGCCTGCGACGACGCGTCGCAGGAAGACTTCGATCTTCGCGGCGGCGGCGAGCGCGCTCGCGGGAGTGAGCGGCACGCCGCCGGGCGACACATCCTGCGCGAGGAGCGCTCCGCCCCCCGCAACGAGGGCGCTGCCGCCCGCGGCGCCGAGGCCGGCCCCGATCGCGGCGTGCCCGCCGGCCGCGGCGAGCCCGGTCTTGAGCGCGGCGAGCCCCGCGACGCCGACCGCCTTGCCGGCGATCCCCGCAGCGACGGGTGCGGCGACACCGAGCGTGAGGGCGCCGACGGCCGTTCCGGCCGCCGCTCCGGCGAGCAGCTTCGGGTAGAAGCCCGAGATCTCGCGAGCGGATGCCGCGAGCGCGCTGCGTAGCGCGGCGCCTTCGCCCTCGTCCTGCCCGAGCAAACGCGCCGCGTTCGCGAGCGCGCGCGCTCTGGCGTCCCGGCCGAGCGAAGGCGAGAGGCCGAGCCGGTCCCGCACGCTCGCCTCGTCCTCACCGAGCGGGCCGTAGGCTTCGAACGCGGCGAGCTCGAGCAGGACGAGTGCGGGCGCGAAGGGGTTCGCGGCCGCGCGAACGCGCGATGCGAGCTCGGCGATTTCGCCTTCGGCGCCGTCGACGATCCGGGGCCTCTCGTGGGCGGGAAACGCGGCGAACCCGCGCGCAGCGAGCGCCCGCCAGCGCTCGAGCCAGCGCTTCTTTCGGCCGAGCGCGTCGAAGCGGCCGGCCGGGGTCGCGCCGATGTCGGCCGCCACGAGCGCGGCTTCGAGGCTCGCGAGCAGTGTACACGCATCGGTGTCGAGCGCGAAGCTCGAGAGAAGGGGCCGGGATTCCGCAGTGTCCGGCGCGGCCCGCGGCGACTCCGCGATGCGCTTCCAGTACGGAGCGTCGTCGGGCAGCGCGATCGCCCGTGCGAGCCGCCGCGCGCGAAGCCGGGCAGCGGCGAGCAGTGCGGCGCGCGGGGCAACCACGACGCAAGCAACGGTGATCGCGAAGGCGTGGAACCAGACGGCGGCCGGTGCGCCGTCGGGCGTGCTCGCGAGCGCGAGCTGCGCGGGTCCGGGAAATCCCGCTCCGAGGACGAGCCGTGCGGGGAAGAAGAGCAGGGCGGCGATCGTCGCGCGCGTGTCGGCAGACGAGACGAGCGTGCTGCCCCACTCGACGCGGTACTCGAACGCGACTCCCTGGAGGAAGATTCCGGCGAGCGCTCCCGCCGCGAACCCGATCGCCCCGGCGTGGAAGACCGCCTCGCAGCGGGCGAGGATCGGCGCCGCGCACGCGGACGCGTAGTCGGCGACGAAGCGCGCGCGCATCCGCGCGGCCGCGGTCGGGTCGGGCTCCGTCGCGGCGCTGCGGCCTCGAAAGCGCGCCCAGGCGGCGCCCGCTCGTGCGACGAGCGCGAGAACGGGCCGCAGCGGCGCGGCGCTGGCGTCCCGGGCCCCGCGTGGCTCGGACCTGCGACGGGTCCGTGCGGCCGCCATCGCCGCATAGACGGCGACGTTCCACAGCACGAGCGCGGTCACCGGATTCGCGAGAACGTGGATGCGGCGGCCCAGGCTCAGTGCGTTGCTCGCGAGGCCGAGCGCGGCGGCCGAAGCGAGGGCGGCGATCGCGAGCTCGCGGGGCGGAAGCTCGAAGCGAACCAGCCGCCGCGCTGCGTCGGGGAGGTGATCGACGAGGAACGTCGCCCTGCGCAGGGCGAACGCTTCGGGACCGTCCGAGCCTCCCGCGGCGCGCCATGCGGCCTCGCGTGCGCCGGGAGCCAAAGACGAGGCGTCCTCCTCGTCGGCAGCGCGAACGAGGAGGACGCTTCGAGCTTCGTCTTCGGTCACACGCCCATCCGCAGGTGATGGCCGGTGATAGCACACGAGCCTCGTCGCGCGGTGCTGACCCGCGCGCGAGGCTCGTGGCCGATGGATCGTGGAGCGGATCTACGAGCGATGGCTGCGGCGGCGCATCGCCCAGGCGCTGATCCCGAGCCCGGCCGCGAACAACAGCGCCGCCGCGGGCTCCGGCACCGCCGACGGCGGCCGCGCGCCCTGGACCGACGACGGGCTGACCATCGCGGAGGCCGCACCGGCCAGCGTGAGAGTCGCGAGAGCGATTGCGAATGCCATTCTGCGCATGATCTTCCCCTCGTTGGAGTAGAGGCAAGTCAAGAGTAACACGCAGTGTCCCGCACTGTAAAGCCTCATTTCCTCGTCCGGTCGTTGCCCCGGGGAGCCGCTGGTATCCGTCGGGAAACCCGCGTGCCCTCGGCAAGCACCCGGTAGGATAGGTCCCGTGGAGGAAGTGGCCAGCATTCGCTCCAGGTGGCAGGAGCTCGAGCCGCCGCGCGGCGGTTCGTCGCCCGCCTGCGGGAAAGTTGCGCGCGAGCGAGCCCGACCGGGCGTGATGGCGCACGATCCGTGCGCCTCGAGGCCCCCCGTCGGGGCAGAAGCTGCCCGCAGTCCGGGCGGAGCGGAGGGCGAGAGCCCGGCGTCTGGGCCCCACGGGGATGCAGCCGGGTGGATGCGGCGCACGGGGTGTGCGGCCCGGCGCGCCGCCGCCGTGCTGCTCGCTGCCGCAACCAGCGCGCTCGCGGCTCCCGCTGCGCACGCCGCCGGCGCCGACGGGCGCTTCGAGCGGCGCAGCTCGCCGAGCTTCGTTCTCTATCAGGACGTCGGCATCGACCACCGCACGGGCTGGCGCGGGTCGGATCAGTTCGAGCGCGAGGTGCTCGCGTCGCTCGAGTCCGCGCACGACCGGCTTCGCGATCTTCTCGGCGTCGATCCTCGCCGACACATCCTCGTGACGATCTACGACCCCGCGGTCTTCGACGCGGAGTTCGCCGGGCTCGCCGCGTTTCCGGCGGCGGGCTTCTACGCCGGAAGCATTCGCGTTCGCGGCGACGTACGGCTCACGCCCGAGCTCGCGCGCGTGCTGCACCACGAGTACGTCCACGCGGCGCTCGACGCCGCAGCGCCCTCGCTCGCTCTGCCGGCGATCGTGAACGAAGGCCTCGCGGAGTGGTTCGCGCGCCGCGCGCTCGGCCTGCCGGTCGTCTCGGCGGCGGAGCTCCCGGCGCTCACGGCGGCGGCGCGCGGCGACGCATGGATTCCGTTCGACGCGCTGGTCGTCCAGAGCTTCGCGCGCTTCGAGCCGCGTGCGGCGGCGCTCGCCTATCTCGAGTCGCAGGCGTTCGTCGCGCATCTCGTGCGCCGGCACGGCGAGCGGTCGCTGCTGCAGTTCTGGCGCGGGCTCACACGCAGCGGGGACCTCGATCGCGCGCTCGCACGCACGTTCGGCCGCGATCTGACGCAGATCGAAGCGGAGCTGCGGAGCGATCTCTCGGGGTAGCGCATCCCGCGGCGCGCCATCGCCGAAGATCCGGCGCGCGCCGTGCCCGCGGCGCGCGCGCGCCGCCGGCGCCCGAAACACGCGAGGGGCTGGCGCACCGCGCCAACCCCTCGGAAAGCCTGGTGGAGCTGGGGGGAATCGAACCCCCGACCCCAAGACTGCCAGCCTTGTGCTCTCCCAGCTGAGCTACAGCCCCACAGCGGGCCGAAGCTACCGGGAGGCACCCCGGCTGTCAAAGCGGCAACACACCGTGCGAGCCCGGAGACGGCTGGTCCGGCAGGGCGCTCGTGGTATTTTTCTGCGCCTCGAGCCGGAGTGGCGAAATCGGTATACGCAGGGCCCTCAAAAGGCCCCGGCCCTCGTGGTCGTGTGGGTTCGAGTCCCACCTCCGGCACCCGATGGACGGCGGTTCGATGCGTCGGGCCGCAGGGCGTCCGAACCGAGTGAGCGCCCGGAGCCGCGCGCTCGTTGAGAGGGAGGATCGGAGATGACGAGGATGAAGCGAGGCGCCGCGATCGCGATGTGCGTGCTGGTCGCGTCCGCACTGTTTGCGCCGGGGATGGCCTCCGCGCAGCTGCGCGACTTCGAAGGCAAGGTCGACTCGATCAGCGAGTCGAAGATCATCGTGGACAACCGCAAGGGCGACAAGATCAGCTTCGACAAGACCGGCGACACGACCGTCGAGGGCAAGGCGACGGCGTGGGACGCGGTCAAGAAGGGTGACTGGGTGGCGGTCGGTTCGAAGATGATGGAAAAGCCGCGCAAGGCGTACAAGGTGACCGTCAAGGATCCGCCTGCGGACGCCGCCGTCGACGAGTGACCGTCGCTCGATCGACCGCCTCGCAGGGCCTCCCGGCGTCGCCGGGGGGCCCTTTTCGTCGGACGAGGCCCGACGCGCGGCGCCCGCCGCCGTACTCACTCGCGCGTGGGCGATCCGCGCCGCTCGCCGCGGCTTTAGGGCCACCCCATATCGCGCCGGG
>JAYRMX010000352.1:0-15317 GCA_041912475.1 Myxococcota bacterium
CGAAGACGCGGCCCTTCGCGCTCGCGTGTCGCGGCCGGATATCCTCGCGCCGGCGGGCAGCACGGTCCGCGGGGCAGCGGCCGGCGCTGCTGCCGGAGAGCGGGCCTCGCGGGAGGCTCCGAGCCCGGCTGCGTCGCGCGTCCGCACGGGGGCCGTATCCTCGCCGCGGCAACGGCCGGTCCGCGCGGAGGGGAGCTTCCTTGACCACCACCACACTTCGAACGCACGTCGAAGACGGCGTCTTCGTGATCACGCTCGCCCGAGCCGCGGAGTACAACACGATCACGCCGGCGCTGCGCGACGAGCTGGCGCGCGCGATCGACGAGGGCGACTCGCACGCCGGGGCGCACGTCATCCTGCTGCGCGCGGAAGGGCCGGCGTTCTGCGCGGGCTACGGGCTCGACTGGTCGACGGCGGCGCAGGCGCGGATCGAAGGGGTAGGGACCGGTGAGAGCGGGCAGCGGGCGCAGGGCGCGCCGGGCGGGGGCGCTGCTGGGGCGCCGGCGCAGGGCGAGCGCGGCCGCGTCTGGGACTCGGTCGCCGACATGCGGATGATCGGGAGCTTCGTCGACGTCTACATGAAGCTCTGGTACGCACGGAAGCCGACCATCGCCGCGGTGCAGGGCTGGTGCATCGGCGGCGGCACCGACATGGTGCTGTGCGCCGACATCATCATCGCCGGCGAAGGCGCGCGCTTCGGCTATCCACCGTCGCGCGTGTGGGGGACGCCGACGACCGCGATGTGGGTCTACCGCATGGGGCTCGAGCGCGCGAAGCGGTACCTGCTGACGGGCGACGAGATCGCGGCGAAGACGGCGGCCGAGATCGGCCTCATCTTGGAAGTGGTTCCCGACGCCGAGCTCGGCGCGCACGCGCTCGCCTTCGCGAAGCGCATGACGCGCGTTCCGACGAGCCAGCTCGTGATGCTGAAGCTCCTGTGCAACCAGACCGTCGAGAACATGGGCTTCGCGTCGAGCCGGACGCTCGGGACGCTCTTCGACGGCATCGCGCGGCACACGCAGGAGGGCCTCGACTTCGTCGCGCGCGCGCAGGCCGCCGGCTTCCGGCAGGCCGTCCGCGAGCGAGACGATCCCTTCGGCGACTACGGCAGCCGGCTGCGCAAAGAGAAGTCATGAAGGGGGCACGGCGCGCCCTCGCGCACCAGGCGTGTGAGGAGGTGATCGAGTGAGCAGCGTGCGCTTCGAGACCGACGGCCCCGTCGCGATCGTGACGATCGATCGCCCGGCGGTCCGCAACTGCGTCGACGGGCCGACCGCGACGGCGCTCGCCGACGCCTTCCGGCGCTTCGAGGACGACGACGCGCTCCTCTCGGCCGTTCTCACGGGAGCGGGCGGCTGCTTCTGCGCGGGCGCAGATCTGAAGGGCGTGATCGAAGGCCGCGCGAACCGCGTGTCCGAGACGGGAGACGGGCCGATGGGCCCCTCGCGCATGCTGCTCTCGAAGCCGGTGATCGCCGCGGTCGAGGGCTACGCCGTTGCGGGTGGGCTCGAGCTCGCCGTGTGGTGCGATCTTCGCGTGGCGGCGCGCGACGCGGTCTTCGGCGTCTTCTGCCGGCGCTGGGGCGTGCCGCTCATCGACGGCGGAACCATTCGCCTCACGCGCATGCTCGGCCACAGCCACGCGCTCGACCTCATCCTCACCGGGCGCGGCGTCTCGGGCGACGAGGCGCAGCGGATGGGCCTCGCGAACCGGCTGGTCGAGCCCGGAGCCGCGCTCACCGAGGCCGTTCGGCTCGCGAAGGATCTCGCGGCCTTCCCGCAGCGCTGCCTGCGCGCCGACCGCCTCTCGTCCTACCGCCAGTGGTCGCTCCCGATCGAGGAGGCGCTCCTCGAGGAGACCCGCCTCGGCGTCGAGGTGATCCGCTCGGGCGAGACGCGCGAGGGAGCAGCCCGCTTCGCGAAGGGCGCCGGGCGGCACGGGCGCTTCGGCGACTGACCCTCGCTCCCGCCGCCTGACACCTCGGGCGCGCTTCTCGCCACCTCCTCTCGAGGCGGAGGCGAAATGGCGCTGCGCAGCGAGAGGCCGGGCCGGTGGGGAAGGGGGGCGCTCGCCGCCCTCGCGCTGCTGGGAGCGGCGGCGCCGGCGCGGGCGTTCGTGATCAGCTCGGGCTTTCTGGTCTGCACGCCCGATCCGTCGTGCGGGCCCGGCGCGGCGCTCGACGTTGCGCGCACCCTCGCCGAGGCGCCGCGCTGGGACGCGTCGCCCGCCGCCGCCGCGGGGCTCGGCGGCGGGATCCGGGTCAGCATCGCGCCCGGCTTCGTCGAGGGCCTCGCGCCGACACCCGACCGTGTCACCGGGCTGCGCGGCGCGGTCGAAGCGGCCTTCCGCGGCTGGGAGACGCCCGAGCTCCGGTTCGACCTGCACTGGGACGAGCCGGGCGTGCGCGGATCGACGCGCGGCTCGGAGCTCGACCTGTTCCTCGTCGACTCGACGTTCCCGGCCTTCTCCGGCAACTCGGCCACCGGCATCACCAGCTTCTCGGCGCGCTTCGCCTCGGATCGCAGGCTCACGAGCGGCGAGACGCTCGCAGGCTACGCGATCACGGGCAGCGACATCTTCGTGGCGAGCGACCGCTTCGAGTTCCTTCTCGCGCTGCTCGAGGCCGGCGGTTTCGCGACCGAGGCCGACCGCGAGGCGCGCCTCACGGACCTCGTCCTCCACGAGCTCGGGCATGCGCTCGGGCTCGACCATCCGAACGAGTCGGCGTGGGCGAACCTCGACACCGACGGCGATCCGATGACGCCGATCGCCGCCGACCCGGGCGACCCGTTCGCCGGGATCGGCACGTCCGCCGTCGTCGACGCGAACGCGATCCTGCGCGGCGGCTTCCCGCCCGACCCCCGCGCGCTGCTCTACACCGCGCTGCGAGCGGACGATCTCTCGGGCCGCGACGTGCTCTATCCGCGCTTCGTCCCCGAGCCGGGGAGCGCCGCGCTCGTCGCGCTCGGCCTCGCGATCAGCGCGGGCGCAGGTCGCGGGGCAGCCCGAGCCCGCGCTCGCCGATGATGTTGCGCTGGATGTTCGACGCGCCGCCCGCGATCGAGTTGGCGATCGCGAACATGTACTGCGCCGTCCAGCTCCCGGGCGCATCGGGCAGGAGCGCCATTCCGGTTTCGTCCGGCGCCGGCATCACGAGGCCCGCGTCGCCGAGCAGCTCGTACGCGAGCGTGGTGAGGCGCTGCATGAGGTCGGTCGAGTAGAGCTTGTTCATCATCATCGGCAGCATGACCTTCAGCTCCTGCCCGCGCGCGGCGGCCGTGAGCTGGCGAAGGCCCGAGTAGTGCTGCGACCAGAAGTAGCCCTCGAGCTCGGCGAGGCGCTGGCGAACGTCGTCGCACGCGATCGCAGGCCGCCCGCCACGCAGCGTGCGGCGCGCGAGCGCGACCACCCCGTCGAACATCTTGCGCAGGAGCTGGGGGTCTCCGATCAGGTTGCGCTCGTGCTTGAGCGTCGCGCGCGAGACCTTCCAGCCGTCTCCGCGCCGGCCGACGATGTTCTCGGCGGGGATGCGGACGGCGTCGAGGAAGACCTCGTTGAACTCGGCGCCGCCGGTCATCTGCCGCAGCGGGCGCACGGTGACGCCCGGCGCCTTCATGTCGATCAGCAGGTACGAGATGCCGGCGTGCTTCGGCGCGTCGGGCTCGGTGCGGAACAGGCCGAACATGGAGTGCGCCTCGTGCGCGCTCGACGTCCAGACCTTGTGCCCGGTGACGACCCAGTGGTCGCCGTCGAGCGCCGCGCGGCTCTGGAGCGACGCGAGGTCGCTCCCGGCTCCCGGCTCGCTGTAGCCCTGGCACCAGAGCATCTCGCCGCGCAGCGTCGGCGGGACGAAGCGGCGCTTCTGCGCCTCGGTGCCGAACTCGATCAGCGTCGGCGCCAGCATCGCCGGGCCGATGTTCCGGATGTTTCCGGGGGCTCCCGCCGCGGCGAGCTCGGTCTGCAGGAGGCTGTCCTTCAGCACGTCGGGAGGCTGCTCGGACCCGCCGTACGCGCGCGGGATGTCGCGATACACGTAGCCGCGCGCGAGCGCGCGCTCGCGGAACAGGCGCTCCTGCTCCTCGCGCGGGAGGCCCGCCTCGGCGCCGCGCAGCGGCCAGCTCTCGCGCAGGAAGGAGCGCAGCTCGTCGCGGAAGCGCTCGTACTCGGGACCGAGGCGAAGGTCCATCGGGTCACCAGCCCGCGAGGCGCGCGCTGCGCTCGCGGTGATGCGTCGGGGATCCGAGCAGCGCGCGATCGAACAGCGCGCGCTTGAACCAGAACTGAACGTCGCACTCCCACGTGAAGCCGATCCCGCCGTGCAGCTCGACGGCACCGCGCGCCACCTGCACCGCGCGCTCGGTGACGTGCGCCTTCGCGATCGCGGCCGCACGCTCGGCCTCGTCGCGAACGTGGTCCTGCGCGTGCGCCGCGAACCACCAGAGCGCGCGCGTCGGCTCGAGGTCGGTCGCGAGGCTCGCGAGCTGGTGCTTCACGGCCTGGAACTGCGCGAGCGGGAAGCCGAACTGCTCGCGCGCGAGGACGTGCGCGCGCGTCAGGTCGATCAGCTTCCACGCGCCGCCGAACGCGTCGGCCGCGAGCAGGACGAGGCCCGCGTCGCGAACCCGCGGCGCGGCGGCGGCGCCGTCCGGGAGAGGCTCCGCGGGAGCGCCGTCGAACGCGACGTGCGAGAGCGGGCGCGTTCGGTCGAGGCCGTCGGCGCGCTCGATGCGAACGCCGGCGTCGCCCGTCTCGACGAGCGCGAGGCCGCCGCCGGACGTTCCGACCACGAGCAGGTCGGCGACGTGCGCGTGCGAGACGAAGCGCTTTGCGCCGGAGAGGCGGCCGCCCTGCGGCGCGAGGCGCCACGCGGAGGGATCCCACGCATCGGCCTCTTCGGCGAAGGCGACGCTGCCGATCGCGTCGCCGGCCGCGAGCGCGGGGAGCCAGCGCGCGCGCTGGGCCTCGCTCCCGCCCAGAGCGATCGCGAGCGTCGCGAGATGGTGGCCGAAGAGCGGCGCGGGCACCGCACCGGCGCCGAGCGCCTCCGCGACGAGCGCCGCCTCGAGAACCTCGAGCCCGGCGCCGCCACTCGTCTCGGGAACGAGCAGCCCCGCAAGGCCCATCTCGACGAGGCCCTTCCACAGCGCGGTGTCGTGCCCCTCTCCGGCGTCGAAGAGCTCGCGAAGGCGGGCGGGCGGGCACTCGCGCGCGACGAAGCCGCGAACCGTCTCCTGCAGCAGCTCCTGCTCGTCCGAGAGCGCGAACTCCATGCGGCCGCGCAGTCTACCCCACGGAGGCCCGGCCGCTCGGCCGGCGGCGCGGCGATTGCGCCCGGACCGCGGACGCGGCGAGAGCCCGCGGGCCCTTGGCGGTCTCCCCGGGATCCCCCCGCCTGGGTGGGGCGGCGCTTCACATTTTCCGGTGAAACCCTTACGCATCGGTCTAGACTCACCCGCAACCTGGGGGGCGAACGCTCGATGTGCGGGTGCAGGTTGGAGAAGGTGCCGGGCCGGCAGCGGGTCGAGATCGAGCCGTCGCGCCGGGCGCGTCCGCGGCGCCTTGCAGGGCTGCTCGCCGCCGCCTTGCTCGCGGCTCCCGCCGCGCGCGACGCTCGCGCCGGAACGCTGCAGCCGCCGCCGCAGCAGGTGGCGCTCACCGGATCGGCGGCGGCGCTTCCCGCTGACGTCGGCTTCGAGGGCAGCAACGCGTCTTCGCGCATGACCTTCCTGCTCGCGCAGCTCGCGAGCGCGCTCGGCGGAGGCGGATTCACGGTGAGCACCGGCAGCGCCGCCGGCCACGCCGTCGCAGTGCGCTTCCAGCGCGACGGCGATCCGCTGCCCGCGGAGGGGATTCCCGCCGAGGCCGCGGCGTTCACGGCCGAGGGCGACGAGGGCTACCGGCTCTCGGTGACGCGGAGCGGCGGAGGCTTTCGCGTCGTGGTCGCGTCGGCGACCGATCACGGGCTCTGGAACGGCGCGATGACGCTGCGGCAGCTCCTGCTCGACGACGACGGCGCGGCCGAGGCCACGCTCGCGCCGCAGGCGATTCGCGACTACGCCGATCATGCGGTGCGTGCGTCGATGCCGTACGACTTCGAGTTCACGCAGAGAAACGCGCAGAACGACTACGTCGTCTCGAGCGGACAGACCGCGATCCTCGATCGGCTGGCGCATCTCAAGATCGACACCGTGATCTTCCCGACGCGAACGATCGCCACCGACCCGGACCAGTGGTCGCACGCGCGAACCGGGCTCGCGGCGCTGCAGCGCGCCGCGGCCGATCGCTTCATCGATCTCATCCCCAGCCTCGGAACGCTCCAGTCCGACTGGGCGCCCACCTACCGCGACGGCTGGTGGGTCCGCGACGAGCCGATGCGCTTCGACGCCGCGACGGGGCTGGCCGCTCCCGACGACGACGCGGCCGCCGGCCGCCGCAGCGGCAACCTCGTCACCAACGGCGGCTTCGAGACCGCGTCGGGCGGGACGCCGGCGGGCTGGACGGTTTCGGGGTCCGGGCTTCCGGGGGCGGCCTTCACGCGCGACACCGTCGAGCGCGCGTCGGGCGCCGCATCGATGCGCCTCGACGCCACGGCCGGAAACGCGGCCGTCACGCTGGCGCAGAGCATCCCGGGGCCGCTCGCCGCGGGGCACTACCTCGTGAGCGCGCGCTTCAAGACGCAGGCCGTCACGACGACGCCGCCGCGCCTCACGGCGAGGGCGATCGTCGGCGGAAAGCCGCTCTCGCCGAGTCGCTATCTCTCCGCGCAGCTCTACACCGTCGAGTGGAGCCGCTACCAGGGCATCTTGCGAATCCCGTACGGGCAGGTCGCCGACCGCATCGAGCTCTCGATTGCGTGGGAGTCCGGCGCCGGGACGCAATGGACCGACGACGTCGAGGTGACGCGGATCGACGCCGACCTGCGGAACGTGCTGCGCGGCGCCTACGACGTTCGCGTGACGTCGCCGGATCGTGCGACGATCTACTGGGCCGGCGCCGACTACACGATCACCGACGGCGGCTTCGATTCCGTCTACGCACCCGAGCTCACTCCGACGCGCCTCGTGCGAGCGGCCGGCGGCGCGATCGCGCCGGGAGCGCGCGTACTCGTGAGCTACGACAAGAACCTCTACGCGGGGGTCCGCACGGACGCGCTCCCTGTGCAGACCAGCCGGGCGGGAGAGCAGGGGCTCGATCTGTGCAGCGCGCGGGCGCTCACGGATCTCTACGGACCCGGCCTCGTGCGGCTGCTCTGGGACCTGCCGAGCATGAATCCCGACCTGCCGCCGAAGGCCCTGTTCCTCGCGAGCGACGAGATCCGCGGGTTCAATCGCGGCGGCGCGTGCCGGGGCGCGGACGGTGCGCCGTCGCTCTCGAACGCACGGCGTCTCGCGGCCTTCCTCGACGCGATCGCGAGCTCGGCGAATCTCATCCGGCCGGGCGTCACGCTCTACCTTTGGGGCGACATGCTCACGCCGGCGCACAACGGCGCGATCCCGAGCTATCAGGTGGATCAGGGGGATCCGGTTGGCTACGGCCGCGATCTCGGCGGCGTCTCGGGAATGACGTACTGCGCGCTGATGCCCGCCGGTCCCGGATGCGCCGGACAGGGACCGGGGGTCGCCATCGATGACAGTCTCCATCCCATCGCGTGGTGGCCGTCGGCTTCGTACCTGTTCCAGAAGGCGTTCGAGATGGCGCTGCTCGATGGCCTGCAGCGGCCGTTCCTCGTGGACGCGCGGTCCGAAGCGGATCTCGTCGAGTGGGACCGCGGAATTCGCGACTCTGCCGCGCTCGCGGCGGCGCTGCCGTCGAGCGCCGGCTTGCTCGACGCCTACGACATCCGCGCCGGCGCGCTCGAGCTCAAGGCGAGCCTCGCCTGGAACGACGAGTGGGTGCAGCGCCTGTACGAGCCCTTCGAGTTCGACGCCGCCGCCCTTTGGGGGCTCGGTGCGGGCCGGCCGAGCGCGGGCGACTACGGCATCACCAACGGGAGCCTCCGTGCGGACGAGACCTGTGCGGCACCTCAGCGATTCCGGCCCGAGGCCGACAAGACGCTGCCGGCGATGAACGGCGGCGGAGTCTGCCTCGACTCGCCCGGCGCAACGCTGCGCCTGCCAGCGATCTCCGTCGACAACTCCGTTGCGTACCGCGTCTCGTTCCAGTCGCGTGCATCGGCCGCGCTCGCGGGAACGCTCCGCCTGCGCTGGCGAACGGTGCACGCGGGAGAGGTCGTCGAAGAAAGGCCGATCGCGATCGGAGCCGCGGGTGGAGACTGGACGCGCAGCCGGCTCGACGTCCCGGCGCGTGCGAGCACCGGCGCATTGCCGGCGGACGAGCTCGTCGCCGAGATCGTGGCGCCGGGCGCGGCGAAGATCGACGACGTCATGGTCTGGGAGGAGCGCCCGGGCTGCCCGCTCGGGAGCGTCGTCGCGAGCGTGCCGCCCGTGACCGTGAACGCGAGCGGAGCGGGCGCGACGTTCAACGCAACCGTCGCGGTCACGAACTCGGGATGTCACGACTTGCGGATCCTGAGCATCGGCTCGGTCCCCGACGCGGGCATCTGGTCCGGGCAGGGGGATCCGCTGCCGATCGTCGTGCCGGCGGGAAAGACCGAATCGGTCGTTCTCGGAGGAACGACGCCGGCGTTCGCCAGCCTGCCCGCATCGGTCTGGCTCTACCTCGAGACGAACGACCCCGGCGCGCCGTACCTCTGGGTGAGCGTCACGGTCGCGCCGCTCCCCGCGTGCGGCCTGCTCGGCGCCGAGGCCCTCGCGCCGGTGGTCGCGGCCGCTTCGGTTCTGCGCCGCACGCGCCGGCGCCCCTCGCCGCCGGGTGGCACCTCGCGCGTGCTGTGAGACGCTCGCGCGATGCACCGCCGCCCGCTGCTCGCGCTCCTCGAGGCCCATCGCGCGCGTCATCCGGAAGACGACGCGCGCGTTCGCACGATCGAGGACTTCGTGCGTGCGCACGCCGACTGCTTCGACAGGAGCTGTCGTCCGGGACACGTGACGGGCTCGGCGTGGATCGTCTCGGCGGACCTCACGCAGGTCCTTCTCACCCACCACCGCAAGCTCGGCCGCTGGCTCCAGCTCGGGGGGCACGCGGACGGTGACCCGGATCTTCTCGCCGTCGCGCTTCGCGAGACGCGCGAGGAGTCGGGCCTCGTTCGGCTCTCTACACTTCCGGGTGACGACCACGGCCTGCTCGACGTCGACAGCCACGGGATTCCCGCGCGCGGCGCAGATCCCGCGCACGTGCACCACGACGTGCGCTTCCTGCTCGTCGCCGGCCCCGGGCAGCCGCTGCGTCGCAGCGAGGAGTCGATCGACCTGCGCTGGGTGCGGTGGGAAAAGCTGCCGCGCCTCGCGGAGGACGGGAGTCTGCTGCGCATGGCGGCGCGTGCGCGGGCGCGGCTCGGCCTCGCCTGATCGCGTCGGGCGAAGCCCCGATCCGCCTGCTCGGTGGTGCTTCCCCCTCAAGCCGGCGCGGCGCAACACCGATCAGCCGGCGCAACTGCGCCCGCCCCCCCGACCGCGGCTGCGGTCCCGGAACGGGCCACGAAGGAGGACAGGATGAAGGGTGTGATTCGCAAGACGCTTCTGGCTGCGGGCGCGGTCGCTCTCGTGGCGACGGCCACGCCGGCGCGCGCCGAAGAGACGGGCATCAAGACGGGCTTCCTCACCTGCCACGTCGCGAGCGGCTTCGGGTTCATCTTCGGGTCGAGCAAGGAGGTGAACTGCACGTACACCTCGCTCACCGGGAGCAGCGGCGAGAACTACACCGGCGACATCAGCAAGTTCGGCGTCGACATCGGCTACTCCGGTGCGGGGATCATCGCGTGGGCCGTGTTCGCTCCGACTCCCGACGTCTCGAAGGGAGCGCTCGCCGGCCAGTACGCCGGCGTCGCCGCGACCGGATCGGCGGGCCCGGGCGTCGGCGCGCACGTCCTGCTCGGCGGCTTCAACAAGTCGTTCACGCTGCAGCCGGTGAGCGTCGAGGGCCTGACGGGCCTCAACGTGGCCGGCGGCATCGAAGCGCTCTCGCTCAAGTCCGTGAACTAGCACTCGTCGAAGGGGCCGGCCGCGGCCGCGGCCGGCCCCGCTTCTTCCGCGCTCCGTCGCCGTGCGCCGGTCGGCGCGATCAGGCCGGCGAGCGTGCGAGGCGAAGCGCGCAGGCCCGCGAATGCGATCAGCCGGGCGAGGCCCGGCTCCGGCTCGCGGAGCAGTCCGTCGTAGTCGAGCTCCATCCACGCAACGTGCGGCCGCGCGCGCAGCCATGCGCGCGCCTCGTCCCTCTGCGCCGCGAGCACCGCCGCGAGCCGCCGCGCACCGATCTGGCCAGCGCTCTCGCCCCGACGGGCGAGCATTCGGTCCTGCGACGCGACGACCGCATGCAAATCGCGGCGCATGAGGATCACGCGGTAGGCCGGTCCCTCGGGCAGCCGTGGCAGGAGGGCGTCGATCACCTTGACGGCGCGTCCCGCCGCGCCAGCGACCCAGGCCGCGTCTCGCGGCAGGCTTCGCACCGGCGCGTACTCGTGGTACCCGAGCGGGTTGTCGGCGTCCGCGGGGCGGGAGGCGTCTTCGAGCAGCGGAATGCCGCCGGCCTCGAGCAGCGCCATGGCGAGCGACGTGCCCGACCGGGGCGCTCCCGAAACCACCAAGACAGGGGCGGAAGGGCGCATACGGGATAAGATGCGGCACAGGGGGGGAGTCATGCACCACGGATGGCACCGGCGTCTTTCCTGCGTGCGCGGGCTCGCGGTCGCGAGCAGCCTCGGCCTCGCAGTCCTCGGCTGTCAGGGCTCCGGCAACGGCGTCGAGACGGGCGCACGCGGCCACCCGCTGCTCCGCAACACCAAGATCGTGATCGCCGGACCGACGATCACGACGAAGGCGCCGCAGGCGCAGACGCACTTCGAGGCGGGCCTTCGCAGCTACTTCGAGGGCAACCGCAGCGCGGCGGTGGGATTCTTCGAGACTGCGGGAGATCTCGACCCCGGCTGCGCGATGTGTTTCTGGGGCGTCGCGATCGCGTCGGCCCCCGCGCCGGGCGCCGCGGACGATCCTGCGGCGCTCGCGCGCGCAGCCGCCGCAATCGGCCGCGCGCGCAAGCTCGAGCCGATCATCACGGCCCCCGAGCGCGGCTACATCGAAGCCGCCGTGCTGCTCGTCACCTCGGAAGGCGGGCCGGACGCCGCATCGCGCCTTCGCTCCTACACCCGCGCGATGCAGTCGCTCGCGAGCCAGTACCCGGACGACGTGGATGCGATGACGCTCGCGGCCGAGGGCATGCTCGCCACGCAGAACGGCGCCGCGCCGCAGGCGAAGGGCGTTTCCGCAGGTCCGTCCGACGGAGGAGACGCACTGCAGGCGCTCCGCAACGTGCTCGCGACCGACCCCAACCACCCGGGCGCGGCGCGTCACTACCATCACGCGCTGCAGAAGACGCTGGTGGTGAAGTGGCAGGACGCGATGATGGCCGGGCAGGAGGCGCAGGCGATGGCCGCCGCGCGCGAGATCGAGAAGGCGCTCTCCGACGACGCGATGCGCGAAGACCCCGACCTCCAGGGAGCCGCGACGGCGAAGATCTTCACCCTCGTCCGCTTCGGTCACTGGAAGGAGATCCTCGCGCTGCCGGCGCCGCGAAACGATCTTCACTACGTCGTCGGCATGTGGTACTACGCGCGCGGCCTCTCCTTCACGCGGCTCGCGCAGTTCCTCGACGTCCCGCCCGAGCAGGCGGAGCTCGAGGAGGCGACAGAGCACGTTTCGCCGGGCCAGACCGTCCTCGGAACGGTGAACGCGAAGAAGCAGCTCGAGATCGCAACCCTCGTGCTCGACGCGGAGATCGAGCACATGCGCGCGCACCGCGAGAACGCGATCAAGCAGATCCGCGAAGCCGTCCGCCTCGAGGACGGCCTCGGCGCGCCAAAGCCCTCGGCGTTCTACGTTCCGACGCGGCAGATCTGCGGCGCCATCCTGCTGTGGAACGACCGGCCGCGCGAGGCGGAGCAGGTCTTCCGCGAGGACCTCGAGAAGAATCCCGAGAACGGCTGGTCGCTGCTCGGCCTCGCGCAGAGCCTGCAGGCGCAGAAGCGAACGGCCGAGGCCGCCGACGCGAAGGTGCGGGCCCAGCGCGCGCACGCGCAGGCCGACGTGAAGCCGCCGACGTCCGTGTTCTGATCGCCGCCGCGGCGGCGATCAGCGCCGCGTCCGATCGACCCAGGCGAACCATTCGCCGAGGACGACGAGCGTCCAGAGAGCGCGCGCGTGATCGGCGCGGCCCGATGCGTGCTCGTCGAGGAGCGCGAGCGCGTCGCAGTCGCGGATGCCGACCACCGAGAGCCGTCCGCCGCCGAGGATCTGGGCCGCCCAGCCGCGAAGCGGACCGCGGAGCCAGCCGGCGAGCGGAACCGAGAGCCCGCGCTTTCGCCGGTGTACGATCGACCGCGGCAGGTAGCGCGCGGCATAGCGCTTCAGAAAGACCTTCGTCGTGACGCCGCGAACGCGCTCGCTCGCAGGGAGCGTCGCCGCAAAGGACATCACGCCGGGGGCCAGGAACGGAGCGCGCAGCTCGAGGCCCCAGCGCATGCCGCCGCGGTCCGCCTTCGTGAGCAGCGCCTCGGCGAGCGCGGTCTCGAAGTCGTACTGCTGGAGCGCGTCGAGGAGGACCTCGCGCGGAGGCTCGGGGAGGTACGAGCGGAGCGTCTTCGCTTCGAGCCGTGCCAGCACCTCGGGCGGGATGCTCGCGATCCACGCCCGGTGCCGCTCGAGTCCTCCGAGCTCGGCGGCCTTCACGAAACGTTTGAGCAGGAAGCCGAGCGTCACCTTCCGGTCGCTCGCCGGCAGCGCGTCCGTCACGCGCCGGAGCAGCTCGCGCAGCGCGGCGGGGAGGCGATGCCACGCGTCGGCGATCCAGGGTCCCATGTACGTCGGGTAGCCGCCGAACAGCTCGTCCGCCCCCTCTCCCGAGAGCACCATCCGCACGTCCCGCGCGGCGCGGCGCGCGAGCACCGCGAGCGGGAGCCACGCCGGGTCGGCGAGGGGCTCTCCGGCGTGCGAAACCAGATCGCGGAGCAGCGCCGGGACTTCGTCCGCTCGCAGGCGCGAGACGACCGGCTCGAGGCCGAGCGTTCGCGCGACGCGCAGCGCGGCGCCGCCCTCGTCGTACGACGCCTCGTCGAATCGCACGGTGAAGGCGGCCATCCGGCGCAGCGGGCGAACGCGCCGCGCGACGGCAGCGAGGAGCGAGGAGTCGAGCCCGCCGCTGAGCAGAACGCCGAAGTCGGCGTCGACCTCGGTCTGCCGCTCGATCGCGTCGTGCAGCACGCGGTCGAAGGCGCCGGGATCCGGGCGGCGCTTCGGCGTCCCGACGAGATCGAGGCGCCAGTAGCGACGGCGCGCGATCCCGCTCTCGTCGATCGTCACGACTTCGCCGGGAGCGAGCTTGCCGACGTCCGCGAGCGGGCTGCGCGGCGCCTCGAAGAAGCCGCGATCGAGGTAGCCCGCGAGCGCCGCCTCGTCGAACGCGAGGAGCTCGGGGTCCTCGGCGACGAGGGCGGCGATCTCGCTGGCGAAGCGAACGCCGGCTGCGCGAACGGCGAAGAAGAGCGACTTCTCGCCGGCGCGGTCGCGCGCGAGCACGAGCCGCCCGCGCTGCGGATCCCAGAGCCCGAGCGCGAACGGCCCTTCGAGGCGAGAGACGAAGTCGGGTCCGAGCTCGAGGTAGAGCGCAGGAAGCACCGCGACGTCGACGGCGCTGGTGACCGTTCGGCCGCGTGCCGCGAGCCAGCTTCGCAGGCTGCGGTGGTTGTCGATCTCCCCGTTGCACACGGCGACCACGCCGGTCGCCGCGTCGATCACGGGCTGTGCGCCGTCCGCAGGAGAGCGAATGGCGAGGCGCGTGGCGCCGAAGAGCGCGCGGCCGCTTCGCAGGAAGGCGCGGCCGTCCGGGCCCCGGTGCGCGAGCGAGCGCAGGAGAGACTCGACACGCTCGTCGCGGGTCGCCTCGTGTCCGAGCGGCCCCGCAACGAAGCCGGCGATTCCGCACACGGCCTAGCGCTCCGTTGCCGGCGGCAGGAGGGCGGCCCAGAGCCGCGGCGCGATCTGTGTCACACCGACCCCCCGCCCGGCCGCGATGGCTGCCAGGGCCTGCCGGGCGTCCTTGCCCGCGATGAGATACACGGGTCGGCTGCGCCCGGCAAGCCACGCCTCGAGAGCTCCGGTCGGGACCACTCCGGGAGGCAGGGCTCCGTCGCGGCCGATTCGGAAGAGAACGTAGTTGCTCCGCAGCTCGCTGGCGTCGTCACTCACGAGTGTCACGGGGCGCCCGAGATAGAACGGAAGGGCGCTCGGGAAGCAGCGGAGGCAGGCCACCTCGGTCTCGGGATCGAGCGCGAGAATCGTGCGTGCAACGCCGCGCGACGAGCGGGTCTGTGCGTAGGCCACGAACGACGGCGCGGCCGACGCGAGCAGTGCGGGAAGGAGCAGCGCGAGGCAGGCGATGGCGGCGCCCGCGCTCCGGCGCCAGCGTGCGGCGGCGGCGGCCGCAACGAACACGAAGCAGACCGCAGCAGTCGCCGGCAGCACGCCGCCCCAGAGCGCGCCGCCGTCGTCACCCGGCCCCGGGAGCCGCGCAAGAAGGTCGGGCCGCGCGGCGCCGAGCACGGCCCCGGCGCCCGCCGCCGCGGCGAGCGCTGCCACGACCCGCAGCACGGCCCAGAGCGCGCGCGCCGATCGGCCTTCGGGCCGAGTGAGCGCGGCGTCGAGGAGCCGCGCTGCGGCGAGGGCTCCCGGGACGCACACGGAGAGCACGTAGGCGGGCTGCTTCGACTGCGAGAGCGTGAAGAAGACGACGACGACGATCGACCACACGAGACACAGGCGGTCGGCTCGTCCGAGCGCCGAGCGCGACCTCCACGCCGTGTGCGCTCCGCCCGGCAGCAGGAGACTCCAGGGCAACGCACCCGCGCCGAGCACCATCAGATAGAACCACGGAGGCTGGTTGCGGTGGAAGCTCCCGGTGGTGAAACGCGCCAGCGTTTCACGGGCGATCCCGTAGTAGGGAAAGTCTGGAGCCGCGAGCGAGACGCCGGCGAACCACGGCAGCACGACTGCGAGGAAGACGAGAACGTTGCCCGCCGCGAGCGAACGGCGCAGCGCCCCGCGACGGCCGCCGGCCCGTGCCGAGACGAGATGAACGCGTGCGGGCACCACGAAGCCGACGGGGCCCTTCACGCGGGTGGCGTGGCCCGCGGCTGCCGCTCCCGCGTGGTACCCGCGCCGGCGGCTCGCCGGCGGCGACTCCTCGGCGAC
>JAYRMX010000353.1:0-2939 GCA_041912475.1 Myxococcota bacterium
CTTCCCAAGCTGAGGGTCGCGGGTTCGAATCCCGTTTCCCGCTCCAGATCTTGCGATTCGCCTCCGGCCTGCTGCAGCCGGGGGCGTTTTCGTTTCCGGCGCAAGAGGGAGAGACGGCGGGCGGATCGCTGCCGGCTTGCGCGGCTTTGCGACGGGAGGGATCCTGCAAGAGAAGGGGCGTTCGTCGGGCACGAAGGGGGAGGGCGACGCGATGACTGGCGGCTGGCGCCGTGCTGCGCGGCTCGTTCGCGCGCGGGTGAGCAAGAGCCAGGCCCTCTTCCTCGCGATCGAGCGCGGGGACGCCGAAGGGGCGAGAGCCGCGCTCGCCGCGGGCGCGCCGGCGAATGCGGCGAGCACGAAGGGCGTGACGGCCCTCATTCTGGCCGCGTCGCTCGGGCAGCTCGCCATCGCGCGACTGCTTCTCGAGCACGGCGCCGACCCCGCGCGCTGCACCGCGGACGGCTGCACCGCGTACGACTTCGCCCGGCACCGCAGCGACATCGCGCTCGAGGACCTTCTTCTGCGCACGCAGCGGTCCGCGGCGGGAGCGCCGGGCGCGAGCGAGCCGCAGCCGTGCGCGTCCGGCGTGTGCCGGGATCTCGGCCGGTTCCTGGACGAAGCGCACCTCGTCCTGCCCCGTGGCGGATGGGAGATGCTGCGGCGCGCGATGCTGGACGAGCTCGGACCGTCCGGATCGAGCGCCATGGAGCAGGCGCTCAAGGACAGCGGCCATCGCGTGCTCTTCGAGCAGCTCTTCGCGCTCGAGGCGCACGCAACCGCGCACTTCGCGGGCGGGAACTTCCTCGCCATGCGCTCGCCGATGGCGCTCGGGTCCTACGACGTGAAGCTGGCCGAGCGCCGCGGACTCGATCTCACCGCGCTGTTCGCCGAGAAGTTCGAAGCGACCGACGCGCTGCTGTGGAAGCTGCTCCCCGACTCGGTCTTCCGGGAGCCGCCCCAACGGGCGTGTGAGATCGGCGGCGCCTGGGGCGCGACGATCGCGCACGTGATGCGCCGCTTCTCGATCGAGTCCTATCACAACTACGAGCCCGATCGGCACTACGCCGCCTGGACCGCCGAACGATTCGGAGCGGAGGCGATGCCCGTCGATGGAGAGACGCTCTCCGGGACTGCGGACGACTCCGTCGACCTCGTGATCGCGAACAACGTCCTCACGTTCGTTCCTCCGATCAAGATCTGGAGCTACCTCACCGAGATGCGGCGCGTCGTCCGCCGGGACGGAATCGTCCTGTTCAATCTCGTCCTGTCGGACCAGCTCGACGAGTCGGACCTGCGCCGCTACCTCGACAACTACTTCCCGAAGCGAGCGATCCAGATCTTCTCGCGGGATCTGTTCGATCTCGCCTTCCCGTCCGATCGCTTCGAGATCGTCTCGATCGTCGACCGCGAGTACGTGACCCTCCGGCGCACGCGGTAGCCGCGGCGCACGTCGCTTCGAGCGCCGAACACACGCCACCGGCGCGGCTTCGCGCGCGCGCGGCAAGCGGGTCAGGTCTCGGGCGGCTCGCCTCCCGCCGCGCCGAGCAGACCGAGCTCGATCGCGAGGCGTGTGATCTCGGCGCGGCTCGTGAGCCCGAGCTTCTGCATGAGGCGCGAACGGTAGGACTCGACGGTCTTGACGCTGAGGTGGAGGCGGTCGGCGATGGCCTGGTTGGTGTTGCCCTGCGCGACGCCGACCAGCACCTCGCGCTCGCGCGCGCTCAGGCGCTCGATCGGGGCGGGAAGGCCGTGCGGCGCCGCGCCCGGAGCGACGAGGGGTTCGAGCGCGCGCATGTTCGCGACGTCGAGAAAGAGGCGGCCGCGGTGGACGGCGCGAATCGCGCCGATGAGCGCGGTGTCGGCCGCCGTCTTCGCGAGATAGCCCGACGCGCCCGCTGCGAGCGCCGCGCGCACGTACGCCGGATCGTCGTGCATCGTGAGCACGACGATGCGCGCGGACGGGGCTTCCTCGCGGAGGCGGGCAATCGCGCCGAGCCCCGATCCGCCCGGCATCGTGAGGTCGAGCGTCACGATGTCCGGCGAGGAGGCCCGTGCGGTGCGAACGAGCTCGCCGAAGTCACTCGCCTCGCCGACGACCGTCATGTCCGGCTGCTCGCTGATCAGCAGCCGGAGGCCGCTGCGCAGGATCGCGTGGTCGTCCGCGATCAGCACCCGGATGCGCTGGGACACGCTAGCCCCCCACCGGAATGCGGACTTCGATCGCCGTTCCGCGGCCGGGGCGCGATCGCAGCGTGAAACGGCCGCCGAGCATCAGCGCGCGCTCGCGGATGCTGCCGAGGCCGAAGCCGCGTGCGCCGCCAGCCGGCTCTCCCGCCGCGCCCGCGTGCAGCCCGCAGCCGTCGTCGCGAATCGTGAGCAGCGCCGACCGGCCGAGCTCGGCGAGCGAGACCTCGACCCGTCGCGCGGCAGCGTGGCGTGCGACGTTCGCGAGGGCTTCCTGCACGATGCGATAGAACGCGGCGCAGGCTTCCGGGTCGAGCCGCGCCGCCAGCGCCGGGTCGGCGTGCAGCACGGCTTCGACGTCGTGTGCGCTCGTGAAGTCCTCGCACAGGCGCTCGAGCGCGGCGACGAGACCCAGATCCTGCAGGACACCCGGGCCGAGCCCCTGCGCGAGCCGGCGCACGTCGTCGTGCGCGTTCGCCGCGAGCTCGCGAAGAGCATGGGCGCGCTCTCGCGCGACGGGGAGATCCTCCGCTTCCTCGACGTTGCGAAGGCCGAGGCGCAACGCGGTGAGCTGCTGCCCGACGCCGTCGTGAAGGTCGCGCGCGATCCGTGCGCGCTCCTGCTCCTGCGAGGCGAAGAGCCTTCGCAGCAGATGGCCGCGGGATTCGACGAGCTGCCGAAGGGGCGCAACGGCGAGGGCCCAGACGGCCGGCGCGACGACGAGCGTGAGCAGACCGGCGTCGAGCAGGCTCGCC
>JAYRMX010000354.1:0-6874 GCA_041912475.1 Myxococcota bacterium
CTCGCGGACTGCATCGGCTCGCCCGGCGTGCACGTCGTCGAAGTTCCGATCGACCGCGAAGCGAATCTCGTGCACCACCGCGCGCTGTGGCGGGCGGTCTCGGCCGCGCTCGCCGCCGAGGGAGCGCGCGCGTGACCGCGCGCGACGTGAGGGTCGGCGCCGAGGGGCTTCGCCTTCGCGTCGTCGACGAGGGCGAAGGCGCGGCCGTTCTGCTGCTGCACGGCTTCACGGGCTGCGCCGAGACGCTCGAGGCCGCGGCGGGCGCGCTTCGCGCCGCGGGCCTTCGAACGCTGCGCGTGGATCTCGTCGGTCACGGCCGCTCGGACGCCCCGGACGAAGTCTCCGCGTACGGCATCGAGCGCTGTGCCGACGACCTCGCGCGCGTGCTCGCTGAGCTCGGCGTGCCGCGCGCGCACGTCCTCGGCTACTCGATGGGCGGCCGCGCTGCGCTCTTTCTCGCCGCGAGGCATCCGGAGCGGGTGCGCTCGCTGCTGCTGATCGGCGCGTCGGCCGGCATCGCGGAGCCGCAGGCGCGCGCCGCCCGCGTGGCGAGCGACGAGGCCCTCGCGCGAGCGATCCTCGCCGGCGGCGTCCCGGCGTTCGTCGACCGCTGGATGGCGCAGCCGCTCTTCGCGTCGCAGGCGAGGCTCGGGGAAGCGGCCCTCGCGCGTGAGCGCCGGCTCCGGCTCGCGAATCGCGCGCACGGGCTCGCGGGCTCGCTGCGCGGCATGGGCAGCGGCGCGCAGCCGCCGCTCCACGAGGCGCTCGGCGCGGTGCGCTGCCCCGTGCTGCTCGTGGCCGGAGCGGAGGACGCGAAGTTCACGGCGATCGCACGCGATCTCGCGGGCCGCCTTCCGTGCGCTCGCGTGGCCCTCGTCGAGCGCGCCGGACACGCTGCCCACCTCGAGCAGCCGGACGCCTTTGCCGCGCTCGCGCGAGCGTTCTTCACCGAAGACCCACGACACCGGAGGACCCCGATGGAAACCCTGCCCGCCCCCGACTGGAAGACCGTCCGCGACTACGAGGACATCCGCTTCGAAACGTGCGACGGAATCGCGAAGATCACGATCGCGCGGCCCGAGGTGCGAAACGCATTCCGGCCGAAGACGCTCTTCGAGCTGATCGACGCCTTCTGCCGCGTTCGGGAGGACGCATCGATCGGCGTCGTCCTGTTCACCGGAGAGGGCCCGGATGCGTTCTGCTCGGGCGGCGACCAGCGCGTTCGCGGCGACGCCGGCTACGTCGGCGACGACGGCGTTCCGCGGCTCAATGCGCTCGATTTGCAGCGCGTGATCCGCAGCCTGCCGAAGCCGGTGATCGCGCTCGTCGCAGGCCATGCGATCGGCGGCGGCCACGTGCTGCACCTGCTCTGCGATCTCACGATCGCGGCCGAGAACGCGCGGTTCGGGCAGACCGGACCGCGGGTCGGAAGCTTCGATGCGGGCTTCGGGGCGTCGTACCTCGCCCGCGTGGTCGGACAGAAGAAGGCGCGCGAGATCTGGTACCTGTGCGAGCAGTACGGCGCGAACGAGGCGCTCGCGATGGGCCTGGTCAACAAGGTGGTGCCGCTCGGCGACCTCGAAGCGGCCGGCGTCGCGTGGGCGCGCCGGATCCTCTCTCACAGCCCGATCGCGATCCGCTGCCTCAAGGCGGCGTTCAACGCGGACTGCGACGGGCAGGCCGGGATCCAGGAGCTCGCAGGCAACGCGACGATGCTGTTCTACATGAGCGAGGAGGCGCAGGAGGGGCGCGACGCGTTCGTCGAGAAGCGAGCTCCGGACTTTGGGCGCTTTCCGTGGCGTCCGTGAGCGACGATGCGGGGGCCGCTGCGGCGCGCGGAGCCGGCGCCTCGCCGGCGAGTGCGTGGTGGCTCGCCGTGCGGCCGCAGACCCTTTCCGCCGGCGTCGCGCCGGTGCTGCTCGGAACGGCGCTCGCCGCCGCCGGCGGCCGTGCGCGGGCCGGCCTCGCGCTCGCGGCCGTCGCGACGGCGCTGCTGCTCCAGATCGGCGCGAACCTCGCGAACGACCTGTTCGACTTCGAGAAGGGAGCCGACACCGAAGAGCGTCGAGGGCCGGCGCGCGCCGTGGCCACGGGGCTGCTCTCGCCGGAGCAGATGCGCGCCGCGATCGTTCGCGTCTTCGCCGGCGCGGCGCTTGCGGGCGTGGCGCTCGTGTGGGCAGGCGGCTGGCCGTTCGCGGTGCTCGGAGCCCTCGCGCTCGCGGCGGGGCTCGCGTACACGGCCGGTCCGTGGCCGCTCGCCTATCACGGCCTCGGCGACGCCGCCGTCTTCGCGTTCTTCGGCGTGATCGCCGTGGCCGGGACGTACGCGGTGCAGGCGGGTGCGCTCGCGTCGAAGGCGGTCCTCGCATCGCTGCCGCCGGCGTGCCTCGTGACGGCGATCATCGCCGTCAACAATCTGCGGGACGTCGAGACCGACGCGCGCGCCGGAAAGCGGACGCTCGCGGTTCGCCTCGGCCCGGCGGCGACGCGTGTCTACGTCGTCTCGCTCCTCGCCGCGGCCTACGCCGGGCTCGTGGCGCTGGTCGCGGCGGGCGTCCTCGGCCCCGCGGCGCTGGTGGCGCTCGCGACGCTTCCTCTCGGCTTTCGCGTCTCGCGTGCCGTCGCTTCGCGCAGCGACGGCCCAGGCCTCAACGATGCGCTCGTCGGCGCCGCACGAACGCACGCGGCCTTCACGCTCCTGCTCGCGGCGGGCGTGCTCGCATGAAGATCCGGCGCGTCGGCCTCGTTCGGTTTCGCCTCTCGCTGCGAGAGCCGCTCGTCACGGCGGCCGGGCAGATCGAAGATCGCGACGGCGTGCTCGTCCGGCTCTACGGGAGCGACGGCTCGATCGGCGCAGGCGAGGCGACCCCGATTCCCGGCTTCGGGACGGAGAGCGCCGGCGAGAGCTGGGAGACGCTGCTCGCGCTCGCACCGCAGCTCGCCGGCGAGGACGTCCGCGATCTCGACGCGATCCTCGACGGAATCGAGGCGGCGGCGCCGCGCGCGCCGTGTGCGCGTGCGGCCCTCGACATGGCGCTTCACGACGCTGTCGCTCGAAGCCGGGGCCGCAGCGTCGGAAGGTGGCTTGCCGAGCGCGGCGGCCGCCGCGGCCGGCGCACGGTGCGGGTGAGCGCGCTGCTCGGCGCGCGCGATCCGGCTCGTCTCGCCGCCGAGGCCGTTCGTGCGGTCGCTGCGGGCTACGGGACGCTCAAGGTGAAGGTGGCGGGCGGGAGGCTCGACGACGACGTCGCGCGCGTTGCCGCGCTTCGCGAGGCGGCCGGGCGCCGCGTGCGGCTGCGGCTCGATGCGAACGGAGGCTGGAAGGAGGAGCAGGCGCGCGAGGCGCTCGCGCGCCTCGCGCCCTTCGGCATCGAGCTCGTCGAGCAGCCCGTCGACGCGAACGACCTCTCGGCGCTCGCGCGGCTTCGCGCCGGATCGCCCGTGCGCGTCGCCGCGGACGAGTCGGCGGCAGGGCCCGCGCGCGCCGAGCGGGTCGTCGCGTTGCGAGCAGCCGACGCGATCTGCGTGAAGCTCGGCGCCATGGGAGGCATTCGCGCCGCCCTTCGCATCGCGCAGAGCGCGGCCGCCGAGGGGATCGCGGTCTTCGTGACGAGCGGCCTCGACGGCGCCGTTGCGCGCGCGGCCGCCCTTCAGCTCGCGGCCGCGCTGCCGGGGCGGCTCCCGGCGTGCGGGCTCGCGACGGGTGCGCTGCTTCGCGACGACCTCGCGGCTCCCGAGGAGCCGCTGCGGGGCGCCCTCGCAGCGGCGCGCGGAGCAGGCCTCGGCGTTCGGCCCGAGCCCGCCGCGGTCTCGCGCCTCGGCGTCGGGCCCGCCGTCGAGTACGAGGCGGGCGGCCGATGATTCCGTGGCTCACGCAGCGCGCGGCGATGACGCCGGAGCGTGTCGCACTCGACGTCGCCGGCCGGGAAGTCTCGTTCGCCGCGCTCGAAGCGAGCGCGCGCGCCGCCGCGCTTCGCCTTCGCGCGGCAGGCGTTTGCGAAGGCGACGTCGTTGCGACGCTGCTCTGGAACGGCCGCCCGCTGGTCGAAGCGCTGCACGCCGCGATCCTGTGCGGTGCGACGCTCCTTCCCCTCAACGCGCGCGCCGCCGCGCCGGAGCTCGCGTTCGCGCTGCGCGACGCTTCGGCGCGGCTGCTGGTCCATGGCGAGGGCCCGCTGGCGCTGCTCGCGCGCGAGGCCGCGCTGCGCGCGGGCGGCGTCGCGCGCGTCGAGGCCGGCGCGGGGCCCGCGGCGCAGCTCGCGGGGGGACGCGCAGAGGCCGCAGCCGGCCCGTCCGCGGCCGCCCGGCCCTCGTCCGCTCCGCTTCTCGCGTCGGTCGACCTCGAGCGCGTCGCCGCCATCCTCTACACGTCGGGAACCACGGGCCGCCCCAAAGGCGCCCTGCTTCCGCTTCGCAGCCTGCTCGCGAGCGCCTCGGCGTCGGCGCTCCACCTCGGCGCGTCGCCGCGCGACCGCTGGCTCGCGTGCCTTCCTCTGTTCCACGTCGGCGGGCTCGCGATCCTCGTTCGCAGCGTGCTCGCCGGGAGCACGGTCGTCCTCCACGAGCGCTTCGACCCGCAGTCCGTGTGCGCCGCGCTCGATGCGAGCGCGATCACGCACGTCTCCCTCGTTCCGACGATGCTCTCCCGCACGCTCGACGCGTGGGGCGAACGTCCGGCGCCTGCGACACTCGAATGTGTACTCGTCGGCGGGGCGCCTGCGCCGGCGGCGCTCCTTCGCCGCGCGCGAGGGCTCGGATTTCCCGTCGCGCCGACCTACGGCCTCACCGAGGCCGCGTCGCAGGTGGCGACGCTCCCGCCCGGCGCGGCCGGAGGCGGGATGGCCGGCTGGCCGATCCCGGGAGTCGAGATCCGCATCGAGGACGGGGCGGGAGATGCGCTCGCGGCCGGCGAGCCCGGAGAGATCTGCGTCCGCGGCGCCACCGTCATGGCCGGCTACCACGGGCTTCCCGAAGCGACGGCGCGCGCGCTGCGCGGCGGCTGGCTGCACACGGGCGACATCGGCGCTCTCGGCGAGGACGGGTCGCTTCGCGTGCTCGACCGGCGCAGCGATCTCGTCGTCACGGGCGGCGAGAACGTGTATCCGGCCGAGGTCGAGACCGTCCTCGCCGAGCATCCCGACGTTGCCGAGGCGGCGGTCGCGGGCGAGCCCGACCCGGACCTCGGGCAGCGCGTCGTTGCCGGCGTCGTGCTGCACGAGGGCGCGAGCGCCGACGCCGCCGCGCTTCGCGCGCACTGCCGCGAACGTCTCGCGGGCTACAAGGTTCCGCGTCGCATCGAGGTGTTGCCGGAGCTTCCCCGCACGAGCAGCGGCAAGGTCGTGCGGCGGGCGCTCGTGGCGGAGGCTGGCGGGGACGCACGCGACGGGTAGCCTCGGAGTGAACCCGCAAAGGAGGATGCGATGCCGAAAGCCCTCGACGCCGCGAGCCGCAAGAAGATCGCCGCCGCAGCATCCCGCCTGCTGGCGGACAGCTACACGCTCTACCTCAAGACGCACAACTACCACTGGAACGTGAAGGGCCCCATGTTCACGACGCTCCACACGCTCTTCGAGCTCGAGTACACCGAGCTCGCGCTCGCGGTGGACGAGATCGCCGAGCGGATCCGCGCGCTCGGCCACGTGGCGCCCGGCAGCTACACGGCGTTCGCGAAGCTCGCGAGGGTGAAGGAGGCGGGCGAGGGAGTTCCGCTCGCGACGACGATGATCGAGGATCTCGCGGCGGACCAGGATCTCGTCGTCGCATCGGCCCGCGCGCTGTTCGACGTGGCGTCGCGCGCGGACGATCAGGCGAGCGCCGACCTCGCGACGCGTCGCATGCAGGCCCACGAGAAGAACGCCTGGATGCTGCGGAGCCACCTCGAGTAGCCGCAGGGCGCCGGCGGGCCGGCGGCGGCCGACCCGGTAGAATCCGCGCGCGAGATGCCGCGCGCCGTTCTCGTCGTTCCGTGCTTCAACGAGGCCGACCGGCTTCCGGTCGGTCGCTTCGCAGCGTTCGCGGCCGAGGCGCCGGACGTCGACTTCGTGCTGGTCGACGACGGCAGCACCGACGCCACGCGCGAGCGGCTCCGCGAGCTCGAGCGCATCGATGCGTCCCGCTTCTCGGTCGTCGAATGCGGGCGAAACCGCGGCAAGGCCGAGGCGGTGCGCGCCGGGATGCTGCGGGCTCTCGAGGCCAGCCCCGAGTACGCCGGCTACTGGGACGCCGATCTCGCGACACCGCTGGAAGAGGTGCTGCGCTTCGTGCGCGTACTCGAGGCGTGGCCGGAGTGCCAGGTCGTCTTCGGCGCGCGCGTCCAGCTCCTCGGCCGGTCGATCCGCAGGAGCCCGCTGCGGCACTACCTCGGCCGCATCTTCGCGACGTTCGCCTCGATGGCGATCGGGCTTCCCGTCTACGACACGCAGTGCGGCGCGAAGCTGTTCCGCGCGACGCCCGCGACGCGCGCGCTCTTCGCCGACGCGTTCCTCACGCGCTGGCTGTTCGACGTCGAGCTGATCGCGCGAATGATCGAAGCCGGCGGCGCCGAAGGGCGCGCGCGCGCCCTCGCGTCGATCCGCGAGCTCCCGCTCGAGGCCTGGCACGACGTGGGAGCCTCGAAGGTGCGAGCGGCCGATTTCGCGCGCGCGGGCTTCGACCTCGTCCGGATCCGCCGGCGCTACGTGCGGCCGGACCGATAGCGGCGGCGATCGCCGCGCCTCGCGGCGCGACGATCGCCCGCACGCATCGGCTCAGCCGCCCTGGCCCGCGTTCGCAGCGGCCGCCGCCAGCGCTTCCGAGCCGGCCTGCGCGTGCGCCGTGAGCGCCGTCTCGAGGGCCTGCTGCTGCGCGGCGCTCGGCGCCGAAACGCCAGGGATCC
>JAYRMX010000355.1:0-5960 GCA_041912475.1 Myxococcota bacterium
AGCAGCAGATGGGCAGACTTCTGACCCGGCGCCCCCTCCCGCTGCTTCCCGACGCCGCGGCGGCGGCCGCGTGGGCCGCGGAGCACGGCGAGGCCGGCGCCCTCGTCCTCACGGACGAGGCCGGCCGGCGGGCGCTGCTCCGCGGCGGCAGGGTCGATGTGCGAATCCTTCGAGACTTCGATCTCGCGCAGGAGCGCATCGAGCTGCTCGACGTTCGGCCCGGCTCGTAGGGCAATCCCGGCACGCCGGATTCGCGGCGCGATTTTTCCCGACTTTCGGGCCGTTCCGGGGCAAACGACCCTTGACCCTCGACCCTCGAAAGAAATAAGGTGCCGCGGCGTGACTGCCGTCGGCTGCGCGCCGCGCGGGGCCCCCCTCGTTCTCGCTTTGAATCGCCCTTGGGGGGCTCGCGTGTCGAAGGTCTTGGCCGCCAGACGCCCCGAGGAGTGCCGTTTCCATGACCGAGACCCCGCAGCACCACATCCGTGAGACCGCGACCCTCCGTTTCGCGCGCTTCGTCACGCGAAACCGCGCTCCGATCGGGCTGATGCTCATCGTGGTCACGCTGTTCTTCCTCTACCCGATCGTGAACATGGTGAAGGCGGCCTTCGGCCAGCCCTGGCCCGGCCCCGTGGTCCGCGTCGACACGTCCCAGCGCTCGCTCTACCCCGAGCACCCGTTCATCCACGCGCAGGACAAGTTCGCCGGCCGCTTCGGCACTTCCTCCCTGGTCGCGATCGGAGTCGTCGTCAAGGACGGCACGATCTTCACGCCCGAGGTGCTCCAGAAGATCGACCGGATCACGAAGCAGCTCGACGGCGTCGGCTACGACAGCCACACCAAGGAGCGCACCGAGCTGCGCGACAAGCTCGAGTCCGAGGGCTCCCTCTCGGCGGACAAGATCGCGATCATCCTCGACGAGAAGTACCCGCCGTACCCGGTCAACCACGACCAGGTGGCTTCCGTCTCCGCGCGGAGCACGCGCGTCGTCCAGGTCGAGGCCGACGGCTCGATCACGTCGGACGTGCTCATGAAGGGCGTCCCCGAGAACCAGGAGGACGCCGAAAAGCTTCGAGAGCTGGTGCGCCAGAACCCGCCGTACATCTACGGGCGTCTCGTCTCGATGGACGAGAAGGGCGCGCTCATCACGGCCGGCTTCGTGACCGACCGCTTCAATCGCTCCGTCTACGAGGCGGTGTTCAACCACGTCCAGGCGATCAAGGAGCGCGAGCAGACCGACAACGTCAGCATCTACATCTCCGGAACGCCGATCCTCACGGGCTGGGTGCTCAAGCACGCGCGCGAGGTCGTGCTCTACACCGTCGCGACGATCGTCATGATCTTCGCGCTGCTGCTGGCGTACTTCCGGCGCCTGCACGGCGTCCTGATCCCGATGATCGCGGCCATCATCACCGTGATCTGGGGCCTCGGCTTCACCGGGTACATGAAGATCACCTTCGACCCACTGGTCCTCGTGATCCCGATGATCATCACGGCGCGCGCGGTATCGCACACGGTGCAGATGGCCGAGCGCTTCTTCGAGGACTACGAGCTCCTTCTTCCGCGATACGGCGACCCGCAGGTGGCGAAGGTCGAAGCCGCGACCGTCGCCATGGGCGAGGTCTTCATCCCCGGCACCCTCGGAATCATGGTCGACGTCGGCGGTCTGCTCGTCATCCTCGTGACGTCGATCCCGCAGATGCGCGATCTCGCGATCTTCGGCGCGTGGTGGGTGTTCTCGATCCTGTTCACGGTCGAGCTGCTCCACCCGATCATGATCTGCTACCTGCCCGCGCCGCACGAAGCCGAGCACTTCCTCCCGGTCACGATGGTCAAGATCATGCGCGCGATCGGCTGGGCGTGCACGCACCCGCGCTGGAAGTACGTGATCGGAGCGGCGACCGTCGGGATCTTCTCGCTCTCGGTCTACATCACGATCTTCCACTCGAAGATCGGCGAGGCGAGCCCGGGCACCCCGCTGCTGTGGCCGACGCACGAGTTCAACGTCGCGACGGCGCAGATCGCGAAGCAGTTCGGCGGCGTCGACTCGATGGTCGTCTACGTCAACGGCGACCGGGCGAACGCGTCGGGCGACGCGGGCCCCGTCGGAAAGATGGAGCTCTTCGAGCGCTGGATGCGCAGCGAGACGCCGCTCGGCGCGGCCGTCTCGCTCGTTCCGTTCATCAAGGGATCGTGGCAGATGAACCACTACGGCGACCCGAAGTGGTATTTCATCCCGAACGATCCCGCGACCGTCCGCGGCATGATCTTCCAGCTCCAGACCAACGGCCCGCCCGGCTTCCTGCGGCCGTACATGACCGACGACGGCAAGGACGCGAACATCTCGTTCTACTACCGCGACCACAAGGGCGACACGATCCATCACGCGGTGAAGGAGGCCGAGGAGTTCATCGCGGCGAATCCGATGGGCGAGGTCTCGGTGCGCCTCACGAAGGACAAGGCGGCGGCCGGCGTGAGCTTCTTCAACCCGCAGAACCTGCTCGACTGGTTCTACTACTTCTTCGACCCGCTGCTCCCGTCCCGCCACCACACGCTCAACGTCCGGGTCCGCGACGGCGAGAGCTACCGTCCCGTGGCGGTCAATACCGTCAAGGACGCCGGGCTCCCGTCCTGGATCGACGAGTTCCGCGAGGGCGCCATCGCCGATTACGAGGAAGAGAAGAGCTCGGTCGGCGAGGGCCAGTACTTCACCTGGCCGAAGGACCTCGCGGACTGGGACAAGAGCGACGTCAACCAGTGGTGGGAGAGCGAGGAGCTCGGCATCCGGGCCATCGGCGTCAACACCAAAGACCTGATCGTCCAGGACATGAAGTCCGTCGACAAGGTCCCCGATTACCAGCCGACACAGTCGTGGACGCGCGGCGCGCAGTTCGTGATGGCGGGCGGCGTGATGGGCATCCTCGCCGCGATCAACGACGAGGTCGAGCGCGCGCACGTCGCCAACATCTCACTCATCTTCCTCGTCATCTTCATCCTCCACTCGCTCACGTACCAATCCGTGGCGAGCGGCGGGATCATCTTCCTGCAGATCTCGACGGCGACGCTGCTGTCGCTCGCGTACATGGCCGTCATGGGAATCGGCCTCAACATCAACACCCTCCCGGTGCAGTCCGTCGGCGTCGGCATCGGCGTCGACTACGCGATCTACATCGTCGACCGGATCCGGCAGGAGGTCGCGGAGACCTCCGACATCGACGAAGCGGTACGAAGAGCCATCCGCACCACCGGCATGGCCGTGAGCTTCACGGCGACCACCGTGGTGGGAGGCATCATCCTCTGGAGCTTCTCGAATCTGAGGTTCCAGGCCGAGATGGCGCAGCTCCTGGTGATCCTCATGATCATCAACATGCTCGGCGCCATCACGATCGTTCCGACGTTCTACTCGATCCTGCGGCCGAAGGTGGCAACGGCACTGCTCACCGACGAGCAGCGCGAGGCGCTCCGCTACCAGAAAGAGCTGGAGGCGAAGAAGGGGCTGGCATAGCGGCCAGCCCCGCGCCACCGACGGCGCGCGGCCGAGGGGCCCCGCGACCGGAGGGGGGTACGGAGCGGCAGCAGGAGAGGCGGCGGCCGGGTCCTCACGCGGGGCCCGGCCGTCCGTTTCTCGGGGAGCGCGCATGAGTTCGGGGGTGCTCGTCTCCGACCACGTCGTCCGCGCCGCCGGCCCGGAGCTCCGGGACGCCGCGGGCTCGCTGCGACTCGCGGTGCTGCGGCCCGAGGGCGTCGACGGCGACGCGGCCGCGGCCGAGATCGCGTACTTCTCCGGCGACCTCTTCCCGGGGCGCGCGCGCGAGTTCGTTCTCTCGCTCGCGAAGGCAGAGCGCCTGCGCTGGCTCCACGTCTTCAGCGCCGGCGTCGACCATCCGTGGTTCCAGCAGCTCCTCACGCGCGGCGTGCGAATCACGACGTCGTCGGGGGCGAGCGCCGTTCCGATCGCGCAGACCGTCGCTCTCTACCTGCTCGCGCTCTCGCGGGACCTCCGGCGCTGGACGGACGCGCAGTCGCGCCGCGCCTGGGAGCCGCACGACGTCATCGACCTGCAGGACCAGACGCTCGGCGTCCTCGGAATGGGGCCGATCGGACGCGAGGTGGCGCGCCTCGGTGTCGCCCTCCGCATGCGCGTCCTCGGCATGACGCGCCGCCCGAAGGGCGACGAGCCGTGCGAGACGTGGCCGCTCTCTCGCCTCGACGACCTGCTTCCGCGCGCGGACTGGCTCGTTCTCGCGCTTCCCCTCACCGCGCAGACGCGAAACGTCCTGTCGGCCGATGCGATCTCGCGGATGAAGCCCGGCGCGCGGATCGTCAACATCGGCCGCGGCGACCTCGTCGACGAGGCCGCGCTCGCGGCGGGTCTCGCATCGGGCGCGCTCGGTGGCGCAGGGCTCGACGTCTTCGCCGCCGAGCCGCTCCCGCCCGCGAGCCCGCTGTGGGGCCTGCCGAACGTCATCATCACGCCGCACTCGTCGGGAACGACCCCGGCGAACTACCCGCGCGCGACGGCGATGTTCCTCGAGAACCTGCGCCGCTGGCGAAGCGGCGAGCCGCTTCTCAACGAGGTGACGCGGGGGTAGGAGCGCGCAGCGAGCGGAACGCGAGGCGCGGCCAGTAGATCGCAATCAGGACGAGGTAGAACAGCGGATAGGCAGCGAGAAGTCCCGCCGGCGAGAAGTCCGGAGCGCCCGTTCCGAGCCATGCCCAGCCCTCGACGAAGACAACCGCGCCGAGCGCGGCCGCGAGGATGTGCTCGATCGCGTTCACCCACACGCGACGACCCGTCCGGGCGCGCACGAGATCGAGGCCGAGCACCGCCAACACCGCCACGGCCACCGGGATCGCCAGCACGGCGCCGATCACCAGTGGCAGCAAGATCGCCTCGCCTCCGGTCTCGAAGAGACCCTCGAACCATTCGAACGACAGCATGAGACCCCCGACGAGCGTGAGGGCGCAGAGAATCGGGATCTGGCCGAGCGTCACGGCCGCCCAGCGGAGCTCGCGCGACCGGGCGCTCCGGAGCGGCCCCCGGCTCTCCGTGTCCGAGTGCGGCGAGGGCGACGGAGCGCTCACCGACGAGGCGCCGGCGGCGCCGCCGGCGTGCGGCTCGGATCGAGCCCGCTGCAGACGGCGCGTGCAGGGCGAAGACGGCGAGCGATGACTCGCGCGCTCATTCGCCGGGCCCGTCGGCGAGCGGGATCTCGATCCGCCCGATGAGCCTGCCGAATGCGCGAAGACCTGCCGGAGTTACGAGCACGTCGCCGTGGCGCGGGATGGGAGCGGCTCCGGCTGCCTCGAGGGCGTTCGCAACGGTGGACGAGCAAACGTTCCCGCCCATCCGGCCGAAGTAGGCATCGCGGCCGAAGACAGGCCCGTCGCCCAGCTCGAGAGAGCCGACGTGAGCTCGCAGACGATCCCGATCGATGGGATCTCGCGGACGAACCACGGCCCAGGAGCGCCCGCCCACCGCGCTGTCGTCGTTCCACGCGACGTACTTTCCCGAAGGCCCCGAAGAGAGAACCTCCACCGCGTTGCCACGGAGCTCCAGCACGAGGGCCGCGTGGCCCGCCTGCTTTTCGTCCTGGTCGAGAAACCGGATCGACCAGGCGAACTGATGCTCGCCCGTCAGCAGGATGTCGCCTGTTTCGAGATCCGACACCTCGAGCTCGCGCAGATCGATCGACGGCAATCCCCGCGTCCTCGCATCCTGCTCGCGCTCGGCGCGGGCCTTCGCGCGGTCGCTGGCTCCGGACCAGCTCACGGGGAACGGGGACGAGAGCACGGCCTCGAAGCCGAGCACGCCGCCCGAGGGCTTCGCGAGGCGAATCTGCGTTCCCTGCACGGAGAACCACGGATCGGCAGCCACCGAGAAGGCGCCCTCGCCGAACGAGAACGCGACGTCGAGGCCCGCGCCGGTGAACCCGCCCGGGCCCACAGTGCCGGCGAAG
>JAYRMX010000356.1:0-14706 GCA_041912475.1 Myxococcota bacterium
GCCGAAGCGACCGTGGGAGACGACGCGCGCCCCCGGAAGCGCCTCGCGCGCGAGGTCGAGCGCTGCGCCGGGAATGCGGTCTTCGACGACGAGGTCCGCGTCGTGCACCGGGCGCCCGAGCAGGAAGTCGCGGACCGGCCCGCCCACCATGTGGACGGCGAGGCCGCGCTGCGTCGCTGCGGCGACGAGCGCCTCGACGGCGCTCCGGCTCGCCGCGGGCAGCGCCTCGAGCAGGCCGAGCCGCGCGGACGCCTTCACGACCGCGATCCCCGCCGCCCCGCGCCGCGCGGGTGATGACGCTCGACCGTGTCACGAAGCCGCGAGCGCGTGACGTGCGTGTAGATCTGCGTCGTCGCGAGGTCCGCATGGCCCAGCATCGACTGCACTGCGCGCAGGTCGGCTCCCCCCTCGAGCAGATCCGTCGCGAAGGCGTGCCGCAGGACGTGCGGTGAAACCCGCTCGCGCGGAACTCCCGCGCGGAGCGCGAGCGCGCCGAGCCGGTCGAAGAAGTTCTGCCGCGTCATCGGCGCGCCGCGGTTCGACAGGAAGACGGCGTCGGGCGCGCGCCGCGCTGCGCGCGCCAGCGCCGGCCGGCCGCGTTCGAGCCACGCATCGAGCGCCGCGAGCGCCGCCTCGCCCGCCGGGACGATCCGCTCCTTGCGCCCCTTTCCCGTGACGCGCAGGATGCCCACGCGCCGGTCGAGCGCGGCGAGCGGAAGCGAGACCAGCTCGCTCACGCGCAGCCCGCAGCCGTAGAGCACCTCGAGCATGGCCCGGTCCCGGAGGCCGATCGGCGTCGCGACGTCGGCGGCCTCGATCAGCGCCGCCGTCTCCTCGAGGCGCAGGACGCGCGGGAGTGGATGCTGCGCCCGCGGCGTCGGGACCCCTTGCAGCGGGTCCGCCGGCACCCATCCCTCGCGCTGCCAGTGGCGGATCAGCCGGCGAACCGCCACGAGCGCGCGCGCGCGGCTGCGTCCGCCGAGGCCGTCCGCCTCGAGCCGCACCAGGAAGCTGCTCACGTGCGCCCGTGCGACGTCCGCGGGCCTGCGCACGCCCTGCGCCGCGAGGTGCTCGCCGAAGCGTGCGAGGTCGCGGCCGTACGCTTCGAGCGTGTGCGCCGACAGGCCGTGCTCGACGGCGGCTGCCGCGAGGAAGGCGTCGACCGCCGCCGCGACCGCCCCGTCACGGAGCACCCGGCTCTCCTTCGGCCGCGCGGAGCAGGTCGCGCCGCAGCCCCTCGATTCGCTCCGCGTCGAGGATCTTCTTGCCCTCGGCATCCTTCAGATAGAACGTGTCGGCGATCTGGTCCATCACCGTCGCCGCCTTCGAGATGTAGATCTCGAGACCATGGCCCGCGATCGTTCGCGTGAGGTCGTAGAGAAGGCCGAGCCGATCGTTCGCCGAGACGTCGACGATCGTGTAGAAGTCGGACTCCGCGTTCGAGATCTCGACCTCGGCCGGCCGCGGCGCCGGCGGCAGCGGCGACGCCTTGAGCAGCGAGCGGCGCCGGCGGCGAATCAGGTCGTCGAGGTCGAGCAGTCCCGAGAGCGCCCCGTGAACCATCGACGCGACGGCCTTCCACGTGTCGCGCTGCTCCTCGGGCCCGCCGGCCGGCGTCGCCACGCGATACACCTCGAGGGCGAGCCCCGACCGCGCGGTGTAGACGTGCGATCCGAGGATGTTGATCCCCTTGGCCGCCAGCACGCCGGACACGGTCGCGTACAGCCCGTGCACGTCGGCCGTGCACAGGATGAACTCCGTGATTCCGCCGCGTACCTCGCGCACCGAGTGCGAAATCACCTTCTCCGGCGTCCACGCCAGAACGACCAGCGCGTGCCGCGCGATCTGGCGCGGCGAGTGCGACACGAAGTAGCGCCGCGGCATGATCGCGAAGAAATCGGCGATCCGGGCTTCGCCGACTCCGAGGCCGCGCAGCTCGCCCCGCGCCGCGTCCTGCCGCCGCTCGACGCGCGCCTCGATCTGCTCGAGCGCGACGAGCGGATCGTCGCTCCCCGTCTCGAGGAACTCCGACGTGCGTTCGAAGAGCTCGCGCAGGAGCTGTCCCTTCCACTCGGTCCAGCCCGTCGGCGACGACGCGCGAATGTCGGCGAACGTCAGCAGATAGAGGTTCCGCAGGTTCTCGCGGTCGCCGCACGTGCGCGCGAACTCGACGATGAGGCGCGCGTCCGACAGGTCGCGCCGCTGCGCGACGTGCGACATCAGGAGGTGCTGCTGGACGAGAAAGACCACCCGCTCGACCCGCTCGGGCGAAAGCCCGAGGCGCTCGGCGCACGTTCGCGCGCCCACCGCGCCGCGGTTCGAGTGGTCGCCCCCGTACCCTTTTCCGATGTCGTGGAGCAGGCAGCCGAGGAAGAGCACCGGGACGTCGCCGACCTCGTGCATCAGCGTCGTGAGGTCCGGGAGGGCCGCCTCGTAGTCGCCCCGCTCGAGCCGCCGCAGCTCTTCGACGAGGAACAGCGTATGAACGTCGACCGTGTAGATGTGGTAGATCACGTGCTGCCAGCGGCAGAAGATGTGGGCCCACTCGGGGAGGAACGCGCTCAGGACGCCGTCCTCGTTCATCTCGGTGAGCGTCCGCATCACCCGGTGAGGCCCTTCGAGGATGCGAAGGAACGCGGCGGCCGCTTCGGGATCGCTCCGCAGCCGGTCGTCCATCAGGTCGAGGTTCTCGCGAACGAGGCGCCGGGCCGTCCGCGAGAGCTGCACCTTCTCGTCCTGCGCGACGGCCCATGCCGTGAGCAGACGCACCGGCCGCTCGCGAAGGTGCGCCGCGTGCGGAATCTCGAGCCGGGAGTCGGCGACGCGGAAGCCGTCGGCGACCTCGTGTGCCGGTGCGCGGACCGCCGGCTTCACCACCCGCGCGACGCACTGCTCGATGATCAGCTCGGAGAGGGTCTGGACCGCGCGCGCATGGCGGTAGTAATCGCGCATGAACCGCTCGACGGGGAGCTCGTCGTCGTCGTCTCCCGGCTCGGCATAGCCCCAAGCCGCCGCGACCTGCTCCTGGTGGTCGAAGCTCATCTGATCGTTCTTGTGCTTCGACAGCAGATGGAGCTCGTTGCGGAGCCGCCACAGGAACTGGATCGCCGCCCGGTACTGCTCCATCTCGGTCTCGGTCAGCAGGCCGAAGTGCAGCAGATCGTCGAGGCCGCGCGTCGTCGGGTGAGCCGCCCGGGTCGACCAGTACGCATTGTGGTAGTCGCGCAGGCCGCCGGCGCCCTCTTTGACGTTCGGCTGGAGCAGGTACAGCGACTCGCCGTACTTCCTGTGCCGCTCGCGAAGCGCCGACGCCCGCTCGGAGAGGAAGGTCTCGCGGTCGGACGACGTCTCCTCGCGAAGGCTGTCCGTGAACTCGTGGAACAAGTCGGTGTCGCCCACGAGGAACCGCGCGTCGAGGATCGCGGTTCGAACGGTCGCATCGCCCGCGGCGAGGTCGAGCGTCTCGGCGATCGTCCGCGTCGCGCAGCCGACCGTGAGGCCGCCGTCCCAGAGCCACATCTGCAGCTTGCCCGTCATCCGCTCGACGTACGGATTCATGCGGCGCGGGTACAGGAAGAGCAGATCGACGTCGGAGTGGATCGCCAGCTCACGCCGCGCGTAGCCGCCGACCGCGACCACTGCGAGACGCTGGCCGGTCTCGGCTCCGGTCGCGTAGTACTCGGTCTCGGCGAGCCGGAACAGCCTCCGAACGAGGCGGTCGATCAGGTCGGAGTTCGCCTCGTTGACCGCCTGCCCCCCGGCGCCCGAGCGGTGCAGCGCCTCGAGATGCGCGCGCGCCTCGGCGAGGTAGGCTCGCACGGCCGCGGCGACCCCGGCGTCGGTCGCCGGCGGCGCTCCCTGCCCCGGCGCGAGGTCACCGAGGAAGCGCTCGACCGCGGGCGGCGCGCTCACTTCGACTCCGACGCGACCACCGGCCCGCTCGCGATCGCGTACGCCATGAGCCCGCTCGCCAGCCGGTCGGCGAGCAGCTCGAGATACGCCTCGTCGCGCAGCCGCTCGGCGTCCCGGGGATTGCTCGCGAAGCCGACCTCGACGAGCACCGCCGGCATGCTCGAGAGGAACAGCACGTAGAACGGCCCCTTGCGAACGCCGAGGTCCTCGGTCGTGCCGTAGCTCGAACGAAGACCGCGAACGACCGCGCCGTGCACCTGCCGCGCGAGGAGCGCCGACCGGCCCGAGATCTCCGACACGCGCATCTGCGCGAGCGTCCGCTGGAGCTCGCCCGCCGCCTCGGGAGAGACGCCGTTCTCGCGCGCCGCGACGTCGTCACTGTGGCGCTCGTCGCTCTCGTCGAGGTAGTACGTCTCGATGCCGGCCGCGGCGGGTCGCGGCGCGGAGTTGACGTGCAGCGAGAGGAACACGTCGCCGTGTCCCGCGTCCGCGCGCGCCGTCCGTTCGGAGAGCTCGACGGTCTCGTCGGCGTCGCGCGTCATGACGACGCGGAATCCCCAGCGCGTGAGGCGGCTCTTCATCCGGCGCGCGAGGTCGAGCGTCACGTCCTTCTCGACGAGGCCTCCGAGGCCGGTCGTTCCCGGATCCCGGCCGCCGTGCCCCGCATCGAGGACGATCGTTCGGACCGGACGGCGCTCCCACTCGGCGAGCGGCTTCGCGGGCGCCGGCGCCGCGTGCCGGGCGGCCTCGCCGGCCGGCGCCGGCGGCGCCGGCTCGGGCGCCCTGTGCGCCGCGCATCCGGCGCCGGCGACGCCGAGCCCGATCGCGGCGGCGGCCGCATGCCGGAGAACCCGCCTCATGTCTGGTCCTCCTCGCGGAGCATCGACACCAGACGGTGCAGGGCGGCGAGTGCGTCGAGCGGCGTCGTGCGCTCGGGATCGAGCGCTCGCAGCGCACGTAGAGCCTCCGCCTCGTTCGGCGCCATCGCGGGCTGCGCCGGAGCGGGCGGTGAGAACAGGCCGAGCTGCGCGCTCGGCGCGCGGCCGCGCGCAGCCGCTGGCCCCTGCCCTTCGAGCTCGCGGAGCAGCTCCTTCGCGCGCGCGATCACGCGCTCCGGAAGCCCCGCCATCCGGGCGACCTGGATGCCGTACGAGTGGCTCGCGCCTCCCGGAACCAGCCTGCGCAGGAAGACCACGTCGTCGCGGTGCGACCGCACCTCGAAGTGCGCGTTGCGGATGCGCGGCCGCGTCTGCGCGAGCTCGGTGAGCTCGTGGTAGTGCGTCGCGAAGAGCGTCCTCGGCCGCAGACCCGCCGTGTCGTGCAGGTACTCCGCGACCGCCCACGCGATCGAGACACCGTCGAAGGTGCTCGTTCCGCGCCCGAGCTCGTCGAGGATGACCAGGCTGCGGGTCGATGCCTGCGAGAGGATCTGCGCGCACTCGCGCATCTCGACCATGAACGTCGACTCTCCCCGCGCCAGCCGATCGGCGGCTCCGACACGGGTGAAGATGCGATCGACCTCGCCGATCCGGGCGCTCTCGGCCGGGACGAAGCTCCCGACGTGCGCGAGCAGGACGAGCAGCGCGACCTGGCGCAGGTAGGTGCTCTTGCCCGACATGTTCGGCCCCGTGAGCAGCAGGATCTGCGCCGCGTCGCGATCGAGGTCGGTGTCGTTGGGGACGAAGCCCAGCCCATCGCGCGCGAGAAGCGGCTCGATCACGGGATGCCGCCCGCCCCGGATCTCGATCGCGCCGCTCGTGTCGACGATCGGGCGCACCCAGCCGCCGCGCCGCGCCACCTCCGCGAGCGACGCGAACGCGTCGAGCTCGGCGGCGGCGTCGGCCGCCGCGGCGATCGCGGGAACGAGCTCGACCACGGCCTGCCGCAGCACCTCGAAGATCTCGCGCTCGAGCGCCGCCGCGCGGTCGTTGGCTCCGAGCACCGTCCGCTCGACGTCGCGGAGCTCGGGCGTCGTGAAGCGCTCGGCGGTCGCGAGCGTCTGCTTGCGTTCGTATTCCGCGGGGACGCGGCCCTGCTGCGCGCGCGTCACCTCGATGCCGTAGCCGTGCACGGGGTGGAATCGCACCTTGAGGCTCGCGATGCCCGTCCGTTCGCGCTCGCGCGCCTCGAGTCCGGCGATCCATTCACGGCCCTTGCGCGCGCCGTCCCGCAGCGCGTCGAGCTCGGGACGGTGCCCTGCGCGGATGAAGCCCGTCTCGCCTGCGCCGCGCGAGCCGCGCAGCATCGCCGGCGGCTCGTCGACGAGCGCCTCGGCGACGAGCCGGACCGCCTCGGGAACCGGCCGCGGAGCGCGCAGCGCGGGAGTCGGCGGATCGGCGACCCCCGGCAGCGCGTCGCCCGCGTCGGGCGCGAGCGCGGCCTCGACCGCCGGAAGCGCCTCGAGCGAGCGGCGCAGCGCGACCAGGTCGCGCGGCGTCGCGGTCGGCCGCGCGACCTTCGAGACGAGGCGCTCGAGGTCGCGCACGTCCCGCAGCGCCGCGCGGAGCCGGCCGCGCGCTCGATCGTGCGCGACCAGCCACGCGACCGCGTCCTGTCGCGCGGCGATGCGTTCGGAGCCGCGCAGCGGATAGCCGATCCAGCGACCGAGCCGCCGCAGCCCCGGCGAAGTCATCGTCGCGTCGAGGCGCTCGAGCAGCGTGCCGCGCCGCGAGCGGTCCTCCGCGCTCTCGAAGAGCTCGAGGTGAGCGCGCGTTGCCGCGTCGATCCCCATCGCGTCGCCGAGCGCGTACCGCCGCAGCCGCGAGGTTCGCCGGAGGACGAAGGGCTGGTGTGCGGCGAGGTACCCGAGCAGGCCCGCAGCGGCGCGCGTCGCTGGGTCGCGCGCGCTCGTGTCGAAGCCGTCGGGCTCGGCGGGCGCCTTCGCCGCGTCGAACGCCGCCGGGTCCACACGCGTGAGGCTCGCTCCCGGGAGCTCCGCGCGCAGACCTTCCGCAACTTCCTCGCTCGCATCGCGCGGCAGCAGGCACTCGCGCGGCGCGATCCGGCCGAGCTCGACGACGAGCTCGTCGGGCAGCGCGGATCGCGATGCCGCCTCGACGCTCGTCGCGCGGAAGTCCCCGGTCGAAGCCTCGAGCGCGGCGAGTCCCCACGCGGCCCCTGCGTCGCCGCCGGCGGCCGGCGGGACCAGCGCAACGAGAGCGACCTCCTGCGCTCCGTCGAGCCCTTCGGGATCGCCGACGAGGCCGGGCGTCACGACCTCGACGACCTCGCGCCGCACGAGGCGGCGGCCGGCCACACTTCGCGGGTCCTCGACCTGCTCGCAGATCGCGACGCGATGGCCGAGCGCCGCGAGGCGCTTCACGTGGACGTCGACGCTGTGTGCGGGGACGCCGCACATCGGCACGGCGTCGGGCTTGCCGCGATCGCGCGTCGTGAGCGCGATGTCGAGCAGCGGCGCCGCCCGCTCCGCGTCGTCGAGGAAGAGCTCGTAGAAGTCTCCCATGCGGTAGAGCAGCAGCGCGTCGGGGTGTCGCGCCTTGAGCTCGAGGTACTGCCGCATCATCGGCGTCGCGAGCGCGCTCCGGGTCATGCGCTGCTCTCCCGAACCGCCGCTTCCTCGCGCTCGAGCTGCGCGAGCAGTGCCGGGAGCGCGGCGAGCGCCTCGCGCTCGCGGCCGGCGGCGAGCAGCACACGCACCAGCGACGCGCGCGCCGCGACCGCGCCCGGATCGCGCGCGAGCAGGATCTGCAGTTCCGCCACGGCGGCGTCCACCTCCCCCCATCCGGCGAGCGCACGCGCCAGCGCCATTCGCGCCCCCGCGTCGTCCGGCCGCCGCTCGAGGACGCCACGCAGGAAGCCCTCGAGCTGCCGCGCCCGCCCGGCCGAAGCGAAGGCCGCTTCGAGGCGAGGATAGACGATGGCGGCGCCGTGCGGGTCGAGCTCGACGGCGCCGCGCCAGGCCGCGAGCGCGGCCTCGTTGCGCCCGCGTTCGGCCTCGAGCGTGCCGAGGAGCACGTGCGCCGGAGCGTACGCGGGATGCCGGCGCCGCGCGCGGCGTGCAGCCCGCCGCGCGTCGTCGCTGCGTCCCTCGGCGTGCGCCGCCTCGGCCTGCTGGACGAGCAGCGCGGCCTCCTCCTCCGCCGCATTCCGGCCCTCCTCACGCGCCAGACGCCGGACCATCTGCAGCGCGCGGCCGTGCTCTCGCAGGCTCTCGAGCAGCTTCGCGAGGCCGGCGAGCGCGCGCCGGTCGTGCGGCGCGTGGAGGAGGACCTCCTCGTACGCGGCCGCCGCGCGCCGGATGAGCCCGGCCTTGCGGAAGTCCTCGGCCAGCTCCCCCAGGACGTCGACTCGGACCGCGTCGTCGAGATCGCGGCGCAGGAGCAGCGCCTGGTGAATCTGGATCGTGCGCGCGAACTCGCCGCGCTGGCGGTACAGCAGCGCGAGCGCGCGGAAGACGTCGGGGTCTTCGGGGTGTGCGCGCGCGACCGCCTCGAGCTCGGACTCGGCGGTCGCGACGTCGTGCGCGAGCAGCGCCAACAGGGCACGCCGCACCGACGCGTTCGCGTCCCGCCCGGCGCGCTCCCGCCGCGCGCCGCCACGCCGCAGCCCCCGTGCGAGCCAGCCCAGGAAGCTCAGGAGCCCCGCCCCGGCCTCCCGGCGAGCGTGCGACCGGAAGCGCCCGCCGCGCCGCCGCCCGGCTCGGTCGGCGCGGGTCCCAGCGGCAAGGCCCGCAGGCCGTGAAGCTCGGCCTCGAGGCGGCGGAGCTCCTTGCGGTACTGGCGCGACAGCATCCGCACGCGCGCCAACTCGACCGTGCACGCGGCCGCGGCGGCGATCGCACCCAGCGCGAAGCTCGCTCCGACGAGCTCCCAGACTCGCAGGCCCTCGACCCGGCCGAGCAGGTAGTCGAAGGGGACCTCGCCGGCGTTGGCGTGCGCGAACTTCCAGCCGCCGACCAGCAGCCCGACGAAGATCGCGAGCAACAGCAAGCGGCGCGCGACGATCATGGCTCCCCCCGAACGGAATCCTGCGCGCCGGCCGCTCGCCGCGCCGCCGTCAGGCCGCGTTGTCGGCGGCGGAGCTCGAGTCTCCGCCGCCGGGCGCGGCTCCGTCGACCATCTCCTTCAGATCCTTGCCCACCTTGAAGAACGGCGTCCGCTTGGCCGGGATGTGGACCTCCTCGCCCGTCTTCGGGTTCCGCCCCTCGCGCGCCTCGCGCACCTTGACCTGGAAGCTTCCGAACCCGCGGATCTCGATGCGCTCCCCGTTGCGCAGCGCCTCGGTCATCGAATCGAAGATCGTGTTCACCACGACCTCCGTGTCCTTCTTCGAGATGTGCGGCGTCTGCTCCGCGACCTTCTCGATGAGTCCGCTCTTCGTCATGGATTCCCCCCGAAGTGGGCGCCTCAGCTCATTCCTGGTTCTTCCGCTCGAGCTTCTCTCGCAGCAGATCGCCGAGCGTCGCCGTCTGGCTCTTACTCTGCTGTGCGAGCTCCTTGAGCGCTTCCCTCTCCTGCCGGTCGTTCACCGCGCGCACGGAGAGCGAGATCTTCCCTTCGACCGCGTCGACCTTGACCACCAGCGCCTTCACCACCTGTCCCGGCTGCACCACGTCGGACGGCTTCTCGACGCGCTCCGCCGCGAGCTCGGAGCTGTAGACGAGGCCTTCGATGCCCTCCTCGAGCTTCACGAAGGCCCCGAAGTCGGTCACGCTCGTGACCTCTCCGGTGATCTCCGTTCCGATCGGGTAGCGGCGCGAGATGTCGTCCCACGGGTTCGGCTGGAGCTGCTTGATGCCGAGCGAGAACTTCTCGTTCTCCTTGTCGATCTTGAGGACGACCGCCTCGACCTCGTCTCCCTTCTTGAACTTCTCGCTCGGGTGCTTGATCTGCTCGGTCCACGACACGTCCGACACGTGAACGAGGCCGTCGATCCCCTCCTCGAGGCCGATGAAGACCCCGAAGTTGGTGATGTTGCGGACGGTGCCCCGGACGTGCGTGCCCACCGGGTACCGCTCCTCGATCACGCTCCACGGGTTCGGCTCGATCTGCTTCATGCCGAGCGAGATCTTCCGGTTGCCCTCGTCTACGTCGAGCACGATCGCCTCGGCGACGTCGCCGATCGACACCATCTTCGACGGGTGCTTGACGCGCTTGGTCCACGACATTTCGGAGACGTGGATCAGGCCCTCGATCCCGGGCTCGAGCTCGACGAACGCGCCGTAGTCGGTGAGCGACACGACCTTGCCCTGGAGGCGCTTGCCGATCGGATAGCGCATCCCCGCGTCCATCCACGGATCGGGCTGGAGCTGCTTGAGGCCGAGCGAGACGCGCTCGGTCTCGGGATCGAACTTGAGCACCTTCACCTTGAGCTCGTCGCCGACCTGGAAGATCTCCGACGGATGATTGACGCGGCCCCACGACATGTCGGTCACGTGGAGCAGGCCGTCGATCCCGCCGAGGTCGATGAACGCGCCGTAGTCGGTGATGTTCTTGATCACGCCGTCGATGATCTGGCCGACCTGGAGCGTCTGCAGCGTCGTCTCGCGCATCCGCTTGCGCTCCTTCTCGAGGAGCGCGCGGCGCGAGAGCACGATGTTCCCGCGGCGCTTGTTGAACTTGATGATCTTGAACTGGAGCTTCTGCCCGACCAGCGTCTCGAGGTTCCGGACCGGCCGCAGATCGACCTGCGAACCGGGCAGGAAGGCCTTGACGCCGATGTCGACGGCGAGTCCGCCCTTGACGCGCGAGACGATCACGCCCTCGACGGCCTCGTCCGCCTCGAAGGCCTTGCTGATGTCGTCCCACACCTTGAGGCGGTCGGCCTTCTCCTTCGAGAGGACGATCCGCCCCTCCTCGTCCTCGGCGTCCTCGACGAGGACGTCGACGATGTCGCCGGCCTTCACGAGGAGCGTTCCGTCCTCGTCCATGAACTCCCAGGTCGGGATGAGGCCCTCGGACTTGAAGCCGATGTCCACCTGCACGTTGTCCGAATCGACGGAGAGCACGGTGCCGCGCACCAGCTCCCCTTCCTTCACCTGCTTGAGGCTCTGCTCGAAGAGCTCGGCGAAACGGGGCGACCCGCTCGCGTTCTGGTTGTTCTCGGTCATGAGAGTTTCGTCATTCTCCTTTGGGGACCGCCCGCCATTCGGGCCGGTCCTGGATTTCCGGATTTTCGCCCCCGGATCGGGCTTGGAATTCGGGTCGGCCCGCGGCCGGCGCGAGGTTCTCGCGGGCCTCGGTGAGCAGGCGCGCCACCGCGTCGGCGTCGCCCGCGTCGATCGCGTGCGCGAGCTCGGACAGCCGCTGCGAGAAAGCCTCGAGCGGCCCGGCGAGCGCCTTGCGATTGAGCGTCAGGATCTCGCTCCACAGCTCCGCATCGCTGCGCGCGATGCGCGTGAAGTCGCGGAAGCCGGGGCCCGCGAGCGTGGTCACGCCGGGCGGCGCGCTGCGCAGCGCGGCCCCGAACGCGAACGCGACTGCGTGAGGCACGTGGCTCACCCACCCGACCGCAGCGTCGTGCGCGGCCGGGGTGCAGCGCTCGACGCGTCCGCCGAGGGCGCGCCACAGCGCCTCGACCCGCGCCACGGCGCGAGCGTCGCTGTCCGGTGTCGGCGTGACGAGACAGACCGCCCCCTCGAACAGGTCGGCGCGCGCGTGCTGCAGGCCGCGCTCGTGGCTGCCCGCCATCGGATGCGACCCGACGAAGCGAACGCCCGGCGGCAGCAGCCCGGGGAGCGTCTCGGTGAGGGCTCCCTTCACGCTGCCGACGTCGGTGACGACGCAACCCGTCGCCAGCGCCGGCGCCGCGCGGCGCAGCACGCCGGCCATCGCCGAGACGGGCGTCGCGAGCAGCACGAGGTCGGCGCCGCGGACGGCTTCGTCGAGCGGAACGAGCGCGTCGAAGGCCCCGCTGCGCTCGGCCGCGGCGACGCTCTCTCGCGAGCGCCCCGAACCGACGATCTCGCCGGCGAGGCCCCGGCGCCGGGCGGCGAGCGCGACCGATCCGCCGAGCAGGCCGAGCCCCAGAATCGCGAGCCGATCCGCGACGCGCGCCGTCATCGGGGCTGCTCCCGGAGGCGGCGCAGCGTCTTCACGAGCCGCTCGTTCTCGTCGGGAAGCCCGATCGTGATCCGGACGTGGTCCGGCAGCCCGAAGCCGGCCATCGGCCGGACGATCACGCCCTCGCGAAGCAGCGCGTCGTGCGCGCCGGGACCGGCGTCGGCGAGCACGAAGTTCGTCTCGGTCGGCCAGACCCGGACGCCGATCGACGGCAGCTCGCGGCCGAGGTACGCGAGGCCCTCGGCGTTGATCCGCCGCGACGCCTCGACGTGCGGCGCGTCGTCGAGCGCCGCGATCGCCGCGGCCTGCGCGACGAGGCTCACGTTGAACGGGTGCCGCGTCCGGTGCAACAGGCCGATCGTCTCCGGGTCCGAGATCCCGTACCCGACGCGAAGGCCCGCGAGTCCGTAGATCTTCGAGAACGTTCGCAAGACGACCGTCCCGGGGCGGCGGCGCACCCACTCGATCGCGCGCGGAAAGTCGGGGCGCCGCGCGTACTCGAAGTACGCCTCGTCGACGGCGAGGATCACGTCCGCCGGAAGCCTCCGGACGAAGCGGTCGAAGGCCTCCGCGCCGACCGCGGTGCCGGTGGGGTTGTTCGGGTTGCAGACGAACACGACGCGCGTCCGCGGCGAGACGGCCGCCGCCATCGCATCGAGGTCGTGGACCAGGTCGGCGTCGAGCGGCGGGGTGACGGCGGTCGCGCCCGCGGCCTGCACGACGATCGGGTACATCGCGAACGACGGCCACGCGAAGACCGCCTCGTCGCCGGGGCCGAGATACGTCTGGGCGATGAGTCCGAGCACCTCGTCGGCGCCCGCGCCGATCAGCAGCTCGTCGGGATCGACACCGAGATGCGTCGCTAGGCGGCGGCGCAGCGCGAAGCATCCGGCGTCGGGATAGCGGTTCACGTCGGCGAGCGCCTCGCGCGCGGCGAGCAGCGCCTTCGGAGACGGGCCGACCGGGTTCTCGTTCGACGCGAGCTTGATCGCGCCCGAGATCCCGAGCTCGCGCTCGAGCTCCTCGATCGGCTTTCCCGGCTGGTACGGCCGGATCTGCGCAACGTGCGCCTTCGCGATCCGCCGCACGCTAGGCCCCTTCCCCGGCGGACGCGCGCGGCAGCGCCCGCGGGAACGACCCGAGAACGCGCGTCGCCGTCGCGACGCTCGCCGCCTCGGCGAGCGCCTGCGCGACGCGAGGCTCATCGCGATGGCCTTCGACGTCGAGGAAGAACACGTACTCCCAGGGCTTGCCCTTGAGCGGCCGCGACTGGATCGACGTGAGGTTCACGCCGTGCCGCGAGAACGGAGCCAGCAGGCGGTGGAGCGCGCCGGCCTCGTCGCGGCGGACGGTGAAGAGCGCGGACGTGAGGTCGTTGCCGGTCGGCGTCGATCGCGCGCCGCCGAGCACCACGAAGCGGGTCGTGTTGTCCCGGCGGTCCTCGATCGACGCCTCGATCGTCGCGAGGCTCCACGTCTGCGCCGCGAGCTCGCTCCCGATCGCCGCGACGCCGGCGTCGTCGGCGGCGAGGCGCGCAGCGGCGGCCGTGCTCGCCGTCTCGATCCGGTCGACGCCGGGAAGGTGCGCATCGAGCCAGTGGCGGCACTGCGCGAGGGCCTGCGGGATCGAGGCCACCCGCTTGACGTCGGAGAGCCGGCCGCTTCGCGAGAAGAGCCGGTGCGAAATGCGGAGCACCACTTCGCCGCAGATCGCCGTCTCGGCCTCGACGAGCGCGTCGAGCGCCGCGGTCACGACGCCTTCCGTCGTGTTCTCGACCGGGACGACGGCGAGGTCGGCCGTGCCCCGCTCGACCGCAGCGACCACGTCGGGAAGCGTCGGCTCGGGGACGAGGTCGGCGCGGCCGCCGAACTGCCGGCGCGCAGCGAGGTGGCTGAACGTCCCCTCCGGGCCGAGGTACGCCACGCGCAGCGGGCCTTCGAGGCTGCGCATGACGGCGATGATCTCCCGGAACACATCCGGGATCGAAGCGGTCGGGAACGGGCCGTGGTTGAGCGCGGCGAGCCGCTCGAGGATCGCGCGCTCGCGCGCCGCGTCGAACGGCGGGAGGCCCGTCGCGTTCTTGAGACGCCCGATCTCGAGAACGAGGCGCGCGCGCTCGTTGAGCTGCGCGAGGAGGGCGGCGTCGATCGCGTCGATCTGCGAGCGCAGCCGCGCCAGCTCCGGGTCCGGCGCCGCCGAACGCGCACCCGGCGCGCGCGCTTCGTCGTCCACGGACTGCACCGATCGGGCCATTCGCTCCTTCCCGCCCGCCGGCGCGGGGCGGCGTAACCCCTCGAAAAAACTCGCGCAATATATCGGCCACCCCGGCTCCTGCCAAGCCCCGCCCGCCCAAAACCCTTCGATTTTGCAAGGGGTTAGGCGCGACGGACGCCGGCGGGCGCCGCGGGCCGGCGCCAGGAGGCTCCCGGCAACCCTACGGAAATACAGACGAATCCCTGCAGTGCCGTCAAGACGCGAGGCAGGGGCGTCGATGCAGGGGGCTCGGGAGGGGCACCGCGGCGATGGAGAGCTCCGACGCCAGGCTTGCCGAGCCCGAGACGAGCGTCGCGACGCAGATCATTCTGCTGGTCTTCCTCGCGACCTTCGTGAGCGCTGCGGCCGTGAGCTGGATCTCGATCGAGACGGCCCGCCGGCAGCTCTGGTCGCAGATCCACGAGACGTACCCCGCGACGCTCGAGCAGGCGAGCCCGCGCCCCCGGCGCGGGCGCGCCGCGGGCCCCCCGCGGGCCCCCGAACACGCGCCCCCCCCCCC
>JAYRMX010000357.1:0-6360 GCA_041912475.1 Myxococcota bacterium
GGGAGAACCGCCACCTCCCCGCGGGGGGCGGGCGCGCGGCGCCCCGCGGCGAGCCCCTTGCGAATCGCGTCCTGGTGCGAGCCCGAGAACGCCGTGAAGACGAGCTCGCCGGCGTAGGGATGCCGCGGGTGCACCGGCAGGCGGTTGCAGTGCTCGACGACGCGCCGGACCGAGCCGACGTCCGAGAAGTCGAGCCCCGGGTCGATGCCCTGCGTGTAGAGATTGAGCGCGAGCGTCAGCACGTCGACGTTGCCGGTGCGCTCGCCGTTGCCGAAGAGCGTCCCCTCGACGCGGTCGGCGCCGGCGAGCAGCGCCAGCTCGGCGGCGGCCACGGCGGTTCCGCGATCGTTGTGCGGGTGCACGCTCAGGATCACGCGCTCGCGGTCGCGAACGGTGCGCGAGAACCACTCGATCTGGTCGGCGTAGACGTTGGGCGTCGCCATCTCGACCGTCGACGGCAGGTTGAGGATCACCGGCCGCTCCGGCTCCGGCTCCCAAACCTCCATCACGGCCTCGCAGATCTCGACCGCGAAGTCGAGCTCGGTGCCCGTGAAGCTCTCCGGCGAGTACTCGAAGCGCAGGTCGGTGCGGCTGCGCTCCGCGAGGCGCCGGATGGTGCGTGCGCCGTGCACGGCGAGCGCCGCGATCCCGGCGCGGTCCATGCCGAAGACGACCCGCCGCTGCAGCTCCGACGTCGAGTTGTAGAGATGGACGATCGCGCGCCGCGCGCCGCGCAGCGCGTCGAACGTGCGCTCGATCAGCGCGTCGCGTGCGGGCGTCAGCACCTGGATCGTGACGTCGTCCGGGACGAGGTCCTTCTCGATCAGCTCGCGAACGAAGTCGAAGTCGGTCTGCGACGCGCTCGGAAAGCCGACCTCGATCTCCTTGAACCCCGTCCGGACGAGCAGCTCCCAGAGCCGCCGCTTGCGGTCCGCGCCCATCGGCTCGACGAGCGCCTGGTTTCCGTCGCGCAGGTCGACGCTGCACCAGATCGGCGCACGATCGATCGTGCGCTCGGGCCAGCGGCGGTCGGCGAGCGCCACGGGGAGATGGGGGCGGTATTTCTCGGCGGCTGCGGTCTTCATGGGCGGTCTCCGTCGTGGTCTCTCTCGCCGATCCCGGGTCCGTCGAGGCTCGCGTTCGGAGACGAGGCCCAGAAACGCGAAACCCTCTCCGGCCGGCTCGGCGGGAGAGGGTTTCGCGATCAGCGCCTTTCGGCTTCGAGCGCGCTACGCCCCTCCCGCCCTGCGAAGGAGCAGGGCCGGCATGAGGGAGCGAAGCGTGTGCGAGCGAGGCGCCATCGGATCCTTGGTAGACGACGCCGGGCGAGCCGTCAAGCGGCGGCCGTCCCGGTGCGCGGCCGGCCGACACCGGCGCGCGTCGCGACCCCCGAGCGCGGCCGGCGGCCCGCTTCGCGCAGGCCGCGACGCGGGAGGCCTCGTCACGGCGAGAACTCCGCCAGCACCGGCGCGTGGTCCGACGGCTGCTCGCCCTTGCGCGCGTCACGGTCGATCGACGCGGCCGTGCAGCGCGCCGCGAGCGGCGCCGTCGCGAGGACGTGGTCGATGCGCAGCCCGTCGTTCCGGGGAAACGCGAGCTGCCGGTAGTCCCACCACGAGTAGAAGCCGCCCTCCGCGTGATGCAGGCGGAAGGTGTCGACGAGGCCCCAGTCCATCACGCCGCGCAGCGCGGCGCGCGCGTCGGGATGGCACAGGACGGTGTCGGCCCACGCGTCGGGCTTCGCAACGTCGCGGTCTTCGGGCGCGACGTTGAGGTCCCCGCAGACGAGAAGCGACTCCTGCGGGCTCGCGGTCGCCGCGAGGTGCGCGCGGAGCCGCTCCAGCCACGCGAGCTTGTACGCGAACTTCTCGGACCCCGCCTCACCCCCGTTCGGGACGTACGCCGAGAGGATGCGAACGCCGCCCACGCGCGCAGAGACGAGCCGCGCCTGCGAGTCGTCGCCGCCGTCGCGCAGGCCGGGCGCGACGTCGGCCGCCGGCTCGCGCGAGAGGATCGCGACGCCGTGGTACGTGCGCTGGCCGTTCACGACGGCGTGGTAGCCGGCGGCGGCGAGCGCGTCCGCGGGGAACTCCTCGGTCGCGACCTTGATCTCCTGCAGGCACAGCACGTCGGGGCGCTGCGCTTCGAGCCACGCGAGAAGGCGCGGCAGGCGCGCGCGCACCGAGTTGACGTTCCAGGTGGCGACCTTCACGGCCGGTGCGCCGCCCTACGCCGAGAGCGCGAGCATCTTCTCGATCGGCCGGAGCGCGCGGACGCGGATCTCCTCGGGCACCGTCACCTCGGGAGCGAGGTCGCGCAGCGCGAGGTAGAGCTTCTCGAGCGTGTTGAGACGCATGAACGGGCAGCGGTTGCACGCGCAGCTCTCGTCGGGGCCGGGCGCCTGCAGCAGCGTCTTCTCGGGAACGCGCCGCTCGATCTGGTGGAACACGCCGTCCTCGGTCGCGATGATGAGCGTTTTCGCGGGAGACTCGACGGCGCGGTCGATGATGCCCGACGTCGAGCCGATGTAGTCGGCCTGCGACAGAACGGCGTCGTCGCACTCGGGGTGCGCGAGCACCTCGGCGTCGGGGTGCTGGACGCGCAGCTCGGCGAGCCGCTTCGCGCTGAACTGCTCGTGGACGACGCAGATCCCCGGCCAGACGATGAGGTCCGGGCGGCTGGCCTCCTTCGCGACCCAGCGCGCGAGGTGGCGGTCGGGCGCGAAGATCACGGGCTGGCCCTCGAAGTGCTTCACCATCTTCACCGCGTTCGACGACGTGCACACGAGGTCGCTCATCGCCTTCACGGCGGCGGTCGTGTTGATGTACGTGACGACCTTCGCGCCGGGGTGCTCGGCGATGAACTTCTCGAACAGATCGGCCGGGCAGCCGTCGGCGAGCGAGCAGCCCGCGTCGAGGTCGGGAACGATCACCCTGCGCCCCGGGTTGAGGATCTTCGCCGTCTCGGCCATGAAGTGGACACCGCAGAACGCGATCACCTCGCAGTCGGCCCGCTGCGCCGCGCGCGCGAGCTGCAGCGAGTCGCCGACCACGTCGGCGAGGTCCTGGATCTCCGACTCCTGGTAGTAGTGCGCGAGGAGGATCGCGCCGCGCTCGCGCTTGAGGCGCAGAATCGCGTCCTCGAGATCGCCGGGAAGCTCGCCGCGAAGGGGGGTGGCGTCGCTCATGCCATCAATCTAGCGAACCGGAGCGGGGCTCGAGCTGGACGTCTCGCAGGCTCGATCACGAGCGTGTCGACGCCGAGCGGGCGCCCGCGAACGCTGAACACGCGCGTCCCGGGCTTCATTCCGCCGCGGACCGCCGAGACGTCGAAGCCTTCCGCTGCGAGACGCGCCCGCGCGGCGTCCGCGTCTCGGACCTGGTACGAGAGGCCCATGAAGCGGTCGCGGCCGTGCTCGGCGTCGCCGAGCGGCTGCGCGATCTCGACGGTGACGCCGCCGACGCGGAAGAACAGGAGCCGCAGGCGCCGCTCCTCGAAGACGCGGTCGAGCGCGAGGCGAAGGCCGAGCGCTTCGCCGTAGAGGCGCTGGCTCGCCTCGGGATCGCCGCTCACGATCACGACGTGGTCGAGGCCGTAGACGCTCGCGGGCTCGGGCACGACGAGCGGCGCGGGCGCGAGGCCGTCGCCCTCGCCTTCGTGCTCGATGGCGAAGAGCAGCAGGCCGCGCGTGGCCGCCGCCGGCAGCATCACGGTGCGCCAGCGCCGCACGGCGCCGGTGGCTGCGTCGCGCCCCTGGCCCGCCTGCGGCGCGCTCGCAGCGACGCCTCGGTCGCGCAGAGCGCCGGCGAAGGCGTGCGCGTCCGGCGTGCGGAATGCGAGGCCGAGCAGCCCGTCGCCGCACGACTCGAGATGCACGCGGAGCGCATCCCCGACGCCGCCGCCCCCGGACGGCGCCAGCAGCTCGAGAACCGTGTTCGAGAGCCGAAAGAGCGCGTTGGCCGTGCCCTGGCCGGGGTGCTCGCCGCGCCAGGAAGGAGCGCGCCCGAGGAGGGACGCGAGGATCTTGGTCGCGCCACCGAGGTCGGAGACCGCGACGATCGCGTGGTCGAGATGCGTCAGCATCGCCTTCAGCATGCCAGCCAGAGAGGCGGGAATGGAAGGGATTTCGCCCGGTGAAGGAAAAGGCTTTCCCTTCGAGATCGGCCACGGCGCCAACCACCGGCTGCCGCAGATATGATCCAGAGCATATTCAACGACTTATGCCGATGCCCTCTGAATCGGCAAGTCCGGCATCGTTCTTGCTGAATCTCGTGGCGTGCAGGGTCTTCCTGGGAAGGGGACCCCCGCATCGCGAAGTCGAGACCGTGTCGAACGGGCGCCGCCAAGGGCGCCGGCTCGGCCCAAGTGGATGCTCAGGGGGAAGTTCATGCGCGGGTTCCTCGGGATCTTCAGGGGGTTGGCCTTCTCGTCGGTGTTGCTCGCGGCCGGCGCCGCGTCGGCGACGCCGGTGCTGTACAGCTTCAGCAGCGGGAGCGTCACGATCACGGCGACCGCCAACGCGATCCCGATCGCGGCCCCGGTGACGCTGCCTCTCACCGGCGTGCAGGTGACGGTCGACACCTCGTCGCTGACGCTCAGCTCGTTCCTGTTCACGATTCCGAGCAGCGGGCTCATCACGTTCTACGGCCCCGTCGGGTCGTACACGGCGCTCAACATCGACTTCGCCTCTGCGTCGGCGTCCGGGGGCAGCCTGACGGTCGTTCCGCCGATCGTAAACCCGCAGGAGTACTCGTATCTCATCGGTCCGGTGAGCGTCTCGGGACAGTACGACGCCGTCGGCGCGCCGCCGATCACCGACGCGCCGTTCGGCTTCACGAACACGAGCGCGACCGGCAGCATCTTCATCGACACCGTGCTGAACGGCGGAACGCTCGATCTCGACGGGATCACGATCGGAACCGTCTCACCTCTCGGCGCGCCCGTTCCGATCGTGATCAAGGGCGACTTCTTCTTCGAGGGCATCGTGCCCGAGCCCGGCACGGCGCTGCTGATCGGGTCGGGGCTCGCGGGCCTCGGCCTCGTCGGACGGAGGCGCTCGTAGGAACGCAGGAATGCTCCGGGCCGGCCTCTGCGGGCGAAGGCCGGGGCGGCTTCGCGACGAACTCGTGCTCTTGCTGAACGCTCAGCGACCTGGGAAAGGGGGGATGATGCTCCGGAAGCTCTCACTCGCAGTCGTGGCCGGCCTCGTGCTCGCGCAGCCGGCTTCGGCCACCCTCATCAGCCTCTCGGTTGCGAGCGGCGGGATCGACCACGAGCGCACCTGCACCACGACCGCGTGCAGCAGCGTCGTATGGACGATGCCCGGAGGCTCGTACCCGGCGGGGACCGTTTTTCCCGCCACGGGAACGATCACGATCGACACCGTCGCGCTCACGATGACGCTCTCGCTCTCCGTCGCGACCGCCTCGATCGACGGCGCGGCCGATAACGGCGTCACCGCGCTCACGCTCTCGAGCACGACCTATACCAGCGGGCCGCTCCCGATCGCCGTCTCGGGCCCCGTCGGGGGCCTCACCTCCTACAGCATCGCGGCGGGCCAGACGGCCGTGGTCGACCCCGCGCTCTCGAGCGAGACCGGCGGCGGTAGCTCGAACCCGATCTATCCGGCGGCTCGCGTCACCGGCCAGTGCGGACTGCTCGCCAGCAACACCGGGAGCTGCGGCTTCACGTTCGGCCGGGTCGGGCTCCTCATGCCGGCTCCCCTCGGCCGCTACCTCGAGCAGACGTTCAACGTCGGCGTCGTGCCCGAGCCGGGAACTCTCGTCCTGCTGGCCGCCGGCCTCGCGGGGCTCGCCCGCTTCGGGCGGCGCGCCTGACGCCGTCGAGGGCCGGCCGAGAGCGGCGGATCGGCCCACCATCCCGGCACGGCGCAGCCGGGCGATCTCCCACCTCCTCCGGCCGTGCGCGGAAGGGGCTTTCCCTCGCGCGGAAAGCGGCTTCCCACCCGTGACGCGCGACGCGCGCCGGTCGGGAATGAAAAACCTTTTTCAATCGGTGACTTGACGGAAACCACCCGGCGCACCCGGCGCCGGCACGCGAATTGCTGAGGTACCGGACGACGGGCCTTCCTGGGAAGGGGGTAACCGTCGCCGGCGGCGACGTGTATCGGGGGACCGAATGCTCCGCAGCGTCGCTACCAGCCTCCTCGCCTTCGTGACCGCGCTCGCCTCGGGCGCCGCCTCCGCGACCGTCATCCCGCTCTCGGTCGCGAGCGGGGGCATCGACCACGAGCGCACGTGCACGACGACCGCGTGCAGCAGCGTCGTGTGGACGATGCCCGGAGGCTCGCTACCCGCGGGCACCGTCTTCCCGGCCACCGGGACGATCACGATCGACACC
>JAYRMX010000358.1:0-2336 GCA_041912475.1 Myxococcota bacterium
CGCGACTTCGGCCTCGAAGAGATCCTCGGGCTCGCGCAGATCACCCGCCTGCGCGACGTCCTGAGCGGGCACCTCGTCTACCGGCAGGATACGGCCCTTCCGGGCGAAGACTCGATCTTCGTCGTCGCGAGCGGCGGCGTGACGCTCCAGGCGCGCGCGCGCGGCAGCCGCGAGGTGACGCTCGCACGCCTCCAGCCGGGTCACGTCTTCGGCGGCATGCCGCTCGTCGGCGACTGCGCGCATCCGGAGTCGGCGGTCGCCGAGTGCGAGACGCGGCTGCTCGAGATCGACCGCGACGCGTTCCGCTACCTCGAGGGCGCACGGCCCTGGCTCGCGCAGCGCCTCGCTTTCGCCGTCGCGCGCACCTACACGCGGCGGCTCCACGAAGTCCTCGCGCGCCTGCGCGACCAGGTCTAGAACCCGACCGCGACCCGGCGGCTCGCCTGCGCCGCGCCGCGGGTGGGGTAGACTGCGCGCCCCATGCGCGTCGCCGCTCTCGCCGTAGTCCTGCTCGCGGGCAGCGCCGCCGCCGATCCCGCGCTCGCGATCCGCGGCATCAACACGCAGACCTTCGCGACCTTCACCCGCGTCACGGTCGAGACGTCGGGCCCCGCGAAGCCGACTCCCGCGTACCTTCCGGCCGACCCGGAGGGCGGGCGTCCCGAGCGGATCGCGCTCGACTTCCCCGGCGCCGCGCTCGACGTGCCCGGCCCGACGCGCATCGACGTGCGCGATGGGCGGATCGACGCCATCCGCTTCGGCCGCACGCAGGCCGGCGGCGCTCGCGTCGTCATCGACCTCGTGCAGCCCGCTCGCTACCGCGCGCTGCGGCACGTGCGGCCGGACCGCATCGAGCTCGACGTGCTGGCGCCGGGCGGCTGAGCGCGCGGCCCGCGCGCACGCACCCGGTGCCCCGGACGACGCGAGTTATTCTCCGAGCGCGATCTCGAACTCAGGAGGAGACTCGTGGCGATCCAGGAAGGAAAGGCCGCTCCCGCGTTCACGCTGGAAGACGCTGAGGGAGCACGTGTCTCGCTGAAGGACTTCGCCGGCAAGGACGTCGTCGTCTACTTCTACCCGAAGGACGACACTCCCGGCTGTACGAAGGAAGCATGCGGCTTCCGCGACGGCTGGAAGGAGCTGCTCGCACTCGGCGTCGTCGTCCTCGGCGTCTCGCCCGACTCGCCCGAATCCCACCAGAAGTTCCGGGCGAAGTACCGCCTCCCCTTCCCGCTGCTGAGCGACCCGGACCGCAAGGTGATGCAGAAGTACGGGGCCTTCGGCGAGAAGACGATGTACGGAAGGAAGGTGACGGGAGTGATCCGCTCGACCGTTTGGATCGGCCCGGACGGCCGCGTGAAGAAGCACTGGGCGCGCGTGGCGAAGGCCGAGGCGCATCCGGACCAGGTGCTCGAAGCGCTTCGCGAAGGGCGCTGAGATGTCGCGCGTGCGGTTTCCCGCGGGCTTCCACTGGGGAAGCGCGACCGCTTCGTATCAGATCGAGGGCGCGTGGGACGCCGACGGCAAGGGCGAATCGATCTGGGACCGCTTCGCACACACGCCCGGCCGCATTCGGAACGGCGACACCGGAGACGTCGCCTGCGACTCGTACCGTCGCTGGCGCGAGGACATCGCGCTCGCGAAAGCGCTCGGCCATACGAGCTATCGGTTCTCGATCGCGTGGCCGCGGATCCAGCCGGCGGGCAAAGGCGCGCCGAACGCGAATGGGCTCGCGCACTACGGCCGCTTCGTCGACGCCCTTCTCGCGGCCGGAATCCGCCCGCTTCCCACGCTCTATCACTGGGATCTTCCGCAGGCGCTCGAAGACGACGGGGGCTGGCCGAACCGCGACCTCGCCGGCCGCTTCGCCGACTACGCCGAGACCGTGACGAAGGCGCTCGGCGACCGCGTGACGAGCTGGATCCTGCTCAACGAGCCGTCGATCTTCACGACGATCGGCTATCTCGCGGGCCACCACGCGCCCGGGCGCAGGGACCAGGACGCCTTCCTCCGCGCGACACACACCGTGAATCTCGCGCAGGGCCTCGCGTTCCGGGCGGTGAAGGCCGCGCACCCGAAGGCCCTCGTCGGGACGGCGTTCAACATGTCGCCGTGCGAGCCCGAAGGCGACGGCGAAGCGGACGCGGCGGCCGCCGAACGCTGGCACGCCTTCACGAACGAGTGGTTTCTCTCGACCGCGCTGCGCGGTCGCTATCCGCACGCATTCCGCGACGGCCCTCCGCTCGGCCTCATGGCAGTTCGCGACGGCGACAAGGAGCAGAACCGCGCCGAGCTCGACTTCAAAGGCATCAACCTGTACTCGCGGACGGACGATC
>JAYRMX010000359.1:0-14271 GCA_041912475.1 Myxococcota bacterium
ATAGAGCGAGCGCGGAGGCGCCCGAATCGATCTCGAAGGAGAGCCTGAGGTAGAAGCCTCCTCCCACGACCGCCTGCGCGGAGAGCGGACCGAAGGGAATCTCGACGGGCTCTGCGTCGATCCCGCCGGCCAGCACGCCGCTCGACCCCGTCCCCTGGAAATGCGGCAGTCCGGGAGTGAGCGATTCACCCGCGACCGAGAACTGATAGTTGTCCCAGACCCGGCAGCAATTGCCCCATCCCGTCGCTCCGGCCGATCCGCGGAAGCGGATCCGGAGATCGAGCGTCACGTCGACGAGGGTTCCGTCCGCGAGGGTATCCGAGAGCACCTGGAAAGTGTCCTCGTACGCCACCCGGACGTTGGCGGACGCCTGCTGCGCGTCGCCGGGTGACGACTGGCGGTTGAACGTGGAGACCGACCCGTAGAGCGCACCTCTCTCCATGTCGATGCCCGCGATCGCGCGAGCCTCCCCGCGGAAGAACGGGGGCTGGTTCGGCCAGGCGAACACCTGCGAGAGATTCGCGGCGGGAGTCTGAAACTCCGTCTGGGTCGGCGGGATCGTGTACTGCTGCCCGCAGTAGCTGCACGTTCCCACGCGGGCGGTGGCGGCGCCGGCGGTCGTCGCGCGCGCGCCGGGTGCCGCGAGCAGCAGGGCGAAGGCGATCGCACTCGGCACCAGCCGCCGGGCGGCCCGCAAGGCGGACGAGATCGCTACGGATCGCACGGGCGCCCCCTCCTTCCGCGACGCGAGATCGCGCCCCTCTCCTGGGAAGTGGGCCGGATCGCGCGAGCGTGGCAGGAAAGCGCAGCGATCCCTCCCGCAGATCCGCCGGCCGCGGCGCGCGGCCCCCCGCTCGGGGTATTGTCGCAGCAGCGAGGGAGAAGGCTCCGCATGAAGCGATTCCTGCTCGGTCTCGCAGTGCTCACCGCGGGCTGCGCGACGACGCAGATCCTCGCCTCGTGGAAGAGCCCCTCGGCGGAGCAGATCCACTTCGAGAAGGTGGCAGTCTTCGCGCTCGCGAAGGACCCCGCCACCCGCCGCATCGCCGAGGACGAGATCGTTCGCGGGAGCCCGCCCGGAAGGGCGGTCGCGTCCTACGCGTTCATCTCCGACGCCGATCTCGGTGACGTCCCGGCGGTGAAGCAGAAGCTGCGTGAGAGCGGCTTCGACGGCGCCGTCGTGGTGCGCCCGATCGGAACGCAGGTCCGCGAAACGGTCGTCCCGGGCGCCCCGCTGCCCCCGCTCACGGGGCCGTACGGAACGCTCTCGGGCTACTACGGGTACGCCTGGCCGGGCGCGTACGCGCCGGGCACCGTGGTCACCGACCGCTACGTCACCGTCGAGGTCCTCGTGTACTCGGTGCCGAAGGACGAGCTCCTCTGGGGCGCGCGCAGCGAGAGCGCGAACCCGGCGTCGGTGAACGCGCTGGTCCGCGACGTGGCGAAGGCGGCGCGCGAAGACCTTCGCAGCCAGGGACTCCTTCCCTGACCTGCGACGGCGGGCGACGCAGCCCGCACGCCGCGCCGAAGCGGCATCGAAGCAGGCCGCGCCGGATCTTCTCTACGGGTTGTATCCCGTCTCGTTGTGCAGCGAGAGGTCGAGCCCGTGGCGCTCCTCCTGCTCGCTCGCGCGCAGCCCGACGAAGCGATCGACGATCTTGAGCAGCACGAACGACGCCGCGACGCTCCACGCGGCGACGAGAACGGCGCAGAAGATCTGCGTGCGGAGCTGCTTGCCGATGTCGAGGTCGGCGATCGAGCCGCCGAAGGCCGCCGACGCGAAGACGGCGACGAGCACGGTGCCGACGATGCCGCCCACGCCGTGGACGCCGAAGACGTCGAGCGCGTCGTCGTAGCCTCCCCAGCGCTTGAGCGTGGTGGCGCCGAAGAAGCACGCGACGCCCGAGACCAGCCCGATCACCATCGCGCCCGGCGGGCCCACGGTTCCCGATGCGGGCGTGATCGCCGCGAGGCCGGCGATTGCACCGGTCGCGAATCCGAGCGCCGAGGGCTTGCCGTACTTCGACCACTCGATCGTCATCCATGTGAGGGCCGCAACGGCAGGCGAGATCTGCGTCACGAGCATCGCCATTCCGGCCTGCCCGTTCGCGGCGACGGCGCTCCCGGCGTTGAAGCCGAACCAGCCGACCCAGAGCATGCCCGTCCCGGCGACCGTGAGCGTGAGGCTGTGAGGCGGCATCGGCGTGTGGCCGTAACCCTCCCGCTTTCCGATCACGACGGCGGCCACGAGCGCAGAGAGCCCGGCCGTGATGTGCACCACGATGCCGCCCGCGAAGTCGAGGACGCCCATGGCACCCATGAAGGAGCCGGGGCCGCCCCACACCATGTGACACACGGGCAGGTAGACGACCGTCAGCCACAGCGCGGTGAACCAGAGCATCGCCGAGAACTTCATCCGCTCGGCGAACGCACCGACGATGAGGGCGGGCGTGATGATCGCGAACGTCATCTGGAAGGTGACGTAGACCGTCTCGGGAACGGTGCCGACGATGCTCCCGCCCGACACGCCGCGCAGGAAGAGCTTGGAGATCCCGCCGACGAACGACGCCGGTGTCAGCACGTCGGCCTGCATGCCGATCTGGTCGAAGGCGATGCTGTAGCCGTACACCACCCAGATCACGGTCACGAGCGCCGTGATCGCGAGGCACTGGATGAGCACGGAGAGCACGTTCTTCGTGCGCACGAGCCCGCCGTAGAAGAGCGCGAGGCCGGGGATCGTCATGAACAGGACGAGCGCGGTGGCGGTCAGCAGCCAGGCCGTGTCGGCCGGGCTCAGCATCGATTCGTTCATCGGTCGGATCTCCTGGGTCGGATCGGTGAGCGCTGCTGCGGGACGGGCGGAGTTGACCATGAAAACGCCTGCGAGCGCAAGGCGCGCGGCCCGCCCCGGAGGCGCCGGCCGCGCGGCGGACGAGCACGCCGGCCGGCATCGGCGAGCGCGGCGCCGGCGCCCCGGCCGCCATCGGCGCGGCGCGGGCCCTACCCGTCCGCCGGCGGGAAGACGCGGCGCCCCCCCACCCACGTGCTCGCGATGCGGCTGCCCTCGGCGAAGGGGTCGCCCGAGCAGACCGCGAGGTCCGCGAGCGCTCCGGGAACGAGCGCTCCCTCTCCGGTGAAGCCGATGGCGGCAGCGCCCCCGGCGGTCGCGGCGCGGACGGCCTCGCTGCGCGTGATGGCCTCGCGCGGCGCGAGGGCTTCGCCGCCCGGCATGCCCCGCGTCACGGCATGACGCAGGTTGTGAAGGGGATCGACCGGGCCGCAGGGATGATCGGAGCTGATCGCGAGCGCGACGCCCGCATCGAGCAGCGAGCGCAGCGGAACGGCGCGAAGCGCGGCGTCGAGGCCGAGCGCGCGCATCGCCGGCCCGTGCGTCGGGACGAACCCGGGCTGGATCGACACGGCCGCTCCGGCCCGCGCGAGCAGATCGATCTCCTCCGCGCCCGCGAGCAGAACGTGCTCGATCGTCGCGTGCGCGGGGCGAACGGCCGCGAGCACGCGCGCGGCCTGCGCCACGGCGTAGTTCCCGATCGCGTGGAGGCGCGGAACGAAGCCGGCGTCGACGATGGCGCCGACGCGCGTACGCAGCTCGCGCTCGTCGAAGCGCTCCCACGCCATGTGCACGTGCAGGCCATCGATCCGGGTCCGCTGCGCGCCGAGCATTGCGAGCGGCCGCACGTCGCGCGCGGCGAGCGCAGCGCGCAGCGCCCCGCCGAGCGACGCGAGCACCGCGGACGGCGAGAGGCACAGCGCGCAGCGCTGCGCTCCGTCGAGAAACAGCTTCACGCTCGGGGGCGCTTCTCCGTAGGGTCCCGGCGGCAGCGCGGCCGGGTCGTCCGGCGGCTCGAGGAAGCCCGCGCTCGCGCCGGCCGACCACGAGAGCCGCAGCGGAGTCCGGGCCGCGAGCGCGACGAGCCGCTCGTGAACGTCGGGACCGACGCCCGGCTCGTGAACGCGCGTGATGCCGAGCCGCAGGTGCTGGTCGGCCTCGCGGTCGAGCAGACCGCTGGCGCCTGCCTCTCCCGCCTCGGTCGCAAGGCTACGCAGTGCGGTGTAGATCACTCGCCCGAAGGCGCGCTCCCAGACGAGCCCCGTCGGCTCGCCGAATCGGCCCCGGACGACGTCTCCTCTCGGATCGTGCATGCCGCGGCCGATTTCGGCGAGGCGAAGGCCCTCTTCCGAAACGAGTCCGCGATGGAGCGTCAGGTCCGCGAGCAGAACGGGCCGCCCGCCGCTCGCCTCGGCGAGCTCGCGCGCGCTCGCGACACGGCCGCCGGGCCAGTGGTCGAGATCGACGCGACCGAAGACGATCCATGCGCCGGGCGGCTTCGCCGACGCCGCGCTTCGCACCGCCGCGATCGCTCGTTCGGGCGAGCCCAGCGAGCGGCCGTCGCCGACGGCCGGGAGCCACGCGCCCACCGAGAGGTGCGAGTGCGCGTCGCAGAAGCCCGGCAGCAGATGAGCGCCGCCGAGGTCGACCGACGCCTCGGCGCCCGGCTCCGGCTCGCTCGCGCCGCCGCAGGCCTCGATTCGATCGCCGCGAACCAGCAGCCAGCCGGGCCGCGGCGCCGGTCGCTCGCCCGCCCACAGGGTCCCGTTGCGGAACAACGTCGTGGTCATCGGCCCCGCATCCCGCCGCCGCGGCTGCCCGCGCTCCCGCCGCTCACGACGCCGGCGGCCCCGCCCTGCGAACGTCGACGCGCACCGCGCGGTCGGTCGGGACCGGCTGCCACGAGAACGCGCGGTACTTGAGGTGCCCGTAGCCTCCAGCGAGCCCGAGCCACTTCATCTGCCCGGGCTCGAGCTCCGACTGTCCCTTCCAGCCCGGATGCATGAACGGCTCGAAGCCGTTGTACAGGATCACCTGACCGGGCCGGCACGCGGGCGAGAGCTTCGCCGCCATGCGCGTGCTCCCGACGTCGCTCACGAGCTCGATCGTGTCGCCGTTCGCGACGCCGAGGCTCTCCGCGTCCTGCGGGTTGAGGAACGCGAACGGCTCGCCGCGGTGCGTGTTCAGCAGCACGCGGCTCGTCATGTTCATCGAGTGGATGCTCCAGCGGTTGTGCCCGCTCGTGAGCTGGAAGCGCCGGCCCGGGCCGCCGTGGCCGGGCGACTCCTTGTGTACGGGGAGCGCCTCGCCCGCCTCGAGGAACCAGTCGTGGTCGATGTAGAACTGCGCGCGACGCACGAGCGTGTCGTACGGGACCTTCTCCTCGGTGTGCCAGCGCAGCGGGTTGTGCGCCTCGTCCGGCCGGAGCGACGACGCCTGCGACGGGCCGTGACCGACCATCCCCCAGCCGGAGTAACGGATCGCTCCCTTCTCGCGCAGCGTCTCGAGCGTCGTTCCAGGCGGCAGCAGTCCGTAGACGGCGTTGTCGCGGATGGCCTCGTCGAAGCGCTTCTCCTCGTCCCGCAGCGCGCCGCCGAGCGTTGCGGCCGCCACGAGGCCGCGCAGGCTTCGCTTCCTGCCCTTCGCGTCGCTGAACTCCGCCATCCCGCGCGCCGCGGCGCGCTCCTCGAGCGCCTCGAGCAGGCGCAGCCCGATCTCGACGTCCGGAAGCGCCTCGCCCGCGGGCGCAACGGCGCGGTCGGCGAGGACGCAGTTGAGGTGGTGCACCGACGGCATGCTCTGCTGGATCTTCTCGCCGTGCTGCGCCGCGGGAAGGACGTAGTCCGAGTAGAGCCCCGTCGTGTTCATTCGCGAGTCGATCGAGACGATCGTTCGCAGCTTCGGCCAGACGTTCTCGAGCAGGAGCGTCTGTCCGCCGCGCTGCCGGCGCAGGAGGTTCCCCCCGGCTTCGATCAGAACGCGCGGCGCGACGTTCTCGAAGGCGCGCGGAAGGCTCCCCTCCCACCAGCCCTTCTGCGCAGCCTCCTCGAGATACGCGCCGAAGCGGCGCGGCATCGCCGCGTCGTGGTTCCGCGGATCGTCCCAACGCTCGCGGTAGCCGTACTGGTGGTACCAGAGGTAGACGGGCGGCATCGTGCGGCCCATCCCGCCGAGCTCGCCGGCCATCTCGGCCGCGCGGTTCTGGAGCATCTCGGCGCTCATCGTGGGATCTCCGGCGCCGAGCATGCGGCGCATTCCGGTGACGCCCGCGATGAAGCGCTGCGCGGCCTCCTGCCCCGGCGCTCCCTTCTGCGCCATGAACGCCTGGCCGTCGAGGCCGATCACGGCCCACGAGCGGACGCCGGTCCCCTTCTTTCCCCAGTTGCCCGTGAGCGCGAGGAGCAGCGCCATCGCTCGCTCCATGAGATCGCCGTGATACGACTTGCCCGAGTTGCAGCCGATGAAGATCTTGGTCTTGCGGGTCGCGACCTTGCGTGCGAGCGCACGGATGTTGTCGGGGTGGATCTCGCAGATCGCCCCGGCCTTCTCGGGCGTGTAGTCCTCGAGGTGGCGCCGCAGGATCGCGAAGACCGGCTCGACCTCGACGCTTCGCCCGTCGGCGAGCGTCGCGCGGTAGCTGCCCTCGAGCGCCGGATCGACGCCCATCGTCGCGAGCGTTCCGCGCGGCGCGGGCGCGAGCGTTCCCGAGAGCGCGTCCCACCAGAAGAACTGGTCGTCGCGCTCGCCGGCGAAGACCTCGCTGCCGCGCAGGAAGCGGCCGGTGTCCTTGCGAACGAGCAGCGGAAGATCGGTCTGCTCCTGGACGAACTGCTTCGGGTACAGGCCGGCGTCGACGATCACCTTGCACATCGCGAGCGCGAGCGCGGCGTCGGTGCCGATGCGAATCGGCTGATGGTAGTCCGCGTGGATCGCCGAGGGGCTGAAGTCGGGCGCGATCGTCACGACCTCGCCGCCGTTGTACCGCGACTCGGCGAGGTAGTGGTACATCGTGATGTAGGTGTAGACGGGGTTCGCGTGCCAGATGAGCGTCAGGTCCGCGAGGAACCAGTCGTCCATCGACGCCACGGGGTTGAACAGGCCCCACGTGAGATGGAAGCCGGGGCTGAAGTCGTGGAACTCGGCGCTCCCGTCGGTGATCACGGCGCCGAGCGCGTTTGCGAAGATGCGCGCCGGCGAGGCGCCCATCTCGGGCGTCATCGGCACGATGATCGACTCGGGCCCTTGCTCCGCGATCGCATCGAGCATGGCGTCGGCGATCTCGGCGAGCGCGGTCTCCCACGACACGGGCTCGAACTTCCCTTCGCCGCGCTCGCCCGTGCGGCGAAGCGGCCGCGTCACACGGTCGGGCGCATCGAGGAGCTGCGGCCAGCAGGCGCCCTTCTGGCAGCCCATCGGGTTCATGTCGGGGATTCCGGGCTCGATTTGCGGCAGCGATCCGGCCTGCTCCTCACGAACGATCCGGCCGTCCTTCACGTACGCGCGGAGCGGACAGCCCGACGGGTAGCAGTCGACGTTGTGGCTGCTCCACGCCACGCGGTCCCATCGCCACTTGCTGCGATACGCCTCGGCCCACGATCCTGCGATTCGCGCCATCGGCTATGCTCCGCTCCGCTTCGTTGCGTCGTATTCGGTTGCGTTCGGTTCTGTTGGCTACTGCTGGGTACTGCTGGGTACTGCTGGGTTCAGTTCGGGACGGGCCGCGCGGCGGGCGGCATCGGGTGCGAGTGTTGGCGGCCCGGGCCCCTCCCGCCATGACCGGGATCATGCCCGCGCGATCGCGGCCTCCGGAGGGTCCGTGAGCTGGAAGCCGATCCCGAAGCCGCCGCCCGTGCCCTCCGCGTGGAAGGTCGTTCCGAATCTCCTCGACTACGCCGCTGCGCGCCGCGAGTTCTCGTGGGAGCGCGCGGCCGCCGAGCTGGGCGGCCTGCCGGGAGGAGGCGGCCTCAACATCGCGCACGAAGCGGCGGACCGGCACGCGGCGGGGCCGCGTCGAGACCGCGTCGCGCTGCGCTTTCTCGGCAAGCAGGGCGAGCGTCGCGATCTCACCTACGCCGAGCTCGCGCGCCGGACGAGCCGGTTCGCAAACGCGCTGCGCGGGCTCGGTGTTCGCCGCGGCGACCGCGTCTTCGCGCTCTGCGGTCGGATCCCCGAGCTCTACGCCGGCGCGCTCGGCGCGATGAAAGCCGGCGCCGTCTTCTGTCCTCTGTTCTCGGCGTTCGGCCCCGAGCCGATCCGGCAACGCATGACGCTCGGCGAGGCGCGCGTGCTGCTCACGACCGAGACGCTGTATGCCAGGAAGGTGGCGGCGATCCGTTCGGATCTGCCGTCTCTCGAGCACGTGCTCGTGGTGCGCGACGGCGCGGGCGCGGCGCCGCCCGGAACGCTCGCGCTCGACGGCCTGCTGGACGCGGCGAGCGACCGCTTCGAGATCGAGCCGACCGATCCCGAGGATCCGGTCCTGCTCCACTTCACGAGCGGCACCACCGGAAAGCCCAAGGGCGCCGTTCACGTGCACCGCGCCGTCGTCGCTCACCACGCGACGGCCCGCTTCGCGCTCGATCTTCACGCGAGCGACGTCTTCTGGTGTACGGCCGACCCGGGCTGGGTGACGGGCACTTCGTACGGCATCGTCGCGCCGCTCACGCACGGCATCACCAGCGTCGTCGACGAGGCCGAGTTCGACGCCGAGCGCTGGTACCGAACGCTGCAGGACGAGCGCGTGAGCGTGTGGTACACGGCGCCGACGGCGCTCCGCATGCTGATCAAGGCGGGAGACGATCTGCCGCGCCGCTACGACCTCTCGGCGCTGCGCTTCGTCGCGAGCGTCGGCGAGCCGCTCCCGCCCGAAGCCGTGGTCTGGGGCGAGCGCGCGCTCGGCCTTCCCGTCCACGACAACTGGTGGCAGACCGAGACGGGCGGGATCATGATCGCGAACCTGCCCGCGGTCGAGGTGAGGCCCGGGTCGATGGGGCTGCCTCTGCCGGGCATCGACGCCGCGCTGGTTCGCCGCGAGCGTGACGGAGGGGTGACGCTGGTCGAAGACCCGGGCGTGCGCGGCGAGATCGCGCTGCGGCCCGGCTGGCCGTCGATGTTTCGCGGCTATCTCGGCGACGAGGAGCGGACGCGAAAGTGCTTCGCGGGCGGCTGGTACCTCTCGGGAGACCTCGCGACCCGCGACGCCGACGGCTACTTCTGGTTCGTGGGCCGCGCCGACGACGTCATCAAGTCGTCGGGGCACCTGATCGGCCCCTTCGAGGTCGAGAGCGTGCTGCTCGAGCATCCGGCCGTCGCGGAAGCGGGCGTGATCGGAAAGCCCGATCCGGTGGCCGGCGAGATCGTGAAGGCGTTCGTCGCGCTGCGGCCGGGCTTCGAGCCCGGCGCGCCGCTGCGGCTCGAGCTCCAGGGCTTCGGCAGAAAGCGCCTCGGCGCTGCGGTGGCGCCGAAGGAGATCGACTTCGTCGCGAGCATCCCCAAGACGCGAAGCGGCAAGATCCTGCGCCGCCTGCTCAAGGCGCGCGAGCTGGGCCTTCCGGAAGGCGACACGTCGACGCTCGAGGAGAGCGCGTGAGCGTGGCCGCTGCGAAGCCGGAGAGCGCGGGCGCAGGCACACGCCTGCTGCACGAGATGATCCGCATCCGCCGCTTCGAGGAGAAGTGCGTCGAGCTCTACAGCGCAGGCAAGGTCCGCGGCTTCATGCACCTCGGCATCGGGCAGGAGGCGGTGGCCGCGGGTGCGCTGTCGGTGCTCGATCCCGATGACGCGGTCGTGGCGACGTACCGCGAGCACGGCCACGCGCTCGCGCGCGGCATCCCGGCGCGCGCGATCCTCGCCGAGATGTACGGCAGGCTCGAAGGATGCTGCCGCGGCCGAGGCGGATCGATGCACCTGTTCGACGCGGCGCGGCGCTTCTACGGCGGCAACGCGATCGTGGGCGGCGGGCTCCCGCTCGCGGTCGGCCTCGCGCTCGCCGACCGCATGCAGCGCCGCAGTCGCGTGACGGCGTGCTTCTTCGGCGAAGGCGCCGTCGCGGAGGGAGAGTTCCACGAGTCGCTCAACCTCGCGGCGCTGTGGAAGCTCCCCGTGCTCTTCTGCTGCGAGAACAACCTCTACGCCATGGGGACGGCCCTCGCGCGGTCGGAGGCCGAGACCGACCTCGCGCTCAAGGCCGCGAGCTACGCACTTCCCGCCTGGCCGGTCGACGGCATGGACGTCGCGGGGGTCGAGGACGCCTGCCGGCGTGCGGCGACCGCCGTGCGCGCCGGCGGCGGGCCGCACTTCCTCGAGCTCCGCACCTACCGCTTCCGCGCTCACTCGATGTACGACCCGGAGCTCTATCGCGACCGCGCCGAGGTCGAGCGCTGGAAGGAGCGCGACCCGATCCCGCTGCACGCCGCACGGCTGCGTGCACAGGGCGCGCTCGACGACGACGCGCTCGCAGAGATCGAGCGCGACGTCGCGGCCGAGATCGCGGACGCGGTCGCGTTCGCGGAGGCAGGGAGCCTCGAGCCCGTCGAGGAGCTCACGCGTTTCGTCTACTCGGAGCGGACGCCCTCGTGAGCGCGGCCGCCGCTCCGAAGGGACGCACGACGTACCGCGAGGCCGTTCGCGCCTCGCTGCGCGACGCACTCCTGCGGGATCCGCGCGTGTTCCTGATGGGCGAGGACGTCGGCCGCTACGGCGGCTGCTTCGGCGTCAGCAAGGGGCTGCTCGACGAGTTCGGACCCGACCGCATTCGCGACACGCCGCTCTCGGAGTCGGCGTTCGTCGGCGCGGGAATCGGCGCTGCGCTCGGCGGGATGCGGCCCATCGTCGAAGTGATGACGGTGAACTTCAGCCTGCTCGCCCTCGACCAGATCGTGAACAACGCGGCAACGCTGCTCCACATGTCGGGCGGGCAGCTCCACGTTCCGATCGTGATCCGCATGACGACGGGCGGCGGGCGCCAGCTCGCCGCGCAGCACTCGCACAGCCTCGAAGGCTGGTACGCGCACGTCCCGGGGCTGAAGGTCCTCGCGCCGGCGACGCTCGAGGACGCGCGCGGGATGCTCTGGACCGCGCTCGAAGATCCGGACCCCGTTCTCATCTTCGAGCACGGCGGGCTGTACGCGATGGAAGGAGAGCTCGCCGCCGGCGCGGGCGCGGTCGAGATCGAGCGCGCCGCAATGCGCCGGCCCGGCCGCGACGTCAGCCTCATCGCGTACGGCGGAACGCTCGCGAAAGCGCTGGAGGCCGCCGAGACGCTCGCGCGCGAAGGCATCGACGCCGAGGTGATCGACCTGCGAACGCTCCGGCCCCTCGACGAGGAGACGCTCGTCGCGTCGGTCTCGCGGACGCACCGCGCGGTGATCGTCGACGAGGGCTGGCGAAGCGGCAGCCTCTCGGCGGAGATCGCGGCGCGCCTCGTCGAGAAGACGTTCTTCGAGCTCGACTCCGCCGTCGAGCGCGTGTGCAGCGCCGAGGTGCCGATGCCGTACGCGCAGCATCTCGAGCAGGCGGCGCTGCCGCAGGCGGCGACGATCGCGGCCGCGGCGCGCCGCGCCGTGGGAGCGGGCCGCCGTGGCTGATCTCCTGATGCCGAGGCTCGGAGCGGACATGGAGGCCGGGACCGTTCTCGAGTGGCACGTCGCGCCGGGAGACCGGGTGCGGCGCGGCGACCTCGTCGCGCTCGTCGACACCGACAAGGCCGCGATCGAGATCGAGTGCTTCGAGGACGGCGTCGTCGAGGAGATTCTCGTCGCCGCCGGCGCGAAGGTTCCCGTCGGAACGCCGCTCGCGCGAATCGCGGCGGCAGCCGCGGCTTCGGGTGCTTCCGCTGCTCCGCATCCGACACGCGATCGCGTCGGCGTTCGGGACGCGTCCGTCCGCATCCACGCCTCCCCGCTCGCACGGCGTGCGGCCGCGGAGCTCGACGTCGATCTCGCGCGGGTGCGCGGCAGCGGTCCGGACGGAGCCATCCTGCACGAGGACGTCGAACGGGCGGCGGGCATCGTCGCCGGAGAGGCCGCGCGCGCGGCGATCCCTCCGCGAGCGCAGCCGGCGCCGGCCGGCGGCGCGGCAGCGATCGCGACCCCGGCGCGCGTGCAGCCGGAGCCCGGCGCGAGGGAGATCGCTGCCACGGACCACACCACCGCGATGCGCCGGGCGATCGCCGCCGCGATGGCGCGCTCGAAGCGCGAGATCCCTCACTACTATCTCTCGACGTCGATCGACTTCTCGAAGGCGCAGCACTTCCTCGACGCCGAGAACGCGCGGCGTCCGGTGACGGAGCGCCTGCTCCCGGCTGCGCTGCTCCTCAAGGCCGTGGCGCTCGCGCTGCACGAGACGCCGGAGCTGAGCGGCTTCTTTCGCGACGGCGCGTTCGTTCCCGGCGAGGGCATCCACCTCGGCATCGCGATCTCTCTGCGCGACGGCGGGCTGGTCGCCCCCGCGCTGCGCGATGCGGACCGCATGCCTCTCGGCGACCTCATGCGCGCGCTCGCCGACCTCGTTCGGCGTGCGCGCGCGGGCGGCCTTCGCAGCTCCGAGATGACCGACGCGACGATCACCGTCACGAACCTCGGCGATCAGGGCGTCGAGAACGTCTTCGGCGTCATCTACCCGCCGCAGGTCGCTCTCGTCGGCTTCGGGCGCGTCCGCGAACGCGCCTGGGCCGAGAACGGCCTCGTCGGCGCGCGGCCGGTCGTGACGGCGAGCCTCGCCGCCGATCATCGCGTGAGCGACGGCCACCGCGGTGCGCGCTTCCTCTCGGCCGTCGACCGCCTGCTGCAGGTGCCGGAGGCGCTGTGACGCGCAAAGAGCTCGAGGCCGTCGTGAAGCGCGTGCTCGCGGGCATCGCACCCGAGGCCGACCTCGAGGCGCTCGATCCCGCCGCCGATCTTCGCGAGAGCCTCGACCTCGACTCGATGGACTTTCTCAACTTCCTCGTCGGTCTGCGCGAGGAGACGGGAATCGAAGTCCCGGACGCGGACGTTCCCCGTGTCGCGACGCTCGCGAGCTGCCTCGACTACCTCGCCGCGCGCTGACCTCGCGACTACTTCACCATCGGAACGAAGCGGACGGGGAAGAGCTCGCGCTCGCGGATGCCGTCGGGAGTCTTCTCGAGCACGCGCAGCCACTGGTCGTACTCGCCGACCGGGACGACCATGCGGCCCCCGACGCGGAGCTGCTCGACGAGCGCTTCGGGCATCCGGTCGGGCGCAGCCGTCACGAGGATGCGGTCGAAGGGCGCCTTCTCGGGAAGGCCGAGCCAGCCGTTGCCCTCGATCACGACGACCTGTCCGTATCCCTCGCCTGCGAGGGTCTTGCGCGCGCGCGCGGCCAGCTCGGGGACGATCTCGATGCTGTGCACGTGCGCGCCGAGCTCGGCGAGCACGGCGGCCTGGTAGCCCGATCCGGTGCCGATCTCGAGCACGTTGTCTCCGGGCCGGATCTGCGCCGCTTCGGTCATCGCAGCGACGATGTACGGCTGCGAGATGGTCTGGCCGCTTCCGATCGGGAGCGGCCGGTCCTCGTAGGCGTACTCCGCCTCGTCGTCCGGAACGAAGCGATGGCGCGGAACGCGCCGCATCGCCGCAAGGACGCGCGGGTCGCGAACGCCGCGCGCCTCGATCTGCTGCGCGACCATCTCTTCGCGCTCGGCGTCGAACTCCGTTGGCGGAGCCGCTTCGGCGGCCAGGGCGATCGCTACCGCAGCAAGGGCCGGCGCCACGCCGCGCATGCGCCTTCTCGAGATCATGGAGGCTCCCGTGCGGCCCGTGGATCCGCCGCCGAGAGTATCTCAGCCCAAGGGCCCGCTCCGCTCGCCGGCAGTGGCCTCCGCTCGCCGCGCGCCCAGGTCGGCCGCACGGCCTGCTCCCCTCGCGGTTCAGGTGCGTGCGGCGCGGAGGACGACCTCGTATTCGTCGAGATGAGCGTCGGAGAGGAGCCCGACCAGCCGCCCAGCGAGGTCGGCACGCGCCGGGTGCGAGCCCCACGTTTCGTAGTCGGCGCGGCTGGGCCAGAGCGACGTGACGACGATCGCGCCGTCGGGGTCCGCGGGAACCTGCAGCTCGGCGGCGAGACATCCGGCCTCACGGACCGCGAGGTCGAGGATCCCGGACTCGCGGTAGACGGCGACGGCCGCGTCCCGCGCGCCCGGACGCGGCTTCATGGTGAGAACGGTGCGCAGCATCTCCTGTCTCCCCGGAACGGCGTGGCGGCGGCAGCTCTCACGCTACACGGAGCCGGTCTGCGGCGCCGCCGCCAGCCACCGCGGCCGCAGCCGCTTGATCCCCTCGAACCAGACGAGGCACAGCGCACCGGCTCCTGCCGAGCTCGCCAGCTCCGCCGGCCCGGGCCGCGCGACACGACCCCCCTCGCGCGCGACCGGCCACGCGAAGACCCGCGCGAGAAAGCCGGCGGCG
>JAYRMX010000360.1:0-7339 GCA_041912475.1 Myxococcota bacterium
CCAACGAGATCGCGCTCGACATCCTGCTCGCGGGCCTCACGATCGTCTTCCTGCTCGTGACGGTGACGCTCCGGCCGTTCTCGATGTACGCGGCCACCTCGTCCGCAGCCGGAGCGCCGATCGCGACGACGACCCTCGTCGCGCTGCTCGTGTGCCTCATCCCGACGACGATCGGCGCGCTGCTCTCGGCGATCGGGGTCGCCGGCCTGGACCGCAGGATCCAGGCGCCCGGGCTCGCGACCTCCGGGCGGGCGGTCGAGGCCGCCGGCGACGTCGACGTGCTGCTGCTCGACAAGACGGGGACGATCACGCTCGGCAACCGGCAGGCGACCGCGTTTCTCGCCGCGCCCGGCGTGGCCGAGCGCGAGCTCGCCGTGGCGGCGCAGCTCTCGTCGCTCGCCGACGAGACGCCCGAGGGCCGCAGCATCGTCGTCCTCGCGAAGGAGCGCTTCGCCGTCCGCGGTCGCGACGTTCGCGACCTCGGCGTTCACTTCGTTCCCTTCAGCGCGCACACGCGGATGAGCGGCGCCGACCTCGACGGACGCGAGATCCGCAAGGGCGCGGTCGACGCGATCCGGGACTTCGTCGGATCGAAGGGGGGCGCACTGCCGGAGGCGGTGCGCGCCGACGCCGAGCGTGTCGCGCACGAAGGCGGAACGCCGCTCGTGGTGGCCGACGGCGCACGCGTGCTCGGCGTCGTCCAGCTCAAGGACATCGTGAAGGGCGGGATCCGCGAGCGCTTCGCCGAGCTGCGGCGCGTCGGCATCCGCACGATGATGCTCACGGGAGACAATCCGCTCACGGCGGCCGCGATCGCGGCCGAAGCCGGCGTCGACGACTTTCTCGCCGAAGCGAGGCCGGAGACGAAGCTCGCGCTGATCCGCGAGTACCAGGCGAAGGGGCACCTCGTCGCGATGACGGGCGACGGGACGAACGACGCTCCCGCGCTCGCGCAGGCCGACGTCGCGGTCGCGATGAACACGGGGACGCAGGCCGCGAAGGAGGCCGGCAACATGGTCGACCTCGACTCGAACCCGACCAAGCTCCTCGACGTGGTCGAGATCGGAAAGCAGATGCTGATCACCCGCGGGACGCTCACGACCTTCAGCATCGCCAACGATCTCGCGAAGTACTTCGCGATCATCCCGGGTGCGTTCGCAGCGACGTATCCCGCGCTTCGCTCGCTCGATGTGATGCGCCTCCACTCTCCGGAGAGCGCCGTGCTGTCGGCGGTGATCTTCAACGCGCTCATCATCGTTGCGCTGATCCCGCTCGCGCTGCGCGGCGTTCGCTACCGGCCGGCGCCGGCCGGCGAGCTGCTGCGGCGCAACCTGCTGACGTTCGGGCTGGGGGGCGTGCTGCTCCCGTTCCCGTTCATCAAGGCGATCGACCTCGCGCTGGTCGCCCTCGGCGCCGTGTAGGAAGGAGGACGCGATGGCAGGGCAGCTTCGCGCTGCAGCGCTCTCGTTCGTGATGCTGAGTGCGCTCACCGGCGTCGCCTATCCGGCGATCGTGACCGCGCTCGCGCACGCGCTGTTTCCGTGGCAGGCGAGCGGCAGCCTGATTCTCGACGGCGACCGCGTGTCCGGGTCGGCGCTCATCGGCCAGCCGTTCGCGGATCCGCGCCTGTTCTGGACCCGGCCGTCCGCGACGTCGCCGAATCCGTACGACGCTGCGGCGTCGGGCGGGTCGAACCTCGGCCCGTCGAATCCGGCGCTTCGTGAAGCCGTTCGGGCCCGCATCGCGGCGCTTCGCGCGGCGGCGGGGCCCGGCGACCGCGTGCCGGTCGACCTCGTCACGGCCTCGGGAAGCGGCCTCGACCCGCACGTCACGCCGGCCGCTGCCTTCTACCAGGTGCCGCGCGTCGCCCGCGCCCGCGGGCTCCCGGAGGACGAGCTGCGTCGCACGGTCGCGGCGCACGTGGAAGGGCGCACGCTCGGCCTGCTCGGAGAGCCGCGCGTGAACGTGCTACTCCTGAACCTCGACCTCGAGCGCTCGGCAAACGGTTCGAGGTAGCGCCCGGGGGCCGCAATGGGCGAAGAGAGCGTGCGTCCCGATCCCGACGCGCTCCTGCGGCGGGTGCAGGCGGAGCAGGCGCGGGAAGCGCGCGCGAAGCTCAAGATCTTCCTCGGCTTCGCGCCGGGCGTCGGCAAGACGTACCGGATGCTCCAGGTCGCGCGCGATCTCGTGATCGACCAGAAGGTGCCCGACGTCGTCGTCGGGCTCGTCGAGACGCACAAGCGATTCGACACGGGCGCGCTCCTGCTCGGCCTCGAGATCCTTCCGCGCCGGCTGGTCGAGTATCGGGGCATGCGGCTCGAGGAGTTCGACCTCGACGGCGCGCTCGCGCGGCGGCCGCGGCTGCTCCTGGTCGACGAGCTCGCGCACACCAACTATCCGGGATCGCGCCACGGGAAGCGCTGGCAGGACGTTCTCGAGCTGCTCGACGCGGGAATCGACGTCTACACCACCGTGAACATCCAGCACGTCGAGAGCCTCAACGACGTGATCACACAGATCACCGGCGTGCAGGTCCGCGAGACGATTCCCGACTCGATCCTCGAGCGGGCCGACGAGATCGAGATGGTCGACGTCGCGCCCGAGGAGCTCCTCGACCGCCTGCACGAAGGCAAGGTCTACCTTCCCGACCAGGCGCGCCAGGCCGCGGAGCGCTTCTTTCGTCGCGGCAACCTGCTCGCGCTCCGCGAGCTCGCGCTGCGCCGGATGGCGCAGCACGTCGACGAGGACGTTCGCGAGTTCCGCGAGCAGCACGGCGTGGAGGAGACGTGGCCCGCGGGCGAGCGGATCCTCGTCTGCGTCGGGCCGGCGCCGAGCAGCGCGCGGCTCGTCCGGGCTGCCCGCCGCATGGCGGCCGGCCTGCGTGCGCCCTGGGTCGCCGCGTACGTCGACGCAGCCGCTCTCGGCGGCGCGAACGAGGCCGACCGCGAGCGGCTCGAGGCGCACCTGCGCCTCGCCGAGTCGCTCGGCGCCACGGTCGTTCGGCTCTCGGGCGCGAGCACCGGCGAGGCGCTGCTCTCGTACGCGCGCAAGGAGAACGTGACGCGCATCGTGATCGGCAAGCCCACGCACTCGCGCCTTCGCGACCGGCTGCGGGGCTCGCTGGTCGACGAGGTCGTGCGCGGCAGCGGGCCGATCGACGTGCTCGTGATCTCGGGAGACCCCGGCGAGGGGCCCGCGGCGTTCGCGGGGCCGGCTCCCGCCCCTCCCGCGCTCGCGCGCTGGCTCGCGAGCGCCCTTCTGGTGGCGGTGCTGAGCGCGCTCGCATTCGTGCTGCAGCGCGTGGCCGGCGTTCCCGACGTCGAGATGCTCTACCTGCTCGCGGTGATGGCGGCCGCGGTCTGGCTCGGCCGCGGCCCCGCGCTGCTCGCCGCCGCGCTCAGCGTCGCGGCGTACGACTTCTTCTTCGTCCGTCCCTTCCTGACGCTCCAGGTGGCGGACATCCGGTACCTCATGACGTTCGCCATGATGTTCGGGATCGGATTCGTGCTGAGCGAGCTCATGACGCGGCTTCGGCGCCACGAGCAGGAGGCGATCGCGCGCGAGGAGCGAGCGGCGGCGCTCTACGCGCTCTCGAGCGAGCTCGGCGTCGTCGTCGAGCCGCGCACGGTGGCGCGCGTCGCGGTGCGCCTCGCCACGCGTTCATTTCCGGGGAGCGCGTTCGTGCTGCGCGAGGACGCGGCCGGCACGCTCGTCGTCGAGGCCGCGGAGCCGCCGGGCGCGATTCTCGAAGGCAGCGAGCTCGCCGTCGCGCGCTGGGCGTTCGAGCACGGCCGTCCCGCGGGCCTCGGCACCGACACGCTCCCCGGGGCTCGCACGCTCGCCGCGCCGCTCTCCGCGGGCCCGCAGCCGCGAGGAGTCCTCGTGCTCCTTCCCACGGCGCGCGTGTCGCTCACCGCCGAGCAGCGCGGCTTCCTCGATGCGCTGACGCGCCAGACCGCTCTCGCGCTCGAGCGCGCTCGGCTCGCCGAGGAGGCGCGCGCAGCGGCGATCCATGCGCAGACCGAAGAGACGCGCAGCTCGCTTCTCGCGGGCGTCTCGCACGATCTGCGAACGCCGCTCGCGGGCATCACGGGCGCGGCGACGTCGCTGCGCGACGACGGGCGACTCTCGCCCGATGCGCGGCGCGATCTGGCCGAGACGATCTGCGACGAGGCGGAGCGGCTCGAGCGGCTCGTCGCGAATCTGCTCGACATGACGCGGCTCGAGTCCGGACACGTGGCGCTGAGGCGCGAGTGGGTGCCGCTCGACGAGATCGTGGGCTCGGCGCTGACGCGCCTCGAGAAGGCGATCGCGGAGCGCGAGGTGAAGGTGCGGCTCGGCCCCGACGTCTCGCTCGTGTGGGTCGACCCGATCCTGATCGAGCAGCTCCTGGTGAACCTGCTCGAGAACGCCCTGAAGTATGCGCCCGCCGGGCCGATCGAGATCGAGGCGCGGCACGCGCCGGGCGCGGTCGAGCTGTGTGTGTCGGATCGCGGGCCGGGCCTCTCGCCCGCGCTGCGCTCCCGGGCGTTCGAGAAGTTCGTCCGCGACGCGGCGAGCGGGACTCCGGGTGTGGGTCTTGGCCTCGCGATCTGCAAGGGCGTCGCGCAGGCACACGGCGGCGACATCGCGGTCGAGGAGCGCGAGGGAGGAGGCGCACGCTTTCGTGCGCGGCTTCCGATGCCCGAGCCGCCGCCGCTCCCGGCGGAGCTCTCGGCGGGTGCGCCGTCGTGACCGAAGCCGGGCCGCTCGTGCTGCTCGTCGAGGACGAGGCGCCGATGCGCCGCTTCCTGCGTGTCTCGCTCGGCGCGCAGGGCTTTCGCATCGTCGAAGCGGAGACCGGCTCGCTCGGCCTCTCGCTCGCCGCGAGCCACAACCCCGACGTCGTGCTGCTCGACCTCGGCCTGCCCGACGTCGACGGCATCGAGATCGTCCGCGGCCTTCGCGAGTGGAGCCGCGTGCCGGTGATCGTGCTCTCCGCGCGAGGGCGCGAGGACGACAAGGTGGCCGCGCTCGACGCGGGCGCGGACGACTACCTCACGAAGCCCTTCGGCGTCGCCGAGCTGCTTGCGCGCGTGCGTGTCGCGCTGCGGCACGCCGCGGCGGGCGCGGGCGGCGACGAATCGGTGATCGAGCTCCCGGGGCTTCGGATCGACCTCGCGCGCCGCGAGGTGACGATCGACGGGCGCGAGGTGCGCCTCACGCCGACGGAGTACGGAATCCTCGTGCTGCTCGCGCGCAACGCCGGCCGCGTGCTGACGCACCGGCAGATCATGCAGGAGGTCTGGGGCGCGGCGCACGCCGGGCCGAGCCACACCGTGCGCGTACACGTCGCCGAGCTTCGCAAGAAGATCGAGGCCGATTCGGCCCGGCCGCGGCGGCTCATCACCGAGCCCGGCGTCGGCTACCGCCTGCGGGATCGAGACGCCGCGGCCGACACGGGCGGAGGCGGCGAGCGACGAGGCTGAGCGCGCGGCCGCTGCCCTGCGCGGGCGGGCAAGACCCGGCGAGCGGGTTCGAGCAGCGCGCTCGGCTCGCAGCGCGTCGCGAGCACCGGCCTTTCGGCGGCGCGTTTTCGACGTGCGCCGATTGTCCGCAGGGATGCGAAGCGATACGCTCGCGCCCGCCCATGCGGGATCGACCAACGTCCCACGAAGAGACAGAGCGGCGGAGCGCGCGAAGCGGGAAGCGGCCTGGGGTGCGGCCGCGCACCGAGGCCGGCGCGCCCGGCCCATGACCTCCGCGCTGCTCGCGATCTCCGGAGCGGCGACGCTTCTCGGCCTTCTCCTCGCAGCGCGCGTGCCGAAGGGCTGGCTCGCGAGCGTCCTCGTGGGCGGCGCGGCCGCGGTCGGCGCGGCGGCCATCGCGCTCACGACGGGCGAGGCGTGGGACCTGCGCGCGCCAATCCGCGTCGGCGGCGAAGCCGTCCATCTCCGGCTCGACGCGGTGAGCGCGCTCTTTCTCGCGCTCCTCGGCGTGGTCGGCGGCCTCGGCGCGCTCTACGGCAGCGAGTACTGGAGCGAGCGCGGGCATCCGCGCTCCGCGCGTCGCGGGCGCGCGTGGTGGAGCGTGCTCGTGCTCTGCCTCGGGCTCGTCCTGCTCTCGGCCAACGGCCTGCACTTCCTGATCGCGTGGGAGGTGTTCACGCTGGCGGCGTACTTCCTCGTGACGCTCGACCGGCGCACGAAGCAGGTGCGCGACGCGGGCTGGCTCTATCTCGGCGCGTCGCACGTGTCCGCGCTGCTGCTGTTCGCGTTCTTCGCGACGATCGCCTCGCAGACCGGCGACTGGGAGCTGGGGCCGATGCAGGGCCGCGCGGACCTCGCTCCGCTGTTCTGGCTCGCGCTCGTCGCGTTCGGCCTCAAGGCCGGGATGTTTCCGCTGCACGTCTGGCTCCCGTCGGCGCACGCGAACGCGCCGAGCCACGTCTCGGCGATGCTCTCCGGGATGACGCTCAAGATCGGGATCTACGGCCTCGTTCGGTTCAGCGGCTGGCTGCCGGTGCCGGACGCGGCGGGCTGGGTGGTCGCCGCGCTCGGCGTCGCGAGCGCCGTCCTCGGCGTTGCGTTCGCGCTCGGCCAGCACGACCTCAAGCGCCTGCTCGCGTATCACAGCGTCGAGAACATCGGGATCATCCTCATCGGCCTCGGCTTCGCGCTCGTCGCGGCCGGCCAGGGGAATGCGCCGTGGGGCAAGCTCGCGCTCGCGGGCGGGCTCCTGCACGTGTGGAACCACGGCCTGTTCAAGGCGCTGCTCTTCCTGTGCGCGGGGTCGGTGCTGCACGCGACGGGAACGCGCGAGATGAGCGTGCTGGGAGGCCTGTGGCGCGCGATGCCGTGGACGGCCTCGCTCTTCGCGCTCGGCTCGGTTGCGATCTCGGGCCTGCCGCCGCTCAACGGCTTCGTGAGCGAGTTTCTGATCTACCTCGGCCTCTTCGATGCGACGCTCGCGGGCGGCCCGGCGGCCTGGGCCGCGATTGCGGCGGCCATCCTGCTCGGCGTCACCGGCGCGCTCGCGCTCGCGTGCTTCGTGAAGGTGTGCGGCGTGGTCTTCCTCGGCGCCGCGCGATCGGAAGCCGCGCAAGGCGCGCGGGAGAGCGGCCGCGCGATGCTCGCGGCGATGGTCGTGCTCGCTGCGGGCTGCGTCGCGATCGGCCTCGCGCCGGTCGTGTTCTGGCCCGCGGTGATGCGGGCGGCCGGCGCGTGGCAGCCGGCGTGGGCCGGCGTCGAGGCGTCCGCGCCGCTCGGCGCGCTCGGCGCGGTGTACGTCACGCTCGCGACGCGCGCCGCGGCGGCCGGCGCGTGGGCGTGGCGCCGCGCGCGCGCGCGGCGGCGCGCGC
>JAYRMX010000361.1:0-18952 GCA_041912475.1 Myxococcota bacterium
GCAGCGAGCGAAGCGAGCGAAGGCCGCTGCCGGCGAGCGCAGCGAGCCGATGCGGCTCAGGCCGGCCGCGAAGCGGCCGCGCAGCGAGCGCAGCGAGCGAAGGCCGCTGCCGGCGAGCGCAAGCGAGCCGTGCGGCTCTGGTTCAGCGCGGAGCTGCGCGCGGGCTGCGCGCGGCGGCTTCCGACCCCGTGGAAAACCCTTTGTCCGCGCCGTGCGAACGTGTCAGGATGGTCCGCCGTGGCGGCGCTACCCCCTCCCTCGGCCGGCCCGACCGAAGGCCCGGTGATCCGGACGACGCGCACCGTGTGCCCGGTGTGCGTGCGACCGCTCGACGGGACCGTCCGCGAGGTGGGCGGCGAGATCCGGCTTTGCCGCACGTGCCCGGAGCACGGGCCGCACGACTTCGCGCTGTCGAGCAACGCCGCCCTCTACCGGGATCTCGAGCGCTTCTTCTTCGGTGTGCTCGGCAAGGGCGAAGCGCCGAAGGGACGGATCACCAACTACTGGGTCCTGTCGACGCCGCGCTGCCAGATGAACTGCGCCTTCTGTCAGACCGAGGTCGAGTCTCCCGTCTTCGAGCCGATGTCGATGGACGATCTGCGCGTCGTCTTCGACCGCTACGGCGCCGACAAGCTGACGCTCTCGGGAGGCGAGGCGACGCTCCACCCGCACGCCGCCGACTTCTTCCGGGAGGCTCATGCGCGAGGCCTCAGCACCCAGCTCGCGACCAACGGCGTCATGTTCGCCCGCCGCTCGTACTGCGAGAAGATGGCCGCGGCGCACCTCACGGAAGCGCGCGTCTCGATCGAGTCGTTCCGCCCGAACCCGAGGCTCGGCGCGTACGACGACGCGTTCTACGCGCGAAAGCTCGAGGCGCTCGAGAACCTCGAGAAGACGGGGATCACGACGATCCTGTCGCCGACGATCTTTCGAGGCGTGAACGAAGAGCTGCTCGTCGAGGCGCTCGAGTTCGCGAAGGACAAGCCGTTCATCAAGGAGCTGTCCGTCAACGGATTCTCGTGGGTCGGCGAGGGCCGGCAGATGGACGCCGCGATGATGATCATGCCCGACCAGATGATGGACGTTCTCTACCGCCGGTACGGATCGGGCGACCGCGAGGACTGGTTCGAGCTGCAGAAGATGCTGCTGGCTGCGCTCCAGATCATGGGCGTTCGCCTTTGCCTGTACACGCAGATCATGATCTTCGTGCGTACGAAGACGGGCCTTGCGCCGATCACCGAATACCTCGACATGAAACGCCTCGCGGCGGCACTGAGGGTATGGGAGCGCTTCGCGCGCGCGCCGTACCCGATCCAGGCGGCGGCGTTCCTCGCGGCGTGCGGATTCTCCGCGCGCCTGCGGTCGGTGAGGCTCGTGCTCCCGATGCTGCGGCTCGCCGCAGCGACGTTCTTCGCGGTCAAGATCGACCGCTACCCGTCGGCCCTGCTCCCCGTCGTCCTCAACACGAACTGCTCGACGCTCACGCTCGACGACTCGGTGTCGCTCCAGTGCATGAGCGGGCTCGTCTTCCGGCGGGACGGCGAGCTGCACGACGGTGCCAGCACGGACTTCCTGCTGCGCAAGGAGCGCGAATCCCGCAAGACCGCCGCTGCGTGAGAAGCGGCGAGCCCTACGGCGCCGCCGCGGCCTCGTCGCGGGTCGCTCCGAACGGCGCGGAGAGCGACGCCCGCAGGGGTTTCAGTCGAACCACTTGTGCAGCGTGTAGTAGAGGTAGCGCGGCGTCCAGCCGAGCTTCATGGGCGTTCTCTGGACGGCGACGTTCGTCGCCTGCACCAGCCCGGTGATCCGCTTCGCGCCGCGCGCCGCGGCCCAGTGCATGCTGTGCACGACGAGCGCCTCGTAGACGCCCGTTCCGCGGTGGTCCGGGATCACGGCGGCGACCGCGACGTCGGATTCTTCGGCGGTGTTGCTCTTCAGAATGAAGTAGCCCGCGAGCGAGCCCTCGCACTCGGCGACGAGCACTTCGTCGGCGACGTCCCGCGACGCGCACGCGCGGCGCGCCCAGTCGACCTGGATCTCGTCGCACTTCGCGCGATCGAGCCGGTCGTCGGCGTGGTAGTGGCTCTCGTAGCCGCGGAAGCAGGCCTCGGCGAGGCGCAGGACCTCCTCCTCGTCGCCCGGACGGAAGGGCCGTACGGCGACGCCCGCGGGCTTCTCGGGAAGGCCCCGCGTGAGATCGCTCGCGAGGCAGAGCATCGCCTCCATCAGCAGGAATCCCGATCGCTCCATCGCATGAATCGTCCGACGCTCGGTTCCCATGCACTTCGACATGAGGAGAGACACGCCGCTTTCGCGGCAGTAGGCGAGCGCGGTCGGGAGCAGATCGAGCGTCATCCACCCGACCCGTGCGATGCCGATTCCGAAGCGCGCTTCGTCGAGCTCCGACCGGTAGACCCCGACGGGTTCGGGTCTCACGACGAACCCTCCGGCGACCGCATCGGCGGCGTCGGCTCGGCGCCGATCGACTGACGAACGACGCTCGACGGCCGGCCCATGCTGCGGAAGTGCACGCGCGCGAGATACTCGCCCATGATGCCGAGCGCGAAGAGCTGCGCCCCGGCGAAGAGCGCGATCGACGAGCCGAGGAAGGCGAAGCCGGGCAGGGCGTAGCCGAAGAGGAAGTACCGAACCACGGTGACGACGAGGACGAGGCCGCCGAACGCGGTGAACGCGAAGCCCACGAAGCTCGCGAAGCGCAGCGGGAGCGTGCTGAAGCTCGTCAGCATGTCGATGCCCAGCCCGAGGAGCTTCGGGAACCCGTAGTTCGACGTGCCGACGGCGCGGGCGTCGTGGCGCACCTCGACCGACGCGAAGCGGCTCGTGGCCCAGGGCAGGAGCGCGTCGAGAAAGATGAAGGCGCTCTCGTAGCCGTCGAACGCCCTTCGCAGCTCGGTCCGGAAGGCGCGGAAGCCGGTCACGATCTTCGCGACCTCCGGCGCCGTCACGGTCTGCAGGCACAGGCGCAGAATCGCGGACGCGAGGTTGCGCCAGAAGCCGTGCCGGCGCACGGGCGGCGTGCCGTAGACGACGTCGTAGCCCTCGGCGAGCCGGTCGAGGAGCTTCGGAACCTCCTCGGGCGGATTCTGCAGGTCGTCGTCCATCGTGACGACGACGTCGTGTCGCGCGGCCCGCAGCCCCGCGAGCAGCGCGTTGTGCTGGCCGTAGTTTCGCATGAGGTCGATTCCGCGGACCGCGGCGTGCTGCGCAGCGAGGCGCCGGATGATCTCCCAGCTCCCGTCCCGGCTGCCGTCGTTCACGAGGAGGATCTCGAACGCGGCGCCTCGGGCAGACAGCGTCCGGTCGATGCGCTCGACCAGCGCGTCGAGCGTTCGCTCCGCGTTGTAGACGGGGACGACGATCGAGACGCCGGGAGTCACGCCCGCGCGCTGGCGGCTCGGCCGGCGAATGGCCGGCGAGGCTCGCTCTCGCGGCGAACGGCCGCCGCGGGCAGGTGCGAGAGGGAGACGAGGCGCCCGCCTCGCGCAGCGCCCCGCGCGGGGTCGATCGCCCGGGTGGTGATATCGGCTCGCGGGTTCGTCACGGTCGCACGCGCCCCCGGTCCATTCGGATCGGAAGCCCTCCCGGCGACTTGACCCGGTGGGCGTCGCGGACGGTAGGACGATGCGACCTCGGTGCAAGGCCGGAGGCGAGGGCCGCAGGCGCTCGACGCCGGCGCCGCGCAGGCGGCCGTCCGCACTACGCCGCAGCGAGACGGCGCGCGACGGCGCAGGTGCGCGTGACGAGGTCGTCGACGTGAAGCTCGCCGATCCCGGCGAGTGTCACGGCGACGCGTCCCTGCCACGGATCCGTGAAGCGCTGCGGGACGGGCCGGCCCGAGAGCCCCCAGAGCCCGCCGACGGTCGCGCCGTTGCAGTCGGTGTCGAAGCCCGCCGCGACCGTGTCGCCCACGGCTCGCGCGAAGTCGCTCTCGCCGGAGAGCAGGCCCCACACGACGAGGGCGAGGTTGTTGCACGCGTGCGCCCAGGGATGGTCCGGATACCGAGCGGCGATCTTGTCCGGCGCATCGGTGTCGCCGGCCAGCGACCGGCCGAGCGCGACCGCGGCGGCTGCGCCCGACCGGGGCGTGATCGTCTCGAGCGCGGCGCCGGCGGCGGCGTCGAACGTGGCGGCCTCCGGAATCGCGGCCGCGAGCGCGGCGACGAAGGCGGCGGCCTCGATGCCGTCGCCGCGGTGGGAGAGCGCGGCGTCGCGCCGCGCCATCTCGGCGGCGAGCCGCGGGCGGCCGGGGCGCACCCAGCCGAAGAGGTCCGTGCGGATCTGCGCGCCGATCCACTCGCCGTAGGTGTGCGACGCGCATTCGGTGACGTCGAAGCCCGCCGCCTCGCCGAAGCCGAAGTGCTCCGGAGCGCGGGTGGCGAGCCGCGCCAGCGCTTCCCGTTCCGCGGTGAACGTCGCTCCCGCCGGCAGATGGCGGAACCACGCGCGCGCGACGTCTTCCGTCGTGAAGTCGGCGCCGCGCTCCTCGAGGACGAGGAGCGAGAGCACCGTGTAGTTGAGGTCGTCGTCGGGCTCGGCGCGCGTCATTCGCCCGCGACAGCAGCGCGCGGAGAGCGCCTCGACGATCGAGCCCGGAACGGCGGGCACGTAGTCGCGCAGCGGCAGTGCGCCGGCCTCGCGCAGATACTCGCGAGGCGCGCCGGGGCCGCGCAGCACGGTGAGCGCTTCGAGCGGCTTTCCGAGCTGGCAGCCGGAGACCCTTCCCAGCCACGCGGAGCGGATTCGCGCTTCGTCGATCCGACTCACCACCGCTTCCTCTGGCCCGTTCGCCCGGGCACGCGGGTCGCCCGCACTGGGGTCCTCGGAGCCGAGCGCGGCGTGGTGGCCGCGGTCTCCTAGCGCCGGTTGCCGAGGAGCCGGAGGAGCGAGAGGAAGAGGTTGATGAAGTCGAGGTACAGCGACAGCGCCCCGACGACGGTGTAGGAGCCGACCCTGTCCTCGGGCACCGCGAGCGCCATCTGCTTGAGCCGCTGCGCGTCCCACGCCGTGAGGCCGGTGAAGACGATCACGCCCACGATCGGGATCATGAGCTGGAGCGTCTGGTTCTGCCAGAACACGCCAACGATGCTTGCGAGGATCAGCCCGACGAGGCCCATGAACGCGAACTGCCCGACGCCCGCGAGGCTCCTGCGCGCGACCGTCCCGTAGAGCGCGAGCGCGCCGAACATTCCGCCGCACACGAAGAAGGTGTTGGCGACCGACTCTCCGGTGTAGGCGAGCAGGATGAGCGAGATCGTGACGCCGTTGAGCGCCGAGTAGAGCAGGAAGAGGGCGGACGCCGCTCCCGCCGCGAGGCTCGCGACCCGCGCGGAGAGGTAGAAGACGAGACCCAGCTCGGCGATCATCAGCCCGAAGAACAGGAATCGGTTCGAGATCAGCGCCTGCACCGCGCTCTCGCTGCCCGAGACGGCGACGGCCACGCCTGCCGTCACCGCGAGCCCGATGCACATCCAGCCGTAGACGCCGCGCAGGAACGCCGTGACCCGCTCGCGGGCGGCGGTCTCCGTGTCGAAGGAAGCCGGGATGCCGGTGGGCTGCGTGTTCATTGGAATCCTCCTTCCGCGGCCGCTGCCGCGCTGCTCTTCGATCGGCCGTCCGCGCCGTCGGCCGTGAGAGACTCGAGCGGCCGGCGGGGCGACCGTGCCGTCGAAGATCGCGCAGAATCGAAGAACCGAAAGGGCAGAAGCGGCGGGGAGGACGTCCCCGCCTTCAGAGTGCGCGCTCGGTGGAGAAGGGGTGGTCGGCGCCGACCTTGCGCAGCTCGCGGACGAACGAGATCGGCCGCGTGGCGTAGAACTGGACGCGCTCGGGCTCGTACGCGGCCTCGTAGAGCGCAACGCGCGGGTAGAGCGAGCCCTCGACGGCGCGGTCTCCGTCGAACTTCGCGTCGCGGACGCCTTCGAACGTCGCGCGTCCGTCGGGAGCGAGGCGGAGCTCGCCCGCGTAGAGCCAGTCGTAGAACGCAGCGCGCTCGACCGGCGCGCGCATGCTTCCGGGCCTGTCGCCGAGGATCGAGTACGCGACGAAGTAGCGAACGCCCATCACCTCGGGATCGAGGTCGCCGTCGATGTCGAAGACGTCGAAGAGCTCCGAACGGTTGATGAACACCTGCACCTGCTCGAGGCGTTCGGTCTGGGCCGGGAGGATCTGCCGCAGCTCGACGAGGTGGCCCGGGTTGACGTGCGTGCAGCCGTGCGACGCGGGGCCGCGCGAGAGGAGATAGGCGTTCGGAAGCCGCTCGCCGTCGCGGCCGCGCACGTCGGCCGTTCGCAGCGACTCCGGGAGCCAGCGCGCGTTGTCGAGCCGCAGCTCCCAGTACGGCGTGTGAAACGCGTTGTGCATGCGGGGCCCGACGTGCATGTACGGAAGCCACGGCGAGTAGCTGTACGTCGGCACCTCGGCGATGTGGTCGCTCGTGTTGCTGCGCTGGTGCGTCGTGAGCTGGCGCCGGCCGGGCGTCGGATAGAGCGGAATCTGCCGCCCGTGGTACGGCATGAACTCGTTCGCCGTACCGACGGGATAGATCGCGGTGAACTCGGCGAACTCGAGCGAGTCGCCCCGTGCCGGGTAGTGGCCGTGGCTCACCCGGTCGAGCAGCCGTACGAAGGCGGGGCGCAGCGCTGCGACGGCCTGCGCGCGCGACGGCGCGCCGTAGCGGGACGCCTCCGCGAGCAGCGCCTTCAGCTCCGACGACGTCGCCGCATCGAGGCTCGCCGGCTCGAGGAACAGCCGCGTCGGCAGCATCGCGTCGAGCAGGTCGACCTGGCGCTGCGCGTCGAGGCGGGCGGGGTCGATGCCTTCCGCCTTCGCGAGCCAGCGCCCGATCACCTCGTCGAGCGGCATCCGGATGCGGAAGACGCGGCCGGGGTTGAGGCGCTCCATCAGCGTGAGGTTGCGGTCGCGCACCGCCTGCGGGGAGAGGTTCGATTCGGCGGCAACGAGCCCTTCGAGGCCGACGCGCCTTTGTGTCGCCTCCATCGCGTCGAAGGCGGTGTTCTGCGTGACGCGGACCTGGCCCGCATCGATCAGCGATCGAAGCGTTCGCTCTCGGGCCAGCAGGTCCCGTGCATAGGCCGCGAGGACCTCGTCGGAGAGCGCGACCGTCACGCGGAGCTGGTTGCCGCGCCCGACGTGCAGGTGGATCCGCTCGGGGTCCGTCATCCGCGGCGCGTAGCCGGCGTAGAACGTCGGCTCGAAACGCTCGTAGAAGAGCCCGAACGCGGGCTCGGACGCCTCGGGCCGCGGAGAATACGCGCCGGCCGCGCTGACCGCGGGCGGCTGCGGCGACGGGCCGGCGACCTCGTCACCACCGTCGGCAAGGGCCGCCGCGGGGCCGAGCACCGAGCAGACTGCGCCCAGAAGAACGAGCCGGCGCAGCGCGCCGAGTACCGTCGCGAGCATTCGGAACCCCCCGGGAGGACGAGGCAGCGACCCGCGCAGGATACCCCGAGCGCGGCGCGCGCGACTCCCCGCGGGTGTCGCTCTCCGAACCCCGCGAAATCGAGAGGATCTTCCGCTCCGCGGGATCTGTCCCGTCCGCCGCCAATCAGTGGGTTCCGTGCGGTCCCCGCGCCGGGCGCAGCATCGCGCGGCTCAGATCTCTCCCATCAGCCACCAGTACCCGATGATCTGGCTTCGCGGGATGTCGGGGCCGACGGGGCCCTGGCCCCAGAAGTAGTCGTCGTAGTTCGTGAGCCAGCCCGGGCCGGCGGCGCCCATCGTGACGTACTGCCGCCCCGACGGCTCGAGGTCGTACGCCATCTGCGCCCACGCCTGCCGCACCTTGAGCGCGGGGATCGTGATGAAGAGGATCGTCTGCGGGAAGAGGTAGCGGCTGAAGCGCCCTGCGGTGCCGTTCGGCGTGTCGACGCACGATGCGGTGGTCTGGAATCCGTTGAGCAGGTGCAGGCCGTCGAAGACGTGGGCCCAGCGGTCCCAGATCGGCACGCCGCCGCTGTCGAACTGGAGAACGTTGCACGACTCGAGCTGCAGCCACTCGAGGTCGCGATTTCCCCAGCGCGCGTCGCCGGGGACGATGTTGCCGTCGTCGTGGGTCGTGTTGTCGAACGTGAACGAGCCCGGGCTGCCGTGGCCGGTGTACCAGGCGAGGTCGACGTCGTCGACGTAGCTCGCGTCGTCGCCGTTCTGCGGCGCGCTGCTCTCGCGGAAGTCGCGCTCCCACGCGTTCGTTCCGGTCCAGTGGAACTGGATCGGGACTCCCTGCGCACCGAACACGGCGCTGAAGCCGGCGGCCGATTGTTTGACGCAGTTCCAGTCGTAGACGTTGAACTCGCCGCCCACGTCGAGGCGACCGACTCGCTGGACGGCCGCCGGCGCGGCTGCGGCGAGCACGGCCGCGGCGTTCACGTCGAGGATCACGCGGGCTTTCCCGACGAGGCCGTTGGCGTCGGTCACCGTGACGCCGAGCGCTTCCTTCGAGACCGGCTCGCGCGGGGCGACGTCGTACGCGACGCCGGGCCCGCTCGATTGCTCGTCCGACAGGTCGGTGGTGAGCGACTGCCACGAAAACGTGTAGGGCGGCGTTCCGCCCTGCACGCCCACCGCTGCCCGGACGTGCGAGCCCTGGACGACGCCGGCGTCGATCGTCGCGACCGGCCCGGCGCCGAGCACCGCCGGCAGGACGGCCGGCACGAGCTCCGCGCCCGACGGTCCCTTGCCGCGGCATTCCCAGTGCGGGAACACGGTCTGCACGCGCCGGTCGAGGCCCGGGGCGAAGTAGACGAGCCGCGGAGTCAGGAGCGACGAGCCCTCCGGGTAGTGCCGCGCGCACTCCCGCCGCGCGTCGAACGGGCTCTCGATCGACGCGAGGCGTCCCGCCTGCACCTCGCGCGTCGCGAAGTCGAAGCCGGTGGCTTCGCCCGAGGGCGAGAAGCTGATCCGCGCCTTCGCGCCGGGGCCGATGAGCGGGCGGCCCGCGAGCGTGAAGTCGAGACGCACGAAGGTGTCGATCGGCCGGGAGAGGGCCGTGTCGCCATCGAGCGACCGAAGATTCAGCATCGTGTGCCCGACGTGAACGGATCGATCCTCCGGATTGCCCGGGAGCTTCACGTCGGCCTGCGCGAATGCTCCTTCGAGCGCGGCGCGCGCCGTGCGATCGTCGGGCGGAGAGATCTTCGCGATCGCGTCGAGATCGAAGGCCTGCGCGAACGTCTCCTGACCGTCTTCGTCGCCGGGCAGGTTCGCAGCGCCGGGAGCCGCGGCCGCTCCGGCCTGCAGCATCGGCACGTCGCCGAGCCGGTCGCTCACGAACGCGAGCGAGCCGCCTTCGCGGTGCACCGCATCGACGCCGAACGCCGCGCCGAGGCGCCGCGCTTCGTCGGAGGTGAGGCCCTCCTTCACCACCTCGAAGACGGGCAGCACGGCCGGCAGCAGGCCCGACGGCCCCGGTGCCTTGAAGAAGGCCGCCTTCATGATGGCGAGATCCGCGAAGTTCACGATCCCGTCGCCGTTCAGGTCGGCGCTCGGATCGCGGGTGAAGAAGACACGCTTCAGGATCGCGAGGTCGGCGAAGTTGACGACGCCGTCGTTGTTGAGGTCGGCGTCGCAGGCGTTGCCGAACTGATCGCCGTCGGCGTCGGTCTGCGACGAGTTCTTGACGTTCACGCAGTTGTCGAGCGCGTCCGGGACTCCGTCGCCGTCGCTGTCGGCCGGCGTCGCGGCGCCCGATCCGAAGGCCAGCAGCAGCGCCGCCGCTGCTGCCGCTCGCCGCGCCACGCGGCCGACGACGTCGTGCCGCCGGGCTCTTCCGAGGCTCCGCGCACCCGGGGCAAGGATGTCCTCTCGCCTTCGCATCGTGCTCCCCTCCGGCAGCGCGTGCTGCCCCTATGTGAGAAGTGGTCGCGCGAACCGGAACGTGTCAAGTGGCCGCCGCGCGGCGGCACAAGGCGAGAGCGCCCGCCGCACGCCTGTGTGGTGAGCGCCCCGCGCAGTCAGCGCCGACGCGACGCGACGACGAAGAGCGCGAGCGCGAGGGCGAGGAAGGGTGCGACCGACCACGCCGCGCTGTGCTGCAGCGTCGCAGCGAGATCCGCGCCGAGCAGGCGCGGCGCGAGGGCGAGGCCGTAGTGCTCGGCGAGCGGGACGGGCCGCAGGGCGCCCGAGGCGCCGACCACCTCGACGTCGATCCCGGCGAGCGCGGCTGCGGCGAGGCCCGCGATCGCGCCGCCCGCGATGAGGCCCGAGGCGAGCAGCGTTCCCGGCGACGATTCCGCGTCCGCGGCGGTTCGCCGTGCGCGCCCGTCCGCGAGCCGCCGAACGAGGCCGCCGAGCGCGATCGCCGCCGACGTCGAGAGCGGGAGGTAAACCCCGACCGCGAACGGCAGCGACGGTACGCCGCAAAGCTCCATCACGAGCGCGAGGACGACGCCGAGCAGGACGAGCCCCCACGGCAGCTCGTGCCCGAGCACGCCGTCGATGATGAGCCGGAAGAGCTGCGCCTTCGGCGCGTCGAACTTCGAGACCACCTTCTCGACGCGGCCGTCGGGCGCGCGCTGCTCGGGCTCGACGCCGCACACGCCCGGATCGACGAGGAACGCGATGCGATCCTCTGCGTCGAGCAGATACCGCCCGCGTGGGACGCCGCTCGTCGCCTCGCGCACCTCGAGCACGCGGTAGTCGGCGCCGCGAAGGTGCGCCGTCTCGCCGCCGACGGCGAGGCGATCGGGCGCGGCGGCGAGCGCGTCCGGCGTCGCGACGAATCCTGGAAAGCTCCGCGGCACGTACGTCGTCGCCGCGCGGTTGAGGTAGAGCAGCGTCCAGCCGATCGCGAGCGCGCTCGTGACGACGCCGGCGAGGATCGCGATCTGCTGCGCGCGCGGCGCCGCGCCGACGAGAAAGCCGGTCTTCAGATCCTGGCTCGTCGTGCCGCCGTTCGCGGCCGCGACGCACACGATCGCCGCCATCGAGAGCGCCATGCGCTTGTAGGGGATGCCCGTCCAGCCGGCGGCGACGAAGAGCAGGCACGTCACGAGCAGCGTCGCGACCGTCATGCCCGAGATCGGGTTCGACGACGAGCCGATCTCGCCGGTGATGCGGCTCGAGACGGTGACGAAGAAGAACCCGAGCAGGACGATGAGCGCGGCCGAGAGCGCGTTGATCTCGAGCATCGGCGAAACGGCGACCGCGACGCCGACCGCGATCGCGCCGCCCAGCACCAGCGTCATCGGGAGATCCTGGTCCTGCCGCGCGCGGTCCGCGCTTCGCCGCGCATCGAGGCTCGCGAGCCCGTGCCGGAACGCGTCCCAGATCGACGGCAGCGAGCGCGCGAGCGCGACGATTCCGCCCGTCGCCACCGCGCCGGCGCCGACGTAGAGCACGAACGCGTTGCGGATCTGTCCGGGGCTCATCGCGCGAACCGGGAGCGAGCCGCCGCCCACGAGCGGCGACGTGAGGTCGGGCCCGAAGATCGCGACCGCGGGGATGAGGACGAGGAACGAGAGCATCCCGCCCGCGAGCATCACGGCGGCGATGCGCGTTCCGATGACGTAGCCGACGCCGAGGAGCGCAGGGTTCGTCTCGACCGAGAACGACCCGGCCGGCAGCAGCCTCGCGAGCGACCACGACGCGGTCTCGCCGAAGAAGCGCCCGACGCTTCCCAGCAGGGAGAAAGCGGCGCCGAGTCCGAAGCCGCCGAAGACGGTTCTCGCGCCGCTTCCGCCGCGGTCGCCCGCGAGCAGCACCTGCGCGCAGGCCGTCCCTTCCGGATACGGAAGGCGCTCGTGCTCCTCGACGATCAGCCCGCGCCGCAGCGGGATCATGAGCAGCGCGCCGAGGGTCCCGCCGAGCAGCGCGACGAGCGTGATGCGCACGAGCTCGAGGTCGAAGCCCATGAGAAGGAGCGCGGGCAGCGTGAACGCGACGCCCGCGGCGATCGACTCGCCCGCCGAGCCGGTCGTCTGCACGATGTTGTTCTCGCGGACGGAGGCGCGGCCGAAGGCGCGGAAGAGCGTCACCGAGAGCACGGCGATCGGGATCGACGCCGAGACCGTGAGGCCCACCTTGAGGCCGAGGTAGACCGACGACGCCGCGAACACGATCCCGAGCAGGCTGCCCGCGGCGACGGCGCGCAGCGTGAGCTCGCGGCCTTCGTCCGGCGCGCCCTCGGGCGCGGCGGCGCCGGGCGCGCGCCGCCCCGCCCGCTCCCGCCGGCTCTCAGGCGGCGTTCTTCATCTCCGCGACGAGCTTCGTGAGCGAGCTCTTGGCGTCGCCGAAGAGCATCGAGGTCTTGGGCTCGTAGAAGAGCAGGTTCTCGATCCCGGCGAAGCCCGGGTTCATGCTGCGCTTGAAGACGATGACGCTCTTCGCGCGGTCGACGTCGAGGATCGGCATGCCGTAGATCGGGCTCGACTTGTCGTTGCGTGCGGCCGGGTTCACGACGTCGTTCGCGCCGATCACGAGGACGACGTCGGTCTCGGCGAAGCGCGGATTGATCTCGTCCATGTCGAGCAGATGGTCGTACGGGATGTTCGCCTCCGCGAGCAGCACGTTCATGTGACCCGGCATGCGGCCGGCGACGGGATGGATCGCGTACGTGACGTCGCCTCCACGCTTCTGGATCTCCTCGGCCAGCTCGCGCACCTGGTGCTGCGCCTGCGCCACGGCCATCCCGTATCCCGGAACCACGACGACGCTGCGTGCGTACGAGAGCTGAACCGCGGCGTCCTCCAGCGTGATCTGCCGGACGGTGAGCCCGGTCGCGTCCTTGCCCGCGATCGCGGCCTCGGCGCCTCCGCCGAAGGCGCCGAAGATCACGTTCGTGAACGAGCGGTTCATCGCGCGGCTCATCAGGATCGAGAGCAGGAAGCCCGAGGCGCCGTCGAGCGCGCCCGCGATGATGAGCACGTTGTTCTCGAGCGCGAAGCCGGTCGCCGCCGCTGCGAGGCCGGCGTAGGAGTTGAGGAGCGACACCACCACCGGCATGTCGGCGCCGCCGATCGGGAGCACCATCAGCACGCCGATCGCGAGGCCGGCGGCGATCATGACGTAGAAAACGTTCGCGCTCGCGGGATCGAAGATGAGGTAGAGGAACATCGCGAACGTTCCGACGAAGAGGCTGATGTTCGTGTGGTTCTGCAGGGGGTACGTGATCGGCGCCCCCTTCACGAGCTCCTGGAGCTTCGCGAACGCCATCAGCGAGCCCGTCACGGTGAGCGAGCCGAACATCACTTCGAAGCCGACCGCCGCCATCTTCGCCGACCCGATCTCCGCGCCGAGCCGGTGGTACTTCTCGATGCCGACGAGAGTCGCCGCGAGCGCGCCGAACGCGTGCGAGAGCGCGATCCGCTGCGGCATCGCGGTCATCGGCATGAAGATCGCCATCGCCGCGCCGATCACCGACCCGACGACGCCGCCGACGAGGATCCAGTGATAGGTGATGATGTGCTGGTTGAGGAGCGTCCCGATCACCGCGAGCAGCATGCCGATCGCAGCGAGGTTCATCCCGCGCCGCGCGGTCGCCGCCGACGAGAGCCCGCGCAGGCCGAGAATGAACAGGACGGACGCGAGGAGGTACGCGATCTCGACGCCGAGGTTCACGGCCGGTCCTTCCGGTCGAGCTTGAACATCTTGAGCATGCGGTCGGTGATCATGAAGCCGCCGACGACGTTGATCGTTGCGGCGGTCACGGCGACGACGCCGAGCGCCGTCGAGACCGGACCGTAGTCCGCGCCCGCCGCCACGAGACTTCCGACGAGCGAGATGCCGGAGATCGCGTTGGTGGCCGACATGAGCGGCGTATGGAGGAGCGCCGGCACGCGCGAGATCACCTGGTAGCCGACGAACCCCGCCAGCACGAAGACGTAGAGCTGCATCAGGACTTCGTGAGACATCGGTGCTCCTGCCCGGACGCGGGCGCCGCGGATTGTAACCCCGCGGCGGCGGGCGTTACCTTCTTCTCGTGCAGCCGATCTTCGTGGGGGACGTCCAGGGCTGCGCGGAAGAGCTGGAGGAGATCCTCGGCCGCGCCCGCGCCCGCTTCGGCGAGCGCTTCGAGGCCTTCTTCGTCGGCGACCTCGTGAATCGGGGGCCCGAGAGCCTGCGCGCCCTCGAGACGGCGTTCGACCTCGTCGAGAAGGGCCGGGCGCGTTACGTGCTCGGCAACCACGAGCTGGGCCTGCTGCTGGCCGGCCTCGGCCTGCGCCCGCTGCGCTCGATCGACAGCGCCGTCGAGATCCTCGACTCGCCGGACGCCTCGTTCTGGATGGAGTGGCTGAGGCGCCGGCCGCTGGTCGCCGAGGGCGTCCTCGGCGAGCGGCCGTACGCGATGGTCCACGCGGCAGCGCATCCCGACTGGGGCCTCCCCGAGCTGGTGGCGCGGGCGCGCGGCGTCGAGGCGAGGCTCGCCGCGCCGAGCCTCGACACCGCGATGCGATTTCTCGCTGCGGACCCGCGCGAGGATCCCGATCGCGACCTGCTCGACCGCCTCGTCCACTGCCGCAGCGTCCCCGCGCCGGGTCGCTGGTCGCGCGACGAGCCCGCCCGGCCCGACGAGGCCTGGCACGCAGTGTGGACGAGGCGCGGCCATCGGTACGGCGTCGTCTACGGGCACTGGGCGATGCAGGGCCTCCACGTGGCACCGGGCCTTCGCGGCCTCGACACGGGCTGCGTCCACCACGGCCGCGGGCGAACCGGCTACCTCACCGCGTGGCTGCCCGACCTGCAGCGAGCCGATCCCTTCCAGATCCCCGACGACGGGTTCTGGCGGGTGCAGGCGCGCCGCAAGTACTTCATCGAAGCGTCCGATGAAGCGTGATAGAAAGAGAGAACGCGTTCGCTTCGAGGCGTAGGGGGCTTTTCGCTACATGGAGCCGGTGGTCGCGCTCAATCCCGAGGCCCGTCCCGAGTGGTTCACGAACCGCGAGCTCTCGTGGCTCGAGTTCAACCGCCGCGTGCTCGAGGAGGCGCAGGACGCGTCCAATCCCATCCTCGACCGCGTCAAGTTCCTCGCGATCGTCGACTCGAACCTCGCCGAGTTCTACGAGGTGCGCGTCGCGGGGCTCAAGCAGCAGGCCGAGGCCGGCGTCTCGGATCGCAACCCCGACGGCCTCACGCCCGAGGAGCAGCTCGCCGCGATCGACCGCGCCGTTCGCGCCATGGTGGTGGCGCAGTATCAATGCTGGAGCGACGAGATCCTGCCCGCGCTCGAGAAGGAGGGCTGCCGGATCCTTCGCCCCGACGCGCTCTCGAAGAAGGACGCCGCCTGGCTCGAGGAGCACTTCGAGACCGAGATCTTCCCGGTGCTGACACCGATCGCGGTCGACCCGGCGCATCCGTTCCCGCACATCCAGAGCAAGAGCATCTCGATCGCCGCGCTGCTCGGCACCGAAGACCCGCAGGAGCCGTACCGGCTCGGCGTCGTGCAGGCGCCGCGCGTGCTGCCGCGGATCATTCGCTTGCCGGACCGGCCGGGCCACCGCGTCTACGTCTTTCTGCCCGACGTGCTGCGCTGGCAGCTCCCGAAGCTCTTCCCGGGCGTCCCGATTCTCGATCACACCGCCTTCCGCGTGACGCGGAACAGCAACCTCTACGTCGACGAAGAGGAGATCGAGAACCTGCTGACGGCCGTCGAGCAGGAGCTGCGAAGGCGCCGCCGCGGCGAAGCCGTCCGTCTCGAGGTGCGCGAGCCGGCAGGGCCGCAGATCGAGCAGGCGCTGCTCAGCGTCTTCGAGCTCGAGCGCTCGGATCTCTTCGAGTGCCACGGCCCGGTGAACCTCTCGCGGCTGCACGAGCTCGTCGCGCTCGAGGAGCGCGAGCGGCCGAAGGCGCAGGTTTTCGTCGCGCCGGTCCACCCCGCGCTGCGCGAACCCGAGAGCTCCCTGCGTGCGATCCGCCGCAGCGACCTCCTGCTCCACCATCCGTTCGATTCGTTCTCGAGCGTGTCCGACTTCGTCGACATCGCCGCGCGCGACCCGAGCGTCCTCGCGATCAAGCAGACGCTCTACCGCACGAGCGAGGACTCGCCGATCGCGCGTTCGCTGGTCGCCGCGGCCGAGAAGGGCAAGCAGGTGACGGTGGTCGTCGAGCTGATGGCGCGCTTCGACGAAGAGGCGAACATCCGCTGGGCGAGGCGGATGGAGGAGGCCGGCGTCCAGATCGTGTACGGCCTCGTCGGCCTGAAGACGCACTGCAAGCTGCTGCTCGTCGTCCGCCGCGAGGACGACGGGATCCGCCGCTACGCGCACATCGGGACCGGCAACTACAACCATGCGACGGCGCGCATCTACACCGACCTCGCGCTGCTGACGGCCGACCCCGACGTGACGGCGGAAGTGGCGGCCGTGTTCAACATGCTGACGAGCCTTTCGGCGCCGGGCGAGTTCGAGCATCTGCTCGTCGCGCCGTTCACCGTTCGAAGCGGCGTGCTCGCGCGAATCGAGCGCGAGATCCTGCACGCGCGCGCCGGACGCGGCGCTTCGATCGTCGCCAAGATGAACGCGCTGCAGGACGAGGAGATCATCCGCGCGCTCTACCGCGCGTCGCAGGCCGGCGTCTCGATCGACCTCATCGTCCGCGGCATCTGCTGCCTGCGCCCGGGGCTGACCGGCGTGTCGGAGAACATCCGCGTGCGCTCGATCGTCGACCGCTTCCTCGAGCACAGCCGGATCCTGCGCTTCGAGAACGGCGGCGACCCGGAGTACTGGATCGGGAGCGCCGACTGGATGCCGCGCAACCTCGACCGGCGCGTCGAGGTGATGTGCCGCATTCGCGCGACGGCGCTGAAGGAGCGCCTCGACGCGATCCTCGACGTGTACCTGCGCGACGACGTGAAGGCGCGCGAGATCCTTCCCGACGGCTCGCACCGGCGCGTCGCGCGCGTGCACGGCGTGCGCGCGCAGGACGCGCTCATGCGGCAGCACCTCGCTCCGGTGTCGCCGCCGATCGAGCTCGCCGCCGCCGGCGCGCCGCTTTGACGCAGCCGGCCGGCTTCGACCGGCGCCTCAGCACCGACGTACGCCGCTCGATCGGCGCCGGCCGCTGGACGTATCCGCCGCAGCGCCCGGTTTTTCCCGAGATCCGCGTCTTCGGCCGCTGGTGGAGCGTCGCGTGGCTCGCCGTCGCCGCCGCCGCCGCGTTGCTCTCGGTCCACGTCTTCTCGACCTGGTGGATCGAGACGCCGGCGGGACGCGCGTTCGTCGAGCGCTACCCGGGAAGCGCCGCCACGCCGCTGCCTGGCGTGCAGGGCTTTCCGGCGTGGCTGCGGTGGCAGCACTACCTGAACCTCCTGTTCCTCTCGCTCATCGTGCGCGCGGGGATCCAGATCCTCGCCGACCACCCCCGGCTCTACTGGAACCGGCACTGCACGCCGGGAAGCGAGTGGCTCCGCTTCCAGATCCCGGTTCCCACCGACCGCGACTGGACGGCCCGCGACGACGCCGTGACGCTCCCGGGCTGGCTCGGGCTTCCGGGCCTTCGGCACTCGATCGGCCTCGCCCGCTGGTGGCACTTCTCGATCGATCTGCTCTGGGTCGCGAACGGCGTCGCCTTCGTCGCGCTCCTGTTCTGGACCGAGCAGTGGCGGCGGCTGGTACCCGCGAGCCCGGACGTCTTCGCGCACGCGGCGTCGGTCGCCGTGCAGTACGCCGCGCTCGCGATGCCGCACGAGAACGGCTGGATCCGCTACAACGCGCTCCAGCAGCTCGCGTACTTCTCGGTCGTCTTCATCGCCGCGCCGCTCGCGATCGTGACCGGTCTCGCGCAGGCGCCCGCGATCGGCAACCGCCTGCACGCCGTCTCGCGTGCGCTCCACCGCCAATCGGCGCGGTCGCTGCACTTCCTCGTGCTCTGCTACTTCGTCTTCTTCGTCGCGACGCACGTCGCGATGGTCTTCGCGACCGGCTTCCGGCGGAACTTCAACCACATCGTGATGGGGACCGATGCCGGAGACGGGTCGGGCTTCGCCGTCGGCATGGCCGGGCTCGGTGTGGTCGCCCTCGTCTGGGCCGCGGCGACGCCGCTGACCCTGCGCCGCCCGGAGCTCGTTCGAAGCACGGGCAGGGCCCTCGTCGGCTGGATCAAGGTGCTCATGGAGTGGTGGGACCCGAAGCTCGAACACACCGAACGAGAGATCTCGCCGTACTTCTGGCACAACGGCCGGATGCCGGCCGGGCCGGCCTTCGACGCCGCGGTCGCGAGCGGCTTCGCGGGCTACCGGCTGCGCGTGTTCGGCAGCGTCGAGCGGCCGGCCGAGCTCTCGATCGACGAGCTGCGCGCGCTCGGCTTCACCGAGCAGATCACCGAACATTTCTGCATCCAGGGTTGGACCGGGATCGCGAAGTGGGGCGGGACGCCGATGGCCCGGCTCATCGAGCGCGTCGCACCCCGTCCCGGCGCGCGCTTCGTCGTCTTCTACAGCTTCGGCGAGGGGTCGGACGGCGGGCGTTACTACGACGTCCACACGATCGACGACATGCGTCACGTGCGCTCGATCCTCGCCTACGAGATGAACGGCGAGACGCTGCCGGTCCGGTTCGGAGCTCCGCTGCGACTTCGCTGCGAGAACCAGCTCGGCTTCAAGCACGTCAAGTGGATCGAGGCCGTCGAGTTCGTCGAGGACTACCGGACGCTCGGCCTCGGCCGCGGCGGGTACAACGAAGACCACGAGTTCTTCGGGTTCCACGCTCCGATCTGACGCCGCGCCATGCACCGACGGAGGCTCCGCATCCCCGCCCGCGCGATCCAGCACGACGCCGCGCGCCCGAAGACGCCGCACGGCGATGCGCCGGGCCCGCTCGAGGGGCTCGCTCCGGCGAGCTTCGCGCTCGTGATGGCGACCGGGATCGTGTCGGTTGCCGCCGGGCTCTTCGAGATGCGCGCCGTCGCGGTCGCGCTCCTCGCGGGCAACGCGGTCGCGTACGTCGCGCTCTGGGTCCTGTTCGTCGCCCGCGCGGCCCGCTAC
>JAYRMX010000362.1:0-5869 GCA_041912475.1 Myxococcota bacterium
ACACGGGCGGCTTCGGTGTTGCCGCAGCGCTCGGCGGAGCATCGAGCGTGACGCTCGTCGACTCGTCAGCCGCGGCGCTCGCCGCGGCGCGGCGCAACTTCGCGGCGAACCCGGTCGCGCTCGAGCCGCGGCTCGCGCAGGCCGACGGCTTCGAGTTCGTTCGCCACGACGACCTCGCCTACGACCTCCTGGTGCTCGACCCCCCGCCGCTCGCGCGGCGAAAGGCCGACGTCGCACGCGCCGCGCGCGCACACAAGGATCTGCTGCTCCATGCGCTGCGGCGCGCGGCGCCCGGCGCGCTCGTGCTCGCGTTCTCGTGCTCGAGCGCGATCGACGCGACGCTGTTCCGTCAGATCGTCTTCGGCGCGTGCCTCGACGCGGACCGCACGGCGCAGGTGCTGGCGGCGCTCTGCGCGCCGAGCGATCACCCGGTCTCGATCGACCATCCCGAGGGCGCGTACCTCTCGGGGCTGCTGCTGCGAACGTGAGCGAGCCGGCCCCGCCCGAGATCGAGCGCGCCCTCGCGAAGGCGCGACACTTCGTCGAGTCGCGCGGCAGCGTGCTCGCGCGCGAGCGGCTCGATGCGCTGCTCGGCGCCGGTCGGCCCGCAGGGCGAGTCGAAGCCGCGCTCGCCGCGTGGCGCTGCGGCGACGGCGGCTTTGCGCGCCTCTCGCTTCCGCCGCCGCTGTTTCCGGCGCGGGGATGCATCGCAGGCGCGCTCGAAGCGCTCGGCGTCCTCGACGAAGCGAAGATCCGGCGCGGGCCGCTCGCCGAGGGGATCGCGGCCTGGCTCGCGCCGGCGCAGGCCGACGACGGCGCGTGGCGCGCCGCGCCGACGGAAGGGCTCTCGCCCGGGGATTCCGACCCGATCTTTCTGACGGGCATGATCGCGGGCCATCTCTCGAAGCTCGTGTGCGGGAGCCCGCGAACGCTCGAGCGCGCCGAGGCCTTCCTCGCGTCTCGCTTCACGCCCGATCTGCTCGAAACGGGCGACTGGCGGCCGCTCACGGCGTACGCGCACCTGTGCGCGAACGGCGCCTCCGAGCTCGCGGACGAGGCGCTCCCGTGGTGCGGCCGAGCGCTCGAGAAGGGCCTTCGCAGCGGCCGCATCGGGTCGCTCGATGCGGCGCGCGCGCTCGTCCTCGGCGACGTGCGCACGCTGCCGGGCGCGACCGTCGACACCGACGGCGTCGCGCGTGCGCTCGTCGCGGCGCAAGGCCCCGACGGCAGCTTCGCCGCCGGAGGATCGACACACGACCGCGTCGAGGCGACCCTGCTCGGCGTTCGCGCGCTCGTGCGCGCACGAAGGAGAAGCGCTGCATGGACACCTGCCTGAACCTCGGCCACATCCACGAGGCGATCGCGCAGGCGGTTCCCGACCGAGAGTGCCTCGTGTTCCGCGATCGACGCTTCACGTGGTCGCAGGTGACCGACCGCACGCGGCGCCTCGCGTCGGTCCTGCGTGCGCACGGCCTCGGGTGCCGCACCGAGCGCGCGGGCCTCGCGAACTGGGAGTCCGGGCAGGACCACGTCGCGCTCTACCTCTACAACGGAAACGAATACCTCGAGGGAATGCTCGGCGCGTACAAGGCGCGCGCCGTGCCGTTCAACGTCAACTACCGCTACGTCGAGGACGAGCTCCTCTACCTCTTCGAGAACGCCGATGCGAAGGCGGTGATCTTCCACGCGAGCTTCGCCGCGACGCTCGCGCATCTTCGCACGCGGCTTCCGAAGGTACGCCTGTGGCTCCAGGTCGCCGACGAATCGAACGCCGCGCTGCTTCCCGGCGCGCTCGACTACGAGAAAGCGCTCGCGAGCGCGAGCCCCGAGCCGCCGCCCGCGCTGGGCCCCGACGACCTCTACATCCTCTACACCGGCGGCACGACGGGGATGCCGAAGGGCGTCCTGTGGCGGCAGGAGGACATCTACCGCGCGGCGCTCTCCGGGCTCCAGCCCAAAGCGAGCGTCGAGGAGATCGTCGCGCGCGCGAAGGACGCGCCGCTGCGCGCGCTTCCGGCGGCGCCCTTCATGCACGGCGCCGCGCACTGGGCGGCGCTCAGCTTCTGGCACTCCGGCGGTACCGTCGTCGTGCAGTCGGAGCCGCGTCACCTCGACGCCGACGACCTGTGGTCGACGACCGAGCGCGAGAAGGTGAACGTCCTGACGATCGTCGGAGACGCCTTCGGCCGGCCGCTCCTCGATCAGCTCGCGCGGCGCCGCTACGACCTCTCGTCGCTCCAGATGCTCACCTCCGGCGGCGCGATCCTCACCGCGGCGCTCAAGCGCGAGTTCCTCGAGCGGATTCCGCACCTGCGGATCCTCGACGCGCTCGGCTCGTCGGAGAGCGGCGCGCAGGCCTCGCAGGTGACGGTGCCGGGAGGCAAGACGTCGACGGGGGACTTCGCGTTCGCGGCCGGAAATCTCGTGCTGAGCGAGGACCTCTCGTCGGTCCTCCCGGCGGGCTCCCCGGAGCAGGGCTGGCTCGCGCGCGAAGGCGCAATCCCGCTCGGGTACTACAAGGATCCCGAGAAGACCGCGCGGACGTTCCCGGTGGTCGGCGGCCGGCGCTACGCGGTGCCGGGCGACCGCGCGCGGATCGAAGCCGACGGAACGCTGCGCCTTCTCGGGCGCGACTCGGTCACGATCAACACCGGCGGCGAAAAGGTCTTCGCCGAGGAAGTCGAGCACGCGCTCAAGCACCACGCCGCGGTGTACGACGCGGTCGTCGTGGGAACGCCGCACCCGCGCTTCGGGCAGCAGGTGACGGCGCTCGTTCGCCTGCGCGAAGGAGCGCGCGCGACGGCCGACGAGCTGCGCGACGCCGTTCGCGAGCACCTCGCCGCGTTCAAGCTCCCGCGAAGCGTCGTCTTCGTCTCGGAGATCGTACGCTCGCCGAGCGGAAAGGCCGACTACCGCTGGGCGAAGGCAGCGGCCGAGCGCGCGCTCGCCGGCTCCGCCGGCGGAAGCGCGCCCTCGTGAGCGAGGAGCCAGCGCTTGCGCGCGATGCCTCCGGCGTAGCCCGTGAGCTGCCCGTCGTTGCCGATCGCGCGGTGGCACGGGATCGCGAGCGAGATCGGGTTCGCGCCGCATGCGGCGCCCACCGCTCGTGCGGCGCCCGGCGCGCCGAGCGCGCGTGCGATGGCGCCGTAGAAGGTCGTTCGCCCGGCGGGAATGCGCTGCAACGCGGCCCAGACCGCGCGCTGGAACGCAGTGCCTCCGGGATCGACGGCGAGCGTGGCGACCGCATCGAAGGCCCCGGCGAAGTAGCGGCGCAGCGCTGCGGCGACCTCGGGGCAGGCTTCGGACACCGGTCGGAACGTCCCGTAACGTCGCACGAGCGCCTCCTCGACGCGCGGCCAGCCGTCGGTGAACGCGAGGCCGACGGTTCGGCCGCCGCAGCGTGCGAGGCGCACCTCGCCGAGCGGGGTCTCGAGGTCCGAGAACGAGATCGTCATCGCGCCCCTCCTTCGCTCCACAGGTGGATCGCCGCGTAGGCACGCCACGGCCGCCAGGCCTCGGCCTCGCGGAGCGCCGCGTCGCGCGAGACCGGCGCTGCGCCGGCCGCGAGTGCGCGGCGCAATCCGAGATCCCCGGCGGGAAGCGCGTCCGGCTCCGCGCAGGCACGAAGCGCGATGACCTGCGCCGTCCAGTCGCCGATCCCCGGGATCGTCGTGAGACGCGCGACGAGGTCATCGGCGCCGCGCGGCGCGTCGAGCACGAGCTCTCCCGAGGCAATGGCGCCGGCCAGCCGCTGCAGCGTGCTCGCCCGGGCTCGCGGCAGACCGATGCGCGTGAGGTCCGCGCCGGCGACGGCCTCGGGAAGCGGGAACAGGTGCGTGAGCGTGCTCGAGTCCGTACCGACGATCGGCTCGCCGAGCTGCGCCACGAGGCGCCCGGCGAGCGTCGTCGCGCCGCGCACCGTCACCTGCTGGCCGAGTACGGCGCGAACCGCAAGCTCGAACGGGTCCCACGCGCCGGGAACGCGCAGGCCCGGCCGGCGCGCAACGAGCGGCGCGAGTCGCGGACTGCGCCGCAAGTGCGCGCAGATCGCGAGCGGGTCGGCATCGAGATCGAACATTCGCCGCGCGCGGGTGACGAGTGCGGCGATCGACTCGAGCGCGGTCGCGTTCACCGTGAGCATCACCGAGGCGTCGCTCTCGTTCGGGCGCAGCGCGACGACCAGAGCGCCGCCGCTCGTGCGGACCGTACGCCGGTAGCCGGCGTCGCTCACCTCTTCGACGCCGGGAATCGCACGGGGCGCGAGAAATCGCAGCAGTGACGCCGCGTCGAACGGCGGGCGATACGCGAGACGCAGCACGAGCCCGGCGCCCGTCGCGGCACGCCCCTTGCCGCGAGCGCGCAGTCCCGTCGGCGTCTCTCCGGTACGCCGCCGCAGGTCGTGGTTGAGCTGCCGCAGGCTGGCGTAGCCCGCGGCCATCGCCACCTGCGAAACGGGAAGCGAGGTCTCTGCCAGCAGCCGCTGCGCGAGCGCGCTGCGGCGAGTTCGGGCGACGGCGCCCGGAGCGACACCGACGTGCGTCGAGAAGAGGCGCGTGAGCTGGCGCTCGCCCATGCCGAGGCGATTCGCGAACGCGGGGAGGTCGGCGTCGTCGAGACCGCCCTCGGCGATGAGGCGCAGGGCCCGCGCGACCAGCGCCGGGCTTCCCGTCCAGGCGGGCGATCCGGGGGCGGCTTCGGGCCGGCAGCGCCGGCACGGGCGGAAACCCGCCTTCTCTGCGGCGGCCGCCGATCCGTAGAAGCGAACGTTCCTCGCCTGCGGCGTGCGAGCCGGGCACACCGGGCGACAGTAGATGCCGGTCGTCAGGACGGCCGTGAAGAAGCGCCCGTCGAAGCGGCGATCCCGGGTCACGATCGCGCGGTAACAGCGGGCGGCATCGAGATCCATGGCGCCGAGGCTAGGCGGCCCGCGTCCAGACGGCTCGCAAGATTCGGACGTCGATCACGTCCCGCCGCGAAGCCGCTCGGCGAAGGCCCGGATTCGCGCCGCGTTGGCGCCGACGTCGCTCTTGCCCACGCGTGAGCACGAGCGCAGATCGATGCGCGAGCCCCCACCGACCGGGCGGATGCGAATCGCGACGTCGTCGACGAAGCGGAAGACCCGCGACGTGGCCGTCGCCTCGAGCGTGCCTGCCGCCGGGTCGGACCGGACCACCTTCCACCCGAGCGACGTCGCCGCGCGCTCGGCCGCCGCGAAAGTTTGCGCAGGCGGAGACGAGACGGGGAGCGTCGCGAGGTCGGGATACGCGGCCCGCTGCAGCGCCGCGTTCTCGGGCGGGTAGGCGCTCGCCGCGGCGGCGCCGGCGTCGCGCGCGGTCTGCGAGAAGCCGGGAGGATCGTCCGGGTCGGTCGTCACGTCGTGGATCGCGGGGACGTGCCGCGCCGGAACTGCGAGCGCGGCGAGCAACGCGGCAAGAGAGCCCGACACGAGCGCGGCTTGCAGGGCGCGCCTGCGGCCCGGCTGCCGCCCGGGTCCGCGCGTGCGGGCGATCGCAGCGAGCGAGAGGACGAGCGCCGGCAGGCTCGCGAGCAGGCCGTAGCTGAAGATGCGGAATCCGGTGAGCGGAGCGGCGACACCAGCGTGGATCAGGACCGGCCCGGCGACCACGGCGGCGAGCGCGAGCGCCGCGAGGCCAAAGGCGATCCGGGCGAGGGCGGAGCGGCCTTCCGGCATGTTTCCCCCTGGCGGGCGCCGCCGAGGGGCGGCGGCGCGTGTGTGATAGGATCATGGCCCCGGCGGTGCGGGACGCAAAGCGGAGGCCGGAACATGCACGCGCAGAGCGATCACCGCAGCCGGCGCCGGGCAAACCGGGCCGCCGCTCTGTGCCTCGCGGCGCTCGCGCTCGTCGCG
>JAYRMX010000363.1:0-12178 GCA_041912475.1 Myxococcota bacterium
ACTCGGCGGCCTCGCGCAGCGCTCGCTCGCCGCGCAGGCCGACGAAGGCGTGGAGCGCGGGCTGGAGCGCCTCCGCCCGCGCGAGCGCGGCCGCGACGAGCTCCCGGGACGAGAGCGCGCCGCTCGCGAGGTCGCGAGCGAGGTCTTCGAGCGCTGCGAGCGGCCGGGTCAGCTCTCTTCTCCGTCGAGCACGAGCGGAACGACGAACGCCGTCCCCTCCCGCTGCGGCGCGTTCGCGACCGCGAGCTCGGGAGGCATCCCCGGCTGCGCGCGGTCTTCGCGAAACGGCGTGCGAAGCGGGACCGCGTGCGCCGTCGGCTCGATGCCCGTGGTATCGACCTCGGAGAGCTGCGCCACGTAGTCGAGGATCGCGCCCATCTGCGCCGTCGTCCGCAGGATCTCGTCATCGTCGAGCGAGAGCCGGGCCAGCGACGCGATGCGCGCCACCTCCTCGCGCGTGATGCGGCTCATGCGCACCAGACTAGCAACGCCGCCGAGAGGCCGATACCCTCGGCCGCGGATGCCCGATCTCCTGCACGCCTTCAGCGACCTTCCCGAAGACATCCAGGCTGGCCTTCGCGACCTCGGCTGGACGGAGCCGATGCCCGTTCAGGCGCGCGTCATCCCCGTGATGCGCGAAGGCAAGGACCTGATCGTGCAGGCGCGCACGGGCAGCGGAAAGACCGGCGCCTTCGGCATTCCGATCATCCGTCAGGTCGACACGGGGCTCGCGGCGACGCAGGCGCTGGTGATGGCGCCGACGCGCGAGCTCGCGAACCAGGTGGCCGGCGAGATCATCGCGATGGGCAAGCACCGCGGCGTTCGCTGCCTGCCGATCTACGGCGGCGTGGGCTACGCCGCGCAGCTCGAGGGGCTGAAGGCCGGCGCCCACGTCGTCGTGGGAACGCCCGGCCGAATCCTCGACCATCTCGGCAGCGGGCGCCTCAATCTCGACCGCGTCAAGGTGCTCGTCCTCGACGAAGCCGACGAGCTGCTCTCGCTCGGCTTCTGGCCCGACATGCGCGAGATCAACGGCTACCTGCCGCGCGAGCGCCAGTCGTGCCTGTTCTCCGCGACGATCCCCGAGAAGGTGCGCTCGCTCTCGCGCGTGTTCCTGCACGATCCGGAGTTCGTCTCGCTCTCGGAGGGCCAGGTCGCTCCGAGCGAGATCGAGCACTTCTTCATGGTGACGACCGCTGCGGAGAAGGATGCGAACCTCGTCCGCATCCTCGAGTACGAGGACCCGGAGAGCGCGATCATCTTCTGCAACACGAAGGACGACGTGCGCTTCGTGACGGCCGTGCTCCAGCGCCGCGGGTTCGACGCGGACCAGATCTCGGGCGACCTCTCGCAGGCCGCACGCGAGAGCACGATGGCGCGGATCAAGTCGGGCGAGCTCAAGTTCATGGTCGCGACCGACGTCGCGGCGCGCGGGATCGACATCAGCCAGCTCAGCCACGTGATCAGCTACTCGTCGCCCGACTCTCCCGAGGTCTACGTCCACCGCACGGGGCGGACGGGCCGCGCGGGCAAGGCGGGCGTCGCGATCTCGCTCGTCTCGGGCCTCGACATCGGCAACTTCCGCTATCTGCAGAACGTCAACAAGATCGACGTCCTGGAACGCAAGATCCCGACCGAGGCCGACATCCTCGCGCGCATGCGAGAGCGGCTCGAGGTGAAGGTCGAGCAGGAAGTGCGCGCGATCCCGGAGCGTGAGCGCGCATGGCGCGTCGACCGCTGGATTCCGCTCGTCGAGGCGATGGCGGCGAGCGACGAGGGCCGCCGCGAGCTCGCTGCGATCTGCGCCTCGTACCTGCGCGAGCACCGCCCGCTCACGACGGTCGACGAGCCGCGTGCGGGGAGCCGCACACCGGCCGCGACCCGGCCCGCCGACCCGGATGCCGAGCGAGCGCCCGAACGGCGCGCCGGCGGGGGCGGCCGCGGGGGGCGGCGGCGCCGCCGGCGCTAGCGCTCGCGCTCGGCCGCCGAGAGCGCGGATCGCGCCGCGCCTCCGGCGGTCTCCCGAACACCACGAAACCGGTTCACCCGCGGGGCGGCAAGTCCGCCCCCCCGTGACGTTTTCGCGTCGATTCCGTTGCGACCGGCCCTTACTTGTGAGTAAATGGCGAACCGCCAAACCCTCCGAGGAGTCCCGCATGCGCAGCCGCATCGCCACCCTTCTGGTTCCGGTCCTCTCGCTCGCCCTGTACGGCTCCTCGTGCAACCTCGGCGGCTCGGGCATCGCGATCTACAAGCCGGACGGCAGCGCGGCGATCACGACCTCGAGCTTCACGGTCGAGGTCTACCTCTCGGCCGCGATCAACGGCGCCACGCTCGCCGCGACGCTCAACGGCAGCCCGCTCGCGCTCGCGCTCCAGCCGGGCGGCGCCTACACCGCGACGGTCAATCCGGGCGGAAGCCTCGCCGACGACAACACGCTGGTCGTGACCGCGCAGACGACGACGGGCGATCCGCGGACCGAGACGCGCCTGTTCCAGTGGCTCCCGCCCAAGGCGCGGCTCCGCAAGATCACGAATCCCGCGGACCTCATGAGCGGCCCGCTCGCGCACGGCAAGGTCGGCGACTACCTGCTCGCGAACGACACCGCGCGCTTCATCGTGCAGGACGTCGCGCAGCGCGACCTGCACAGCATCGGCGCCTTCGGCGGCAACCTCATCGACATGGAGCTCGTCGGCCACCCCGGAATCGAGAACTTCTTCGAGGTGCAGCCGGCGCTCAACATCGAAACGGTGCTGAACGCCCAGACCGCCACCATCGTGAACGACGGGCTGAACGGCCTTCCCGCCGTGCTCCGCGTGTGCGGGCCCGACGATCTCATGGATTACGTCAACCCGTCGTCGGTCGTCGCCGACGCAGGCGGCATCTTCCCCGCCGGCGTCGACGACCTCAACCTTCCGATCGAAGCGTGCACCGAGTACACGCTCGAGGTCGGCAAGCGCTACGTGCGGCTCGACACGACGGTGCAGAACCTCTCGGCCTCGGCGATCCCGCTCTTCGTCGGCGACTACATCAACGGCATGGGAGAGCTCGAGCAGTGGACGCCGCCGCACAACCCCACCGTGACGCCGAACATCGGAATCGGCGAGATCACGGCCACCTGGGGCAACGACGTCTTCAGCTACTTCGGCTTCGGGCAGGCGCAGGGCGTCGACTACGAGTACGTGGGAACCACGCAGCCGGTGACGTCGACCTCGTTCACGGTGTCGGGCGTCTCGTACATCCTGCACGGAAACTCGATCCCGTTCGTCCTCTTCTTCGGCCAGCCGTCGAACTTCAGCGTTCCGGCGAACGGCCAGAAGACGTTCACGCGGCACGTCGGCGTCGGCAACGGCAGCGGCGCCAGCGGCATCGAGATGCAGGCCGAGATCCAGGGCCTCACGACCGGAACGCTGCGCGGCTGCGTCACCGTCGGCGGTGCGCCGGCGCCCGGCGCGCGCGTCTCGGCGGGCGTCGTCACCTCCGGCCAGATCACGCAGGTACGCAGCACGTGGGTGACGGACTCCGCGGGCTGCTATCAGGGCAAGGTCCCGATCGGCAGCTACGGCGTCGCCGCCGCGCGCGAGGGGACGCCGTACGAGGGCGCCGCCGCGACGCCGCTCGTCCACACCGTGACCGTCGCCACGAACGCGACGACCGTCCAGGACATCCCGCTGCCGGCCACGGGCCACGTGAGCGTCGCGGTCACCGACGAGACGAGCTCTCCCGTTCCGGCGCGCGTCACGATCGTCGGCTTCGACCCGAGCCCGGAGCCGACGCAGACGGTCTCGATCATCCGCGCCAACGACACGACCACGGCGCTGTTCAACGACGTCACGAAGGACGATCCCAACTACGGCGTCGTGCGCATCGCCTACGCCGGCGCCGCAGGAACGGCGAGCTTCGACCTCGAGCCGGGCACGTACCAGGTGTTCGTCTCGCGCGGGACCGAGTACTCCGACTACTCCGCACCGCTCACGGTGTCGGCCGGCGTCACGACGCCGGTCACCGCGCAGATCGCGCACGTGATCCAGACGCCGGGCTTCGTCTCGTCGGACTTCCACGTCCACGCGATCAACAGCCCGGACTCGCGCATCAACAACACGAACCGCGTGATGCAGTTCGCGGGCGAGGGCGTCGACAACATCATCATGACCGATCACGACGCGCGGACCGACCTCACGCCCGTGATCTCGTCGCTCGGCCTCACGCCCTTCGTCCACTCGACGATCGGCGAAGAAATCACGAGCTTCGACTACGGCCACTTCAACGCGTATCCGCTCGGCCGGAACCCGGCGAGGCCGTCCGGCGGCTCGACCGATCACGGCGGTCTCGCGCCTGCGGGCGCCGACTTCCCGTCGTCGGGCAGCTACAACCTCTCGCCGGCGCAGATCCACGCGGCGGTCCTCGCGGATCCGTTCAACACCTCGCCGGAGATCGCGGTCCAGATCAATCACATCGACAGCCACTTCTCCCCGCTCCGCATCAACTCGGCGCTCGTTCCGCCCGCGTCGGTGCTGACGCCGACGGAGCAGGTGGGCTTCCGCCTCGACCCGACGATCCCGAACGTGTTCCACCACTTCCCGGCACTCGAGCTCTGGAACGGCTACAACCGCAGCCAGGCGCTCTCCGAGTTCCTGAACGACCGAATCGGCATCTGGATGAACCTCCTCAACCAGGGAATCGTCTCGACGGCGATCGCCGACACCGACACGCACGAGTTCATCAACGTGCGAAGCGGCGGCGCGCGGAGCTGGACCTCGTCGTCGGTGGACGCGCCGGCCGCGATCGTGAACGACGAGATCGGCGCCGCAGTGAAGGCCGGGCGGGCGGTCGGCGGACAGGGGCTCTACGTCCAGACGCGGCTGCTCGCAACGGACGGCTCGGGCGGCGTCGCCGACCTCACGCTCGCGGGCAACGAGATGATCCCGGTCACGAACGGTCAGGTGAACCTCGAGATCGAGGTGCAGGCGCCGCTTTGGGCGGAGTACGACCGCATCGACGTCTACGTGAACGCGGCGACGAAGGTGACCAAGCGCAACCCGAACAACGCGGGCGGCGTTCCGGTGCTCTACACGGCGATTCCGACCTACTCGCTGAACGCGGGGACGGACTTCACCGTGAACACCGTGAACGACTTCCCGGCGATCCCGGGCGCGCAGCACCGGGAGACGACGAAGACGATGACGATCTCGACGCCGGCCGACGCGTGGATCGTGGTCGTCGCGCGCGGGCGTGACGGCGTGTCGAAGCCGATGTTCCCCGTGATGCCCGCGAGCCTCAATGCCAGCGGGAACACGACGCTCGCGAACCTGCTCGACGGCAACCTCGGGCAGGGAGGCGTGACGGCGCTCGGCTTCACGAACGCGCTCTTCGTCGACGCCAACGGGAACCAGACGTTCGACCCGCCGGGCGTGGTCGTCGTCCCCTGAGGCTGCGGCGCCTCGCGGCGCTGTCCGTGCTGCTGGCGGCGCCCCCCGCGGGCGCCGCCAGTCCGGCGAGCGCGGTCGACCTTCGCTCTCCGGCGCCGGCCGCAGGCGGCGCGGCGCTGGTGCGCGCGGTCGAGAGCGGGCCGACGCTCGTCGTCGGCACCATCGTCGATCCTCGGGCGCTCGACGAGCACGGATGGACAGCGCGCATCCAGGTCGAGCAGACGCTGTCGGGAGCGACGCAGGCCGGGAGCACGCTCGAGATCGGCTGGGAGGAGCTGGCGAAGTCGCGACCGCCGCGCTTCACCGCGGGCGGCCGTGCGCTCGTTGCGCTCGGCCCGCTCCCCCAGAGCTCGCTCTGGCACGCGCGCTTTCCGGCGGGTGGCGCGCTCGCGGTGCAAGGCGACGGCGAGGCGTTCCTGCGCGACCCCGACCCGGCAACGATCTCGGCGCTCGAGCGCTGGTCGAAGCTCGGCGCCTCCGAGCGCGAGGCGAACGCCGGCGTCTGGGCGCTCGCGGCGCTGTGGGCCAGCGCCGAGCCCTCGGTCGCGGAGGGAGCGCTCGCGCGGCTCGCGGAGATCCCCGGCCTCGACGGCAAGGTCTACGGCGACGCCGCTGCGACGCTCGCGACCGGCCTCGCGAGTTCGGCCCGGCCGCTCCCGCTGCGCGAGGCCTTGCTGCGGCTCGCCGGCGAGCGGCGTCTCGGCGCTCTCCAGCCCGCGATCGAGGAGCTCGGCCAGCGTGGCGATCCGCTCGAAGCGCCCGCGCTCGACGCGCTCGCGACGATCTCGGGCGGACTCCCCGAAGAGCGCGTGCGGGGTCTGCTCTCTCGTCACGAAGCGGCCGTTCGCGCGGTCGGAGTGCGGTGGGCGCGAGGGCCGCTGGTCGGCAGCCTCGCGCCGATGGTGAAGGGCGATCCATCGCCCGAGGTGCGCGCCGCGGCTCTCATCGCTCTCGTCGATCAACAAGAGATGGCGGCATTCGACATCGCCGCGCAGGGACTGTTCGATCCCGATCCCGCGGTCCGCGCCGTCGCGGCGAAGCGAATCGGAGCTCTCGGCGCGCCGGCCGTCCCGGGCCTCGTCGCCCTCGTCGAGGCGCGGAGCATGCCGGAGGCGGGAGCGCCGATCGCGGCGCTCGTCTTCACGGGCGGCGCCGGACGCGCCGCGGTCGCGTCGATCGCGGAGAGCCATTCGGATCCGCGCGTGCGCAGCGCGGCGCGGATGGCCCTCGGCAAGCTCGCGTCCGAGAAGTAGCTCAGCCGGCCGGGAGAACGAAGCGTTCGATGCGCGCCGGTGCGAGGCCCTCGGGATCGAGCGCGACGGCGAGCGCTCGCTCCGCGGGATCGAGCCAGACCACCGCGCGATGCGCGAGCGCGGGCTCGGCGCCCTCTCCGCCCGTTCCTGCGCCGCCGGCGAGCAGTGCAGAGAGCGAGGCCGCTTCGTCGGCGGGCGCCGGCGAGGCGGGCGGATCGGCGAGCCGCCGGCGATCTCCGTCGATCGCGATGGCGACCACGCTGCCGCTCGCATCGGCGAGCAGGATCGTCGCGCTCCCCGCCGCGGGGCGCGTCAGGCACCACTCGGCCGCGCTCTCGGCGCGGCCGAAGCGCTCGAGGCATTGCTGAACCAGCAGCATCGCCGGCGCGCCGCACGCGGCGTCGGCCCGGACGATCTCGCCCCGCGGCGGCGCGATCCCCGGCGGCGCGAGCAGCGCGGCGAGCCCCTCGCCGTTCACGCCGCCGAGGCAGGCCGCGAGCCAGGGAAGCGTCAGCTCGAGGCTCGCAGCGGCGCCCTGCGGCGCGCTTCGCCGCACGATCGGCACCGAGCAGCGATCGGCCGAGAGGTCGAAGCGGCCCGCGAGCAGCGGCCGCGGCGCGCGCGCCGCGAATGCGAGCGCGGGGCGGAGCAGGAACGCGGGCTCGCTCGACGCGCGCGCGAGGGCGACGACGAGCGCCTCCGGATCGACGCTCGCGCCGCGCGCGAGCCCCGTCATCCGCTCGGCGAGCTGCGGAAAGTGGCGCGCGACGTCCCGCGCGACGCCGGCGGTCGACGCACCGTCCGGGCGCTCGCGCAGGATTCGAGCGAGCTCGGCATCGACGCCCTCGAACATCGCGCGGCCCTGATCGAATCCGAGATCGCGCGGCGCTCCTTCGCAATCGACGCGCATCAGCCCCGCGCACCCGGCGGCAGCGCTTCGTTGAGCGAGCCCGTCCGATACCCCTCGAGATCGAGGCAGACCCAGCGAAACCCGATCGAGCGGAGCGCGGCCGAGATCGCACGCGCCGTCGGCGGATCGAGCGCGAAGGGCAGCTCGTCCGGGTCGACCTCGATGCGCGCGACGTCTCCGTGATGGCGCACGCGCACCTGACGAAATCCCATCGCGCGAAGCAGCGCCTCTGCGCGGTCGACCTGCCGCAGCCGCTCGGGAGTCACCTCCGTTCCGTACGGAAGCCGCGACGAAAGGCACGCCGACGCGGGGAGGTCGGCCGTCGGCAGGCCCGCCTCGCGCGAGAGCGCGCGGATCTCGGCCTTTCCGAGGCCCGCATCGAGCAGCGGCGAGAGCACGCCGCGCTCGCGGGCCGCGCGGTGGCCGGGCCGGAAGTCGCCCGTGTCGTCGGCGTTCACCCCGTAGGCGACGGCGGAGAACCCGAGCTCGTCGCGAAGGCGGAGCAGGACGCCGAAGAGCTCGCTCTTGCAGTGATAGCAGCGGTCGGGGCCGTTGCGGCGGTAGGGCTCGCGCTCGAGCTCGTGCGTCTCGACGAAGCGGTGCGGAATCTCGAAGCGGGCGACGACGGCCTCGGCCATCGCGCGGTGACTCTCCGGGTACGAGGCCGAGAGCGCCGTCACGGCGAGCATCCGCTCGCCGAGCGCGCGCCGCGCCGCGAGGGCGAGGTAGCTCGAATCGACGCCGCCCGAGAGGGCGACGAGCACGCTGCCCGCCGCGCGCAGCGACGCGTCGAGCGCGCGCTCCCTCGCGGCGAGCTCGGGAGACAGGGAGGCCGTCACGTCGCGAGGGTATTCGCCGCTCTCGGAGCGGGCAAGGATGCGGCCGGCCCCGCCGCGGCCCTATGCTCCGCCACGGGGAGGGAGGATCGTGGCGAAGCTCCGGGTGGGCCTTCTCTTCGGTGGCCGATCGGTCGAGCACGAGGTTTCGATCGCTTCGGCGACGTCGATCCTGCGTGCGCTCGATCCGGCGCGCTACGACGTCACGCTGGTGGCCGTCGATCACGAAGGCCGCTGGCACGCCGGATCTTCTGCGCTTCCGCCCGAAGCGGCGGTGCGCGGCGACGAGGTGATGCTCCCGGCGATCCCGGGCGTCCAGTCGCTGATTCCGACACCGAAGAGCGTCGGAGACCGAACGCTTCCGCTCGACGTGGTCTTCCCGATCATCCACGGAACGGGAGGAGAGGACGGCTCGCTGCAGGGGCTGCTCGAGCTCGCAGGAGTCCCGTACGTCGGCGCGGGCGTTCTCGGCTCGGCGCTCCAGATGGACAAGGACGTCACGAAGCGGCTGCTCGCCGCAGCCGGCGTGCCGGTGGTCCCGTGGCGCGTGGTCCGCGCCGGAGAAGCCGCGCGCGGCGGCTTCGACGCGATCGTCCGCGAGCTCGGCCTGCCGCTCTTCGTGAAGCCGGCCGACCTCGGGTCGTCGGTCGGCATCACCAAGGTGAAGCGCGCCGAGGAGCTCGGCGCCGCGATCGCTCACGCGCTGCGCTACACGCGCAAGGTGATGATCGAGCAGGCCGTCGACGCGCGCGAGGTCGAGGTCGCCGTGCTCGGCGGCGAGCGGCCCGAGGCGTCGGTGCCCGGCGAGATCGTTCCGAGCCGGGAGTGGTACGACTACGAGGCGAAGTACGTCGACGAGGGAACCGAGCTGCTCGTCCCCGCGCCGCTTCCCGGCGCCGTCGCGGCCCAGGCCCGGCGCCTCGCGCTCGAAGCCTTCCGGATCGTCGAGGGCGAGGGGCTGGCTCGCGTCGACTTCTTCCTCGATCGCAAGACGGAGCGGCTGTACGTGAACGAGGTCAACAGCCTTCCGGGGTTCACCGAGGTGTCGATGTTCCCCCGGCTCTGGATGGCGACCGGCCTCACGTATCCCGCGCTCATCGACCGGCTGATCGAGCTCGCCCTCGAGCGCGGCCGGGCGCGGGCGGCGCTCGAGACGTCGTACTCGACGAAGTAGCAACCCGCAGCGCGGGCGCAGGCGACGGCGCGCCGCGGCCCGCCTTCGGCCGGCAAGCCGCAGGAAACGCACGCGCGGGCGCTACGCGCGCCCTGCCCGCATGCGGCGCCGGCCGGCGGCAGCGAGGCCGGCCGTCCCGGCGCCGAAGAGCACGAGCGTTCCCGGCTCGGGCACGAACTCGAGCGTGAGGATGCCGAAGGCGGGAACGTTCTCGCCGATCGACGTCTGGATCGCGATCGGCGTCACGAGCTGCGCGGAGCCGCCCGGGAGCACCTCGGTCGCCGGCTGGCCGCCGGGGCCGCGCAGGTAGCCCTCGATCGAGGCCCCGCCGACCGTCGCCTGGCCGGTGGTCCACGGCGCGAACGTGACGGTGAGGTTCACGAAGCCGCTGGCCACGATCTGGCCGCCGAGGCCGACGCCGCTCGTTCCTCCCTCGGTGAACGGGATCACCACGTTGGCGACGGGATCGGCGTCGCAGGCGTGGAAGAGGCAGAGCGTGGCGCTCCCGAGAACGGGCATCTTGCCGCCGAGCGGGCTGCCCGCGAAGCGTCCGGCGCCGTTCGCCGCGTCGCCGATCACCCCGGCGATCGGGAAGGCCCCGGGGTCGTCCACCGGGATCGACGCCACGGTCGCGAACTCGCCTCCCGCGAGGTCGAGACTCTCGAAGGCGCCGCCGGCCCCGTTCACGAACGCGGTGCCCGCGCCGGTCACCGTGATCGGCGGGAGGTTCGCGATCACGAGGCCGAGGCTCCCCGTGAAGCCGAGCGGCCCGGCCGAGGCCGGCGAGGCGGACGAGAGGCCGACCGCGCCGGCGACGACGACACCGATCCACGACAGCGTTCGCATGGGAGCTCCCTCGCAGTTCTCTCTGGAAGTGGCCGCCCGGGAGGGAACGTGGCAGGGCGCGCAGCGCACAAAAAGCAAGGCGGCCACCCCGTTTCCGGAGTGGCCGCCCGTCGAGGCCGAAGAATCTGCCGCTGGCTACTTGCTCATCCGCTTGCGGCCGACCATCGCGAGGCCCGCGACGCCCGAGGCCAGCAGGAGCAGCGTGCCCGGCTCCGGCACGAAGGTCAGCTCGAGGATCCCGAACATGGGGAGCTGAGCCGAGGCGCCGATGTTGGTCGAGATCGTGACCGGCGTCACGAGCTTGATGTGCCCACCCGCGAGCGGCGAGCCCGAGACCGAGGTCGAGCCGACGGTGGCCGTGCCGGTCGTCCACGTGTTCGCGTTCGACGTCACGTTCACGAGGCCCGACGCGATGATCGGCGCGCCGCCGAGGCCGACGCCGTTCACGCCGCCCGTCGTGAAGGGAACCGTCACGTTCGCCGGCGGGAACGCGCAGCTCGCGAAGAGGCACACGTTGGCCGTGCCCTGCACCGCCATCGCGCCGCCGCCCGAGGTCGTGTCGACGCCCGAGAAGTTGCCAACGCCGTTCGTCACGCCGATGACGGCAACGCCGGCGATCGGGAACGCACCGGGGTCGGTCACCGGAATGCTGCCGGTGAAGCTGAAGATGCCGGCCGTGAGGCCCGTGATGCTGGTCGCGGTCACGTCGGCACTGCCCGTGCCGTTCCAGGTCACGGCGACCGGGGGCAGCGAGTCGATCGTCACCGACAGCGAGGCGCTGGACAGGCTCATCACCGCCGCGGAGGCGGGCTGAGAGGCGCCGAGGAGAAGGCCCATGGCCGCAGCGAGGCCGAACAACTTGCGCATCGGAAGGCTCCTTTGTTGTCGTTCCTGAGGGACCCGGGCACGCCGCCCGGGGTACAGCACGGTTCTGATGAGTAGTGGTCGGGGCGGTGAAAAAGTGTCAGGGGATTTTCCGCAAACGGTCGTTCTCGCCTCATCCCCGCGGGGAATCGCTGTTCCGACGTGCGGCGCTGCGTATACTTCCCGGTTCCGCCGAAACGGAGCCGGAAGGGGAACAAGGTATGGAGGGCCTCTCGTCGATGGCCGCTGGCGCCGCCCGACGGCCCCTGCGCCGGGGGCTGCTCGCCCTCGCCCTCATGGTCGCCACGGCCTGCGGCACGAGCGTCGACTCCCGCCTCGAGGAGGTCCGGGCCCTGCAGGACGCGGGACAGTTCAACGAGTCGATCGAGCCGCTGCGGTCGATCCTCGCGGATGCTCCCGACCTGCCGGAGGCGAACCACCGGCTCGGCGTCGCCCTCGTGCAGACGGGGCAGCCGAGCCTCGCAGTCTGGCCGCTCGAGAAATCCGCCGCGTCCGGCGAGTACGCAGTGCCCTCGGGGCTGCTGCTCGCCTCCGCGTTCATGGCGATCAACGCGCAGGACGACGCGATCCGCGTCGCGACGCACGTTCTCGAGACGGACCCGGAGCGCGCCGCAGCGCTCCGGCTCCGCGCGCAGGCGCACCTCGCCGCGAACCATCCGGCCGAAGCGCTCGCCGACGCGCGCAAGCTCGCCGAGATGCAGCCCGACGACTATCAGGCCGCCGTCCTGCTCGGCAGCATCCTCTCGAGCCAGGGAAAGCTGGGCGAAGCCGAACAGGTCTTCGCGCGCGTCGAGGACCTCGGCGCGAAGAGCGGCGACCCGGCGCTCGCGGCCCGCGGATGCCTC
>JAYRMX010000364.1:0-5266 GCA_041912475.1 Myxococcota bacterium
AGACGAAGCGGCCGGGGAGCTCGCCCCGGATGATGCGGGTGAAGATGCTGGCCACGATGCCTCCTCGCGCGGAGCGCCCGGTACGGTACCCTCCGCGGGCCCATCGAGCCCGCGGAAAGGCCCCCCAATGTACTTCCTCGACCTGCTCATCGCGGCGAGCGCCGGCGCTCTGGTCGGCCTGCTGATCGGCCGGCGCAACAGCCGCGACCGGCTGCGGTGCCAGGAGCTCGAGGCCGAGCTCGCCGGCGTCCGCGGAGGCGCGGCCCGCTACCGCGAGGAAGTGGCGACCCACTTCTCGAAGACCTCCGAGCTGGTCCGGGGCCTCACGCTCCAGTATCGCGCGGTCTACGACCACCTCGCCGACGGCGCGCGGACGCTGTGCCCCGAGCGTACGATGGAGCTCGCGCAAGGCGACGCGGCGCTCGCGCTCGCTTCGGGAGCCGACCGCGCGGCCGCCGCGGAGCCTGCCGCCGGCGATCCCTCCCACGACGAATCGCCCGCTGCCGAGTCGGCCGAAGCCGAGTCGGCCGAAGCGGAAGAGCCCGCCGCGCCCGGGCCCGCGCGCGAGCCGGAGTCGGCCGCCGCGGCGCACTGAGCGCGTCACGCCCCCCCATCCAGAAGAGGAGCTCGACCCATGGGCAGGAAGGTCTACGTCATCGGCGTCGGAATGACGAAGTTCGAGAAGCCGGGCGCAAAGCAGTGGGACTACCCGGACATGGCGAAGGAGGCCGGTGAGCGCGCCCTCGCCGACGCCGGGATCCCGTACGACGCGATCGAGCAGGCGGCGGTCGGCTACTGCTACGGCGAATCGACGGCGGGCGAGCGCGCGGTCTACACGCTCGGGCTCACGGGCATCCCGATCTACAACGTCAACAACAACTGCTCGACGGGCTCGACGGCGCTGTTCATGGCGAAGCAGTTCGTCGAGGGCGGGCTCGCCGAGTGCGCGCTCGCGCTCGGCTTCGAGAAGATGGAGAAGGGCTCGCTCGGCGCGAAGTGGACCGATCGCGTGAACCCGATGGACAAGCACTTCACGCTGATGATGCAGCTCCGCAAGTTCGCCGCCGCACCGCCGGCGCCGCAGATCTTCGGCAACGCGGGCCGCGAGCACATGGAGAAGTACGGCACGACGGCCGAGCAGTTCGCGAAGATCGGCTGGAAGAACCACAAGCACTCGGTGAACAACCCGTACTCGCAGTTCCAGGACGAGTACACGCTCGATCAGATCAAGGCGGCGCCGATGGTCTACGAGCCGCTCACCAAGCTCCAGTGCTGCCCGACGTCGGACGGCGCCGGCGCGGCCATCCTCGCGAGTGAAGATTTCGTGAAGAAGCACGGCCTCGGCAAGCAGGCCGTCGAGATCGCCGGCCAGGCGATGGTGACGGACATGAAGAGCACCTTCGACGAGAAGAGCTGCATCAAGCTCGTCGGGTCCGACATGACGCGCAAGGCGGCCGAGAAGGTCTACCAGCAGTCGGGTCTCGGCCCGGAGAACGTCGACGTCGTCGAGCTGCACGACTGCTTCTCGACCAACGAGATGATCACCTACGAAGCGCTCGGGCTGTGCCCCGAGGGCAAGGGCGGCGAGTTCGTCGACTCGGGCGCCAATACCTACGGGGGCCGGGTCGTGGTGAATCCGTCGGGCGGCCTCATCTCGAAGGGACACCCGCTCGGCGCGACCGGCCTCGCGCAGTGCGCGGAGCTCAACTGGCAGGTCCGGGGCCTCGCCGAGAAGCGGCAGGTGCCGGGAGCGAAGGTGGCTCTCCAGCACAACCTCGGCCTCGGCGGCGCGGCGGTGGTGACGCTCTACCGAAAGGGCTGATTCTCGGGGCACGCGCGCGCGGCTCGGGTATGCTGCGCGCGCGTGCGCCTGTCCAAAGCGACCAAGATCGCCTACTCGCTCGGCGACCACACGCTCAACGTCGCGCTCTCGGTCCTCTCGCTCTTCTATTTGTTCTTTCTGACGGAAGTGGCGGGCCTTCGCCCGGCGCTCGCGTCGGTCGTGCTCCTGCTCGGCCGCACGATCGACGCCTTCACCGATCCGCTGATGGGCCGCATCTCGGACCTCACGCGCTCTCGCTTCGGCCGCCGGCGCCCCTACTTCCTGATCGGCGCCCTTCCCTTCGGCATCGGCTTCGCGGCGCTCTTCGTCTCGATTCCCGATGCCTCGGAGTCGGCGCGCTTCGTCTACTACACGGCGGCGTACGCCTTCCACACCATCGCATCGACCGTCCTCTCCGTTCCGTACATGGCCCTGCTCCCGGAGATGACGCTCGACTACGAGGAGAGGACGAGCCTCAGCACGTACCGCTCGGCAGCGAGCGTCGTCGGAACGATCGTCGCCGCCGTCGCGACGAAGCCGACGGTCGACGCGCTCGGCGGCGGCGCGCGCGGATTCCTGATCGTCGGCTGCCTCTACGGCGCGTGGCTCGCGCTGCCGTGGGCGATCGTCTTCCTGCGAACGAGCGAGCGGCCCGAGTTTCAGCGCGCGCCGCAAACTTCGTTTCTCGACGGGCTCCGCCTCGTCGCGCGCCACCGTGCGTACCGCACGCTGATGGCGCTCTATCTGTGCTCGCGCATCGCGATGGACGTCGTGGGCGCGATGCTGATCTTCTACTTCACCTACTGGCTGGGGCGGCCGGGCGACTTCGAGGTCGCGATGGGGCTGCTGCTCGTGGCGGCGGTCGCGTCGCTGCCCTTCTGGCTCCGCGCTTCGGTCGGAACGGACAAGCGGACGCTGTTCATCGCGGGCTCGTCCTGGTGGGCGGTCACGCAGATCTTCTTCGTGGTCGCGATGCCGTCCTGGCCGGCCTGGACGGTCCTCGTCGTCAGCGCGCTCGCCGGCGTCGGCTACGCGATCGCGGACCTCATGCCGTGGTCGATGCTCGGCGACGTCGTCGACGCCGACGAGCTCCGCACAGAGGAGCGGCGCGAGGGAATCTACGCCGGCTTCTTCACGTTCCTTCGCAAGCTCGCGGGAGCGAGCGCGGTCGCGCTCGCGGGCCTCGCGCTCGACCTCGCGGGGTACGAAGGCGGGAAGCAGCAGTCGGCGACCGCGCTCGAGGCGATCCGCTGGCTGACGGGCGCCGCGCCGGCGGTCTTCATCGTGCTCGGGGTCCTGCTCGCGCGCAGCTATCCGATGTCGCGCGAGCGGCACGCCGAGGTGCGGCGCGCGCTCGAGCAGCGAAGGGGCGCGCTCTAGCCGGTGACGAGGCCCGCGCTGCGGAGCGTCAGCTCGGCGAAGCCGCGCACCTCGGGCTCGAAGGCGATGCTCATGTGGCTGCCCTGGTACCAGAGCATCCGCGGCCGGCGCCAGTGCACCCAGAGGTCGCGCACCTGGTCGGGCGGAACGAGGCGGTCCGCCACGCCGCCGAAGATCGCGCGGCCCTCGTGCGGAACGAGCGGCTCGAGGGAGAGCGGCGACACGACGCGCAGCACCTCGTCGACGGCGTCGCGCGCAACGCCTTTGTGCTCGAGCGAGCGCACCTGCAGCGCGGGCCCGTGCCGCCAGACGAGCCGCGCGAAGTCGGTCGCCGGGATTCCCGGGATCGCGCACGCGAGGCCGGGCGCGAGGCTCGACAGCACGGCGGTGTTGTATCCGCCGAGCGAGAGGCCGTAGACGCCCACCTTCGTCGCGCCCTGCGCGCGTACCCACGACAGGATCCGCCGCATGTCCCACACGGCCTGCGCCTCGGCGTGAACGCTGTCGACGATGTTGCCGGCGAGGAAGCCGTCGCCGCTGCGGCGGCCCTGCTTGCGAAGCCCGTGCAGCGGGAGCACGGGCAGCACGAGGTTCAGCCCGAGCCGCTGCGAGAGCCAGCGCGGATCGAACGCGTAGAGGTCGACGAGCGGCCAGCCCATCTGGTAGCCGTGGATGCAGACGAGCCACGGACGCGACGCATCGGGATGTCGGACCACCCACGCGTGCGCGGTCCGGTTGGCGCCGAACGAGAGCCAGCGGTCGCGGCCGGGCTCGTCGGCGTGGGGCTCGTACTCGCTCTCGAAGCTGAGGTGCTCGTAGGCGATGCCGCGCACCCGCTCGGGGCGGAGCGCGTACGCCTCGAGCGGCGGAGGCGCCACGTGATAGCTCGCGGGCTTCTCGAGCCAGCCGCGCGCGTCGAACATCTCGCGCGCGGCCAGCACCTCGCGAACGATCCGCTTGGCGTCGTCGCCCGCGGGCATCGGCGTCGTCACCTGCATCGTCGAGAGCAGCGCCTCGTCGAGGGCGACCTTCGCCGCGAGCCGCAGCGACGGCTCGGGAACGGGCACCTCGGCATGGTGCGGCTCCTGCCGCACGGACGCCCAGCCGGCGGCGAAGAACGACGCCACCGAGACGCCCGTCAACCACAGGCCCGTCGCGACGCCCTCGGTGAAGAACGCGGGCAGCGCGAAGACGACGCCGAGAATCGCGCCGATCGCGGCGAACTGATCGATCCGGTGGTCGCCCGGCCAGAGCATCATCGCGACGCCGGCGCCGAGCAGCAGGCACCCGGGCGGGAGCGACCCGAGGAACCCGAGGACGCCGAAGCTCGCGCTCGGCCAGAGCCATGCGATGCCTGCCAGCAGCGGGATCAGCGCTTCCTTCGGAAATCGGGGCTGCTCGAACATGGGGATCCTCCGGCTACACGGGCATGGCGGCGCGCAGCGCATCGCGGAACTGCGGATCGGCGATCGCGACGAGCGCCTCGGCGCGCTCGGCGACGCTTCTCCCGGCGAGCTCCGCAGCACCGTGCTCGGTGACGACGATGTCGACCTGGTGGCGGGGCCCGGTGACGACTGCGCCCGCCGCGAACTGCGCCTGGATTCGCGAGACGACCTCGTCTCCGACGCGCGCGGTCGACGGCAGGCACACGAGCGAGCGCCCGCCCTCGGAGTACGCAGCGCCCTGCAGAAAATCCTCGTGCCCGCCGATTCCCGAGAACTGACGTCCGTCGATGGTGTCGGCGGCGATCTGTCCCTCGAGGTCGACGGCGAGCGCGCCGTTGATCGACACGAAGCGGCGGTTGCGCGCGATGATCGCGGGGTCGTTCACGTACTCGATCGGCAGGAAGCGCACGCTCTCGTTGCCGTCGAGCCACTCGTACAGCTCTCTCGGCCCGGCGGCGAAGGTCACGATCGAGACGCCGTCGTACTGCCCCTTCCGGTTCGTCACCTTCCCGGCCTGGTGCAGCCGCAGGCAGCCGGTCGTGAACATCTCGGTGTGCAAACCGTAGTCTCCGCCGGGCCCCTTCGCGAGGATCTCGGCGACGGCGCTCGGGATGCCGCC
>JAYRMX010000365.1:0-3546 GCA_041912475.1 Myxococcota bacterium
CTCGCGGCGCGACGGCGCGAGGCGCTCCTCGCGCTCGGGGTGCCGCCCGACACTAGAATGCGTACACAGGAGCTGTATCGCAGGGCGGACGCGCTCGCGACGACGCTGCCGCCGGCCGACGCGCGCGAGCGAATCGCCCGCGTCCGGCTCTACCTGCGCGACCGGGCGGCGCCGGCGTTCGCGGGCGGCCGCGTCGCGCAGGTCGAGGTGCAGTCGATCCGCGTGGGCGCCGCGCGCTGGCTCGCGCTGCCGCTCGAAGCGACGGTTCGGGTGGGCCTCGACTGGACGGCGCGGACGGGCTCGGCCGACGCGGCCGTCCTCTCGATCGCCAACGGCTGGCTCCGCTACCTGCCGCACGCCGACGACTACGCGGAGCCGGCGGCGCACCAGGGCTACGAGATCCTCTCGTCCACGTTCGAGCCCGGGGCCGCCCGGGCGCTCCTCGACGCAGGAGAGGATCTGGCGCGGGAACGAAAATGAACTTGCATTTCGTTTCCTTTTAGCCTAGGCTACGCCGCGAGGGCCGGAGCTTGATCGTCTGCCACTGCAAGGGGATCTCGGATCGCGACGTCCGTGCCGCCGCCCGGGCCGGCGCGCGCACGATCGCCGCGGTCGGCGCGCACTGCGCCGCGGGGACCGGCTGCGGCGGCTGCCACGCCGTGATCGACGAGATCCTCCACGCGGAGCGAGCACCGCAGGGGCGGGCGGGCGCCGGCGCCCTCGGCCGCCTCGCGCCCTCGCGCTGATCCCGCACGCCCCGCCTTCTCGACCGGCCGCCGGCACGTCCTAGCCTCGCTGCGAGAACGTGCGGGGAGGCGCCATGCAGGGCGATCGCGAGATCATCGAGACGCTCAACGAAATCCTCACGGCCGAGCTCACCGCGGTCAACCAGTACTTCATCCACTCGCGGATGTGCGAGAACTGGGGCTACGAGCGGCTCGCCAAACGCAAGTACGAAGAGTCGATCGGCGAGATGAAGGACGCGGACCGGCTGATCCGCAGGATCCTGTATCTCGAGGGCGTTCCGAACATGCAGCGTCTCGGCCCGGTGCGCGCCGGCGAGGACCCGGTCGAGCAGCACAGGCTCGATCTCGAGATGGAGAAGGCGGCGATCGCCCGTTACAACGCGGCGATCGCGCTGTGCGCAGGCAAGGGCGACAACGGAACGCGCGATCTGCTCGAGGAGATTCTTCGCGGCGAGGAGCACGGCGCCGACTGGCTCGAGGCGCAGCTCCGCATCGTCGAGGACATCGGCAAGGAGCGGTACCTCGCCGAGCAGATCCACGATTAGAGAGGCAGCGCTCCGCGCGTCGCCGCCGCGAGCCGCTCGCCGCTCGCGCGGCTCGCGAGCAGCGCGCGCAGCGCCGCGCCGAGCGCGATGCCGGCCGCAGCGGCGCCGATCTCGGCGGGCGGCGGCGGGAGCAGCCCCGCGAGCGGCGTTGCGAGGAGCGCGAGCGCAGCGGCGGCGATCGCCGCGGCCGACACGATCGACGCCCGGAGCCAGAGGCCGAGCGGCACGAAGAGCGCCGCGAGCCACGCCGCGTTCAGCCAGGGCCCTGCGGCCGGAGGCAGGCTCTGCGGGAACCACACGAGCCGCCATCCGGAGCCGGCGGAAAAGCCGAGCGGGCAGGCGCTGCGGTCTCCGAGCGAGAGGCACCAGCCGTTGCCTTCGCGACGCGCTCCGAGCGCGAGCGGATCTCCGGCGCGCGCGCCGTCGAGGGCTCCCGCCCAGCGAATCGCCGGCCGATCGAGACTCACGGCCTGCGCGAGCGTGCGGACGCGGAGCACGAGATCGCCGCGCTCGGCGCCGAGCAGCACGATCTCGCGGTGCACGTCGTCGTGGATGCTGAAGATGGGCGCGAGCGACTCGGCCCGTTCGCCGGCGACCGCCTCGACGCGAAGCGGCGCGCCGTCGAGCCACAGCCGCCGCACGAGGTCCGAGCGGCCGAGCCTTCCGTTCGGAAGCGGCTCGGCGCCGAGGTGCGCCGACGAGACCCGTCCCGTGTAGTGGTCGAGGTGAGCGAGGTCGAGCGTCCAGCCCGCGTAGTACTCGGTTCGCGGGAGCGAGGGAGCGAACAGAGCGCCCGTTCCGAGCAGGGCGGCGGCGACGACGGCGGACCATGCGACACCAAGACGCGTCGCACCGCGACGCCCCGGCCACAGCCAGCGTGACGAGCTCGACAGCAGCGCCGCGCCGAGGAGCGCCCCGGCGACGTTGCTCGCGACGTCGGTCGCGTTGCCGTAGCGCCCCGGGATCTGCGTCTGCGCGACCTCGATCGCGGCGGACAGCGCCGCCGCGCGCAGCGCGATCCCCGTCGCGCGAGTGCCGCGCGCGGCGAGAATGATCCCGAGCGGGACGAAGAGGATGACGTTGCGGACCGCATCGGCGAGGCCGAACCGCAGCGAGAAGCGCCCGCCCTCGGCGCCGTACCGCGGGGCGAGCGGCCAGAGCGTGAGCACGAGGATGACGCCCACCACCGCCAGGGCGGCGAGCGCGCCGCGGCGGCCGCCGCCGCCCTCCTGCGGCGCGAGTAGAAATCCGCCGCGCTGTGCGCGTGCCTTCATTCGACGTCCGCGCGAAGCAGCAGCACGGTGTCGTCCTGCGAGCGGGAGCGCCCGGCGCCGCTCGGCAGCCGCACGTCCGATGTGTCTTCGGCGCGGGCGAGGCCGCCGACCGCGACCGTCTCGCCGGGCGCCACCGTGACGATCGTCGATGCGCCCGCGCTCTCGATCCGCCCGCCGCGTTCGAAGCGGCCCGCGAACGGCGCGAGGTCGACCTCGACGCGGCCGTCGCCGAGGATGCGCGGCCGCGCCTCGAAGCCCGTCGCCGCGGTCACGAACTGCGTGCTCGATCCCCAGCGGCCGCGGGTGGTGAAGGGAACGGTCTGGCCGGTTTCGATCCGGCCGGACTCTCCTTCGGTCACGCGGACCATGCCCGAGAAGCCCTCGTTGCCGTGCCGCTCGACTCCCTCGGCGCGCAGCGTTGCCGACGAGCCCGAGCCCGGCGGACGGCGGACGTTTCCGATCCGGAAGTCGCCGGCTTCGACCGTCCAGCGAACGTCGAAGCCTTCGGCTTCGAGCTCGCTCGTTCGCTTCGTGTCGTAGCGCAGGACGACGGTCCGAAGCCGGCGGTCCTGCGTCCCGAGCAGCGCGAGCGCGTCGGCGACCGCGGACGGGTCGCCGATCAGCACGAGCGAGTTGGTGCCGCGGTCGACGGCGACACTGCCGCTCCCGGCGAGCACCGCTTCGACGACCGGCAGCAGATCCTCCGCCGTGCGGTACTTCACCTTGTAGACCTCGACGCGGCGCTGGGCGTGCGCCGGCGCGGGGGCGAGCCCGCACGCGAGAGCGAGCGCCAGCGCCCCGATCCGAACGCGCGCCACGTTCCGGAGGCCCCTCATGTCTCCATGATATGCGCAGTCCCGCATTGCGCTCGCGCGGGCGCTAGAAGCGGAGCAGCTCGGCGTGCAGCGTGCGCAGATCGACGACGCCGACGGCGTTGTGGCCGGTCAGATGGCCCGCGCACTCCCCCGGGTTGAAGACGAG
>JAYRMX010000366.1:0-4157 GCA_041912475.1 Myxococcota bacterium
CTACTCGAACCACCTCGTTCCGCCGCACATCGCTGCGCGCGAGAACATGGGCTTCGGCCCGTTCGGCTTCATCTTCCGCCGCGCGGGGGCGTTCTACCTGCGACGCTCGTTCTCCGACCCGCTCTACAAGGAGGTCTTCCGTCGCTACGTCGGGTACCTGGTGAAGGAGGGCTTCACGCAGGAGTTCTTCATCGAGGGCGGACGTTCGCGAACGGGCAAGACGCTCGCGCCGCGCCTCGGGATGCTCTCGTGGGACGTCGACGCCTTCCTCTCGTGCGCGCGGCGCGACCTGTTCTTCGTCCCGATCGCGATCACGTACGAGCGCCTCGTCGAAGAGGGCGCCATGGTCGAGGAGCTCGAAGGCGGCAAGAAGACGCAGGAGAGCACGCTCGGCCTGCTGCGCGCGCGCAAGTTCCTGCAGCGCCGCTTCGGGAGCGTCTTCGTCAACTTCGGCGAGCCGATCTCGCTCGCCGAGGCGCTCGGCGCCCGCCGCGAGCGCCTCGCGGCGGGCGATTCGCCGGAGATCGAGGAGGAGAAGCGGCGCTTCGTCGAGGCGCTCGGCAACCGGCTCGTCGAGCGCATCAACTGGGCGACGGTCGTGAACGCGACGTCGGTCGCCGCGTGCGCGATCCTCGCCGGCGGTGCGCGCGGCCTGCTGCGGCACGAGCTGACGCGCCGGATGCAGCTCGTCGTCGACCTGCTCCGCCTCGGCGACGTCGGTCTCACGCCGGCGCTCGCGAAAGACGGCGGCGACTTCCGCGAGGCGATCGGCTTCCTGCTCCGCGCGGACCTGCTGCGTGCGGCGACCGACGCGCGGGGCGAGATCCTGTATTTCGACGAGTCGCGGCGCAGGGCGCTCGACTTCTACCGCAACACGATCCTGCACTACCTCGCCGCGCCGAGCTTCCTCGCGCGCGCGGTCCTCGCGGGCGGAAGCCGTGCGAAGCTCGGCGAGGAGCTCGCGTTCTGGATCGATCTGTTCTACCGCGAGTTCTTCGTCCCGCGCGGCGAAGTGCTGGCCGCGCACCTCGACGGCTACCTCGACTACTTCGAGCGCTGCGGGTACGTCGAGCGGACGGAGGCGGGGCTGCGCGCGACCGAGAAGGGGGTTCCTTACTTCCGCTTCCTCGCGGCGCAGACGGAGTGCTTCCCCGAGGCGTACCTCGCGGCGTTCTCGGCGGTGCTGCAGGCCGAGCCGGCGGTTTCGGCGCGACGGCTCGAACGCGATGTCCGCGAGCAGCTCCAGCACTCGCGCATCCTCGGCGAGGCGGCGCGCCCGGAAGCCGAGAACCCGATCACGTTCCAGAACGCGCTCGACCTGCTCGTGCGCCGCGGCGTCCTCGAGCGCCGCAGGGGCGGCGAGGGCTCGTCGCGCGACGTGGTCTACGAGCGCGGCCCGGCCTTCGACGACCTTCGGGCGCTGCGCGAGCGGCTGGCGGCCTCCCTCGCCTCCCGGTAGCCTCGCCGCCTCCATGGACCTTCTGGACGCGGTCGACTTCGGAAAGGGCGGGGGGCTCGTCGTGGCGATCGCGCAGGACGCCGCGACGGGCGACATCCTCATGGTCGCGCACATGAACGACCAGGCGCTCCGCCGCACGCTCGAGACCGGCGAGGCCGTCTACTGGAGCCGCTCGCGCGGCCTGTGGCACAAGGGCGAAGAGAGCGGGAACACGCAGCGCGTGGTCGAGCTGCGGATCGACTGCGACGGCGACGCGGTGCTGCTGAAGGTCGAGCAGCGCGGCGGCGCAGCGTGTCACACGGGAAAGCGTCACTGCTTCTTCCGCCGTCGCGACGGCGCGGTATGGACGGACGACGGCGTGCAGGTGTTCGACCCCGAGAAGGTCTACCGGCGATGACGGCGAAGACGGCGCCGCCGAAGCTCCGCCTCGGGCTTCCGAAGGGGAGCCTGCAGGAGACTACGCTCCGGCTCTTCGGGCTCGCCGGGTGGCGCGTCCGCGTTCCCGAGCGCTCGTACTACCCGCAGATCGACGATCCCGAGATCGAGTGCATCCTGATCCGCGCGCAGGAGATGGCGCGCTACGTCGAGCACGGCGCGATGGACTGCGGGATCACCGGAATCGACTGGGTGCTCGAGAGCCGCGCGAAGGTGAAGGAGCTCGCCGACCTCGCAGCGCCGTGGCCGAACTACCGCACGGTGCGCTGGCTGCTCGCGGTGAAGGAGGGCTCGCCTTTCCGGGGCGTGAAGGATCTCGAAGGAAAGCGGATCGCGACCGAGGTCGTCGGGCTGACGGGCCGCTACCTGAAACAGCACGGCGTGCGGGCCGAGGTCGAGTTCTCGTACGGGGCGACGGAGGTGAAGCCTCCGCTGCTCGCCGACGCGATCGTCGACGTCTCGGAGACCGGATCGAGCATCCGCGCGAACAACCTCCGCGTGCTCGACGTCGTGCAGGAGAGCACGCCGCGCTTCATCGCCAACCGCGAAGCGTTCGCCGACGCGTGGAAGCGCCGGAAGATGGAGCGCGTCGCGCTCCTGCTCCGTGCGGCGATCGCCGCAGCGAACCGCGTCGGGCTCATGCTGAACGTCCGCCGCGACCACCTCGACGCCGTGCTCGCGATCCTTCCCGCGCTCGCGACGCCGACCATCTCGGCGCTCGCCGACGAGCGCTGGGTCGCGGTGAACACCGTGATCGAGGAGTCGCAGGTGCGCGAGATGGTTCCCGCGCTGCGCGAGGCGGGTGCCCGCGGAATCGTCGAGTATCCGCTCAACAAGATCGTCGAGTAGACGTGGGCCCCGTGCGAGGGGTGCTGCGGGCCGCGCGGGTCTACACGAAGCTCGCGTGGTGGGGCCTCGCGTCGCCGCGGCTCACCGAGCGCGCGCCGCTCGTGATCGTGCAGGGCGTGATTCGCGACGCGCGCGGCCGCATCCTGCTCTCCGTGCGCAGCGACCTCATGGGCTGGGAGCTGCCCGGCGGAACGCCCCACCCCGGCGAGCCGCTGGGCGACGCGCTGCGCCGCGAGCTGCACGAGGAGACCGGGCTCGAGATCGAGGTCGAGGCCGGCGGCCTCGTCGGCGCGTACGTCCGAACGGGCTTCCGCCCGCACACCGCGCAGGTCTATCGCTGCCGCCCGGCGGGCGGCGCGCTGCGCCCGAGCCGCGAGACCCCGCGGCTCGCGTGGTTCGAACCGGCGGCGCTGCCGCCGACGCTCTTCCCCTGGTACCGCGCGCCGATCGCCGATGCGCTCGCCGGCCGCAGCGGCCTGCATCGTGCGGAGCACCAGGGCGCCCGCGCCGTCCTCGCCGGCCTCCGCATCGACCTGCGAATGCGTTTCGGCGGAGACCCTGCTTCCGGCTCTCGCCCTTGAGCGGATCGCCGAGGCCTCCCCTTGCGCACAGCGAAGATCGAAAGGAACGTCCCCGCATGATCAAGGGCTACGCGGGACGCGTTCTCGAGGTCGACCTGCGCGCGCAGCGCTTCGCCTTCTCGTCGCTCGACGAGGAGGTGGCGCGCCTGTACGTCGGCGGCAAGGGGTACGGGACGCGGCTGCTCTACGACCGCACGCCCGCCGGGATCGATCCGCTCGGTCCGGAGAACCTGCTGATCTTCGCGACGGGGCCGCTCAACGGCTCGGTGGCGCCGCAGTCGAACCGCTTCACGGTGATCTGCAAGAGCCCGCTCACCGGCGGGATCGGCAACGCCGCGTGCGGCGGGTCGTTCGCGCTCGGGCTCAAGAAGGCCGGGATCGACGTGCTCGTCGTCACCGGCCGCTCGGAGCGCCCGGTCCGGCTCGAGATCGACGGCGACGGCGACCGGGTCGAGTTCCGCGACGCGGCCGATCTGTGGGGCAAGGGCACGTACGAGACGCAGCGGCTGCTGCCGAAGCGCCACGAGCACGCGGTGATCGGCCCCGCCGGTGAGAACCTCGTGCTCTTCGCGGGCATCGTGAGCGACGAGCGCATCGCGGGCCGAACCGGCGTTGGCGCCGTGATGGGATCGAAGCGCCTCAAGGCCGTCTCGGTGCGCGGAACGCGCAAGCTCGAGATGGACGATCCGGAGGCCTTCCGCGAGTACACGAAGTACGTGCGCAAGCTCTTCGAGGACCATCCCGTCCTCGGCGAGTCGATGAAGCGCTTCGGGACGGGCGCGATCGTCAACACGACCAATGCCCGCAACATCCTCCCGACGCGCAACTTCCAG
>JAYRMX010000367.1:0-1570 GCA_041912475.1 Myxococcota bacterium
ACACCTACCGGCCGCACACCGACGTCCTCGTGCGAAACTCGGGCGGTCTGTGGCAGCCCATCCCGGCGACGCCCGGTGCGACGAGCGGGCCGGGCCTGCTCGTCTACCGCTTCGGCGCCGGTCTGTTCTACGCCAACGCGACCCGCTTCGCCGCCGAGGTGCGCGCGCTCGTCGAGGCGGCGCCGTCGCCCGTCCGCTGGCTCGTGATCGACGCCGGCGCGATCACGAGCCTCGACTACACCGCGGGCCGCACGGTCCGCGACCTTCACGCGGACCTCGTGCGCGCAGGGGTGCATCTGCTGCTCGCGCACGTCGAGCCGCACCTGCGCTCCGACCTCGACCGCCACCGGCTGACGCCCGTCCTCGGCGCGGAGAACCTCTTCGACCGGCTGCACGACACGCTCGCCGCGATCACCGAGCGCGAAGCGCAGCAGGCCTCTTCGCAGCCGGCGTCTCGTGCCCTCGCGTCGCGTACCGAGGAGCCGCCTACCGCCACCGGCTGAAGGAGCAGGGGCCGATCCTCGCGAAGTCGCCGGCGATCTCGCTCCAGTCGCCCGGAGGCAAGGCGTCGAGCGCCATCGGATAGAGCATGTGGTTCTCCTTCTGGATGTGCTCGCGGAGCATCCCGACGAGGCCGCTGGCGGTCCTCGACAGCAGCGCGACGAAGGCCTCGTCGGCCGCGTCGCCGCTCGTCATCTGCGCGGCGAGCGCGCGCTTGGCCGAGCGCAGCATCTCGTGCTCCATCCGCATCATGTGCGGCGGCCCCTCGATGCCGATCTTCTCCATCCTCGGGAAGAGCGCCTGCTCCTCGCGCTGATGATGCGGCTCGGCGTCGAGCAGCCGGGCGGCGAGCGCGTGGAGCGAAGCGCGCAGCGCGCCGCCGGGCTCGAGCTCGGCGGCGGACCGCCTCGCCGCCATCGCGGCCGACTCGAGCTCGTCGAGAAAGCCGAGGATCTGATCGTGCTCCTCCATGAGGATTCGCACGGGGTGCGCGGGCGGCAGCTCGTCCTCGCTCGACATCGTTCGAGATCCTCGGGGATCGGTCATGACCAGGGCCTCTCGGACCCGAGAGCCCGAGCAGACCGATGATCCGCGTTCGTCTCCGGCTGCGCTCCGGCGATCTTGCAGATCGCGGGCCGGAGCCCGGTCGCGCTGGCCGCCGCTCGAGCGTCTGGTCCTTCGTCGCCCGTGAGTTTGCGTCCCTCTCCCCGCCTTGCGCAACTCCGCTGCGCCTGCGGTACGAACCCCGCCGGGAGCTGCTCTACGGCGCAGCCGCCCCGGGACCGGGTGCGCCGAAGAAGAAGGACTTCATCACCGCGAGGTCGGCGAAGTTGACGAGACCGTCGCTGCCTCTCGTGAAGCAACTCCACCGAATTCGCCGGCTTGCGTGTACGTTGCGGCGGGAGTACGGTCTTGGCGTGCTCGACCGAATTCGCGTCGTTCCTGGCCTCTGCGACGGCCGAGCCACCATTCGCGGGCTCCGCTTCACCGTAGACTTCGTCCTCAAGCTGCTGGGCGACGGCTACACCGCCGACGAGATCGTCCGCGAGTATCCCGAGCTCGAGCGTGA
>JAYRMX010000368.1:0-12549 GCA_041912475.1 Myxococcota bacterium
CCGGGAGTCCGTGCAGTACACGATGGCGCTCACGAACCCCGACGAGAAGGATGCCGACGGAAAGCCTCTCCGCTTCCGCTACGGCTTCATCGCTTCGAGCGACAACCACAAGGCGCGCCCCGGCACGGGGTACAAGCAGTATGCGAGGCGCGAGATGACGGAGGACACGGGACCGCGCTCGGAGTTCTACGCGAACGTGATGCGCCGCACGCAGCGCAAGGCGCTCGGTCTCGACACCATCGACCCGCGCGTGCCGTTCGACGCGCCCGAAGGCCTCGGCGGCCTGCTCGCGGCCGACACCGAGCGCATCGCGAGCTTCCTGTACCCGGGCGGGCTCGTCGCCGTGCACTCGCAGGGCCGCGGCCGCGAAGCGATCTGGAACGCGATGGAGCGCCGCGAGGTCTACGGGACGAGCGGCCCGCGGATCCTGCTGTGGTTCGATCTGCTGAACGGCCCGCAGGGAGAGCAGCCGATGGGAAGCGCCGCGACGCTCGCCGCGACGCCGCGCTTCCGCGTGCGCGCCGCCGGAGCGCTTCAGCAGAAGCCGGGCTGCCCCGAGATCAGCACGCGCGGCCTCTCGCCCGAGCGCCTCGCCCGGCTGTGCCGCGGCGAGTGTTACAACCCGTCGGACGTGCGGCACCCGATCGTCCGCATCGAGGTCGTCCGCATCCGCCCGCAGCAGGCGAAGGGCGAGGCCGTCGGTCCGCTGATCGAGGATCCCTGGAAGCGCTTCGACTGCCCCGCGGATCCCAACGGCTGCACGGTCACGTTCGAAGACGAGGAGTTCACGACGTCCGGGCGCGATGCGCTCTACTACGTGCGCGCGCTGCAGGAGCCGACGCCGGCCGTGAACGGCGCGAACCTGCGGACGACGTTCGACGCGCAGGGCAACGCGATCGCGACGAAGCCGTGCTTCGGCGACTACCGCACGCCCTTCGACGACGACTGCCTCGCTCCGGTGCAGGAGCGCGCCTGGTCGTCGCCGATCTTCGTCGACCGCGCCGGGTCCTGAGCGCGGCGGCGCCCCGATCGGGGCGCCGCTCGCGCGAGGCCTCGGCGCTCGCTCAGGAGTCGGTCCGGCCGGGCAGGAGCCGCTCGGGCAGGGCGACGCCCGCGGCGCGCGACGCGCGAACGTGCAGGACGAGGTCGAGGGCCCGCGGCAAGAACACGACGCCGATCGCGACGCTGAGCGCGAGGAAGATCGCGTTCGTCGCGAAGGCGTAGGCGATGAGCGCCTCGCGGCTGCCGTAGCCCGAGAACAGGTACGCCCACGTGAGCTCGCGCGGGCCGAACCCGCCGAGCGACGGCAGCGAAATCGCGACGTACAGGATCGGAATCCGCGCCGCGAGGACGGGCCACGGGATCGGGATCCCGAACGCCCTCGTCGCGAACCACTGGAAGGCGATGTCGATCACCGCGAGCACGAAGAACCACGCGAAGTAGGGCATGAGCGCTCGCGGCCGGAAGCGTCCGATCCAGATCCCCGCCGACGAGCGGGCGAGGCGCGGCATCGCCGGCGCGAGGCGTACGAAGAGGAAGATCGCGAGCGCGATCAGCCAGCCGGCGCCGACGAGCGTCGCGACGTCGCGGTTCGCCGCGAGCCCGCCCGCGAGCAGCGGAACGGCGAGCGTCGCCTGGAGCAGCAGCACGGCGATGTGGCCGAAGTAGGGGAAGGTCGACGCGGCGACGACGGTTCCGAGCGAGCTCTCCGTGACCTGTACGAGGCCGAGCACGAGCGCCGCGTCGGCGAGGCCTCCGTTGACTGCGCGGAGGAGCTCGGCGCCTCCGCGCACGGCGAGCACCTGCGTGTAGCGCACCGGTCGAACGAAGCGCCGCAGCGCCTCCGCCTGCAGCAGGGCCCAGCCGATGAAGAAGACGAGCTTGTCGATCACGAGGATCGCGACGAACGCCGGGATGTTGGCGCTCTTCATCGCCGCGACGAGCGCCTTCCAGTCGGTGAGCCATCCGAAGACGTACGCGAGCGCCGCGAACGAGATGGTCCAGGGCAGCAGCCGGCGAAGCGCGAGCGAGAGCGGCTTTTTCACGGCCCCTCAGCATAGCGGGCAGGCGGGAAGCGTCCTCGCCGGAGCGGGCGGACGGCTTGCCGAGCCGCGCGGCGTGGGCTGCCATGGGGGCTCGATGCGCGTCATGTCTCTCACCGCGCCGGCACCGATCGCAACGCGGCCGCTGCGCCCGTGCGAGCGTGCGTGCCCCGAGCCCGGCCCCGGCGAGGTGCTGGTCCGCGTCGAGGCGTGCGGCGTGTGCCGAACGGATCTGCACGTCGTCGAAGGCGATCTCGCACCGCGGCGTGAAGGCGTCGTTCCGGGTCACGAGGTGGTCGGACGCGTCGTCGCGGCCGGGCGCGACGCGCGCCGCTTCGCGCTCGGCGCCCGCGCCGGCGTGGCGTGGCTCCACCGGGCGTGCGGCCGCTGCCGCTTCTGTGCGCGCGGCGCAGAGAACTTGTGCCTCGCCCCGCGCTTCACGGGCTGGGACGTCGACGGCGGCTACGCCGAGTACGTCACGGTTCCCGAGGCCTTCGCCCACTCGCTGCCCGAGGGCCCGCGCGCGCGCGACCTCGCTCCGCTCCTGTGCGCCGGGATCATCGGCTACCGCGCGTTCGCCCGGTCGAACGTCGGCCCCGGCGCTCGGCTCGGCCTGTTCGGCTTCGGCGGCTCGGCGCACCTCGTGATCCAGATCGCGCGCCATCGCGGATGCGAGGTCTACGTCTTCAGCCGCGATGCCGGCCACCAGGAGCTCGCGCGGACCCTCGGCGCCGCGTGGGTCGGCGGCAGCTTCGACGCGCCCCCGCATCCGCTCGACGGCGCGATCCTCTTCGCGCCCGCCGGCGCGCTCGTTCCCGCCGCGCTCGCTGCGCTCGACCGCGGCGCGACACTCGCCATCGCGGGGATCCACGTTTCGGAAATTCCGCCGCTCGATTACCAGCGCCATCTCTTCCACGAGAAGACGCTGCAAAGTGTCACGTCGAACACGCGCGCCGACGCCGAGGCGCTGCTGCGTCTCGGCGTCGAGATCCCGCTCGAGACGCACACGGTCTCCTACGCGCTCGAAGACGCGAACGAGGCCCTGATCGATCTCGCGCAGGACCGCGTCCGCGGCGCGGCGGTCCTCGAAGTCTGGGACGGAGGCTAGGCGCGCGCGTTGCTCGCGTGACGCTCGATCACGGAGCCGAGCGCCCGGATCGAGAGAGGCTTCGCGAGGAAGTCGTCCATGCCGGCGTCGGAGCAGCGCTGGCGGTCCTCGGCCATCGCGTTCGCGGTGAGCGCGACGATCCGGCACCGCGCTGCGCCGGATTCGAGCGCGCGGATCGCACGCGTCGCGGCGAGGCCGTCCATCTCCGGCATCTGCACGTCCATGAGAACGAGGTCGTACGGGCGCCGCCGAAACGCTTCGACGGCGCGCACTCCGTTCGAGACGACGTCCGCCTCGTAGCCGAGCTTGCCGAGCATGACGCGCGCGACTCGCTGGTTGACCGCGTTGTCCTCGGCGACGAGGATGCGAAGGGAGCTCGCGGGCGAGGCACCGGCCGCAGCGGAATCCGCCTCCGCGCTGCGGCGGCCGCTCTCGACGCGTGCGAAGGCCGCCGCGAGCGCGAGGCCGAGGCGCGTGCTGCGCAGCGGGCGCCCGATGCGCAGCGCGAAGCGGCCGAGCGCTCCCGCGTCGATGCCGCCGGGCCGTTCGCCCGGCGCCGCGACCAGCACGAAGGGTCCCGGAGCGAGCCGGCTCACGTCATCGAACGATGCCGAGGCGCCGGCTTCGAGCACGCGCGAGTCGACCACCACGGCGTCGAACGTCGCCCCCTCCCGCAGCCAGAGGCACGCCTCGTCGAGCGACGACGCGCAGCGGATCGTCATCTCGCAGTCCCGCCCGTCGCGCTCGAGCAGCTCGCGCTGGAGAGCGTGCTGCAGGACCGCGAGCACGCGCCGGCCGCGCAGGACCGCCGTGTCGAAGCGTGCGGCGCCGGCCTGTGCCGTCGCGTCTTCCGCCGGGATCGTGACGGCGAACTCGGAGCCGCGGCCGGGCTCGCTCTCGACCGTCACGTCGCCGCCCATTCGCTCGGCGAGGCGGCGGGTGATCGCGAGCCCGAGGCCGGTTCCGCCGAAGCGCCGCGTGGTCGAAGCGTCGACCTGGCTGAAGGGCTGGAAGAGCCGGTCGAGCCGATCGCGGGGGATTCCGATTCCCGTGTCGCGGACGGAGATTCTCAGCCCCGGCGGCCCGCCGTCCGAGGACGCCCGGCGCACGATCACGACGACGTCGCCCCCCTGCGTGAACTTCACGGCGTTCGAGACGAGGTTCATGACGATCTGCCGGAGGCGAACCGGGTCACCCAGGATCCAGCTCGGGACGCTGCGCGGGTGGTCGTACGCCAGCTCGACGTCGCGCTCGGCGGCGCGCGAGGCGAGGAGCTCGAGGCAGTCTTCGATGCAGTCGCGCAGCGAGAAGGTCCGATGTTCGAGCTCGATCCGTCCCGACTCGATCTTCGAGAAGTCGAGGATGTCGTTGAGGATGCAGAGCAGCATCTCGCCGCTTCCGCGGACGGTCTCGAGCATCGAGCGCTGCTCGTCGTCGAGCTTCGTCTCGAGGACCACGTCGGTGAGCCCGATCACCGCGTTCATCGGAGTCCGGATTTCGTGGCTGACCGTGGCGAGGAACTGGTTCTTGATCTCGGAGGCCCGGAGCGCGACGTCACGCGCAGCCTCGAGCTCCGCGGCCTGACGCCGGATCATCGCCTCGCTGGACCGGAGGCCCTCGACGTGCTTCGCGGTCGTGGTCCACTGCGACAGCGCGGCGCCGAAGACCATGAGGGCGAGCGTCGCCTGCCCGACGAGCGTCTCCCAGTCGGCGTGCAGCGGCGACGGCTCGACCCCGAGCGCGTCGCGCGCGGCGCGGATCAGGACGAATCCCCCGATCGAGGCGAGCGTCCACAGGAACGTGTCGCGCATGCTCATGAGGCACGCCGCGAACGCGGGCACCAGCACGAGGTAGTACTGGATGTAGGTCTGGCTGCCGCCGATGAAGATGGCGTTCGAGACGACGGCGGCGCTCGCGAACGCGATCGAGAGGTGCAGCGGCAGGCTCTCGAACGCTCCGCGTGGAGGCCGTCGCGCCCAGGCGCGCGAAGCGAGGACTCCCACGCACATCACGCCGATCGCGATCTGCGACCGCGGGCGGGGGATGAAGCAGTACATCGCGACGAAGACCAGCATCCCGAGCGCGACGATCAGCAGCGCCGACTGGATGCGGGCGTCGCGATAGGCGCGCTCGTCGTCCGCGAGCGAGGGCGCCGGTCGCGGCGCCCCGGCGATGGGGTCCGGCTGCGGGTCCATGCGGTCTCCCGGCTGCGCATCGGCAGGCGGGCGCGCGGACTCGACCCTTCCCGGGGCCGCTCCCGATGCGCATCCCGGGGCGGCTCCGGCGATTGCTGCAGCAAGGCGTTCGGGGATCGCCCGAGCGCTCGACGAGGCCTGCCGGCCCGGCCCCGTGCGGCCTCGCGCCAGGCCCGCGTCGCGGGCCGCCCCCGACCTTTCCCGGCGCGTTACGGCCGCAGCCCCCGCGCGCGGGGCCCCGGCGCCAGCGCAACGATCTGCGCGGCGCGCCGCGCCCACTCGACGAGCAGCGGCCGCGTCTCGCGCGGATCGATGATCTCCTCGACGCCGAAGGCCTCGGCGGTGAGGAACGGAGATCGAAGCGACGCGAGGTCGGCCTCGAGCTTCGCGCGCAGCGCCTCGGGGTCGTCCGACGCCTCGATCTGTCTGCGGTACGCGGCCTCGACGCCGCCCTCGATCGGGAGCGAGCCCCACTCGCCCGACGGCCACGCGTAGCGAAGGTTCAGGCGGTGGTGCGGGCCGTGGCCGGCGCCGGCGACGCCGAACACGCGGCGCACCAGCACCGAGACCCACGGCACGCGCGCCTGGTAGACGGCCATGAGCGCACGGACGCCCTCGCGCACCGTTCCGCGCCGCTCGGCCTCGGGGCCGATCAGGAAGCCCGGGTTGTCGACGAAGTTCACGACCGGCAGATGGAACGTGTCGCAGAAGTCGACGAAGCGCGTGAGCTTCTGCGAAGCGGCCGCGTCGAGCGAGCCGGCGAGCTGGCGCGGATCGTTCGCGAGGACGCCGACGGGAACGCCGTCCAGCCGAGCGAGCGCGGTGACGAGCGGGCGCCCGAAGTAGCGCGCCGTCTCGAAGATCGATCCGCGGTCGAGGACGAGGGCGAGAAGGCGCCGCACGTCGTACGTCTTTCGCCGGTCGCGCGGGACGATCTCGAGCAGCGCCTCTTCGCGGCGTCCGGGATCGTCGTCGGCCGGTGTGCGCGGCGGCATCTCCCAGACGGAGCTCGGCAGATACGAGAGGAAGCGGCGAATCTGCGCGAACGCGTCGTCCTCGCTCGCGGCCTCGTTGTCGACGACGCCGCTGGCGCGCGCGTGCAGGTCCGCGCCGCCGAGCGTCTCCTTGTCGACCTCTTTGCCGAACGCGCGCCGCACGACGGGAGGGCCGGCGACGAAGACCTGGCTCGTGCCGCGCACCATCACCGAGAAGTGCGCCGCCGCGACGCGCGCCGCGCCGAGCCCCGCGACGGGGCCGAGCGCCGCGGCCACCACCGGCACCTGCGAGAGGATCTCGACCGAGACGTCCCAGTCGGGGATCCACGGCACGTACGAGCGCCGCAGCGTCGTCTGCTGCTTCACGCTCCCTCCGCCGCCGGTGCCGTCGACGAGGCGGACGATCGGGAGCCGCAGGTCGCGCGCCGCCTTCTCGGCCCATCCCATCTTGTTGCCGACGGCGCCGTCGGCGGCGCCGCCGCGCACCGTGAAGTCGTCGGCGCCGACCACGACGCGGCGCCCCTCGATGCGGCCCGTTCCGCACACGAAGTTCGACGGCGTGAAGGCCGCGAGGCGCCCCTGCGCATCGTACTCGCCGCGCCCCGCCAGCACGCCCGTCTCGTGGAACGAGCCCGCGTCGAGGAGGCGCTCGATGCGCTCGCGCACCGGAAGGCGGCCCGCGGCGCGCGCACGCGCGACACGCTCCTCGCCGCCCATGCGCCGCGCGAGCTCGGCGCGCCGCTCCATCTCGTCGAGCTCCGGCTTCCACGTCATGGCGCGCAGTCTACCCGCGGCGTGCGGGCCCGTCGCTCCCGCGCGCGCGGGGTGTCGCGCGCTGCGAGACGCCCGCCGCGCTCCGTTCCGACGGCGTTCGCCGCGCGGCGCCGCGGCCCGGCGCCGCGCGCGCTGCTACAGGTCCGGCCGTGCAGGCCCTCGTCCTCGATTTCGACGGCGTCCTCGCCGACAGCGCCCCCGAGTGCTTCGAGGTCGCGCTCCGCACCTATGCCGACCTGTGCCCCGGCGCGGAGCTGGGCCGCTTCGAGCGGGACGCGCTCTACCGCGAGTTCGTCTCGCTCCTCCCGCTCGGCAATCGCGCCGAGGATTTCGGCGTCGCGCTCGCGGCGATCGACGCGGGAGCCCGGCTCGCGGACCAGCCGTCCTACGACGCCTTCTTCGCCGCCCGCCCGCCCGGTTGGCTCGGCGCCTTCCACCGCCGCTTCTACGAGCACCGCGCGGCGTTCGCTGCGGCGGACCCCGCCGGCTGGCGCGCACTCACTCCGCCGTACGACGCCTTTCTCGCGGTCCTGCGTCGCAACGAAGGGCGCGTTCCGTTCGCGATCGCGACGGCCAAGGACCGCGCGTCGGTCCGTGCGCTGCTCGCCGGATGGGACGTCTCGGGCCTGTTCCCGGATGCGCTCGTTCTCGACAAGGAGGCGGGTCGCAGCAAGCTCGAGCACCTGCGCGTGCTGCAGCAGCGGCTCTCGGTCCCGTTCTCGGGGCTCACCTTCGTCGACGACAAGCTGCGCCACCTCGACGCCGTGTCACCGATCGGTGTCGTCTGCGCGCTCGCGGCCTGGGGCTACAACGGCCCGCGCGAGCGGGACCAGGCGCGTGCGCGCGGGCATCTCGTCGTCGGCCTCGCCGACGTCGAGGCTCGCCTCTTCGGCGCGGGGCTCGGCGCGGGCGCGGCCTGAGGCTTCGCCCCGCGGGCGTTGGCAGCCGCCGTCGGAGCGCCTACGCTTCCAGGGTGCCGTGAGGGGCACGCGCAGAGCGGCGGCCGCGCACCGCGCGAGCCGGCGCGCAAACCCGTCGGGCGGAGGTGATCCTGATGGCACTCGATCCCGGCTTCCGCATGCACGCGGAGCGCACCCCCAACCCGAACAGCGTGAAGTGGGTGCTCGGCTCGCCGATCGTCGCCGGCTCGGCCAGCGCGTTCTTCGACGCGTCGCCCGGTGACGAGGTCTCCCCGCTCGCGACGCGCCTGTTCGCGATTCCCGGCGTGCGCGGCGTCTTCGTCGCCGCGAACTTCATCACCGTCACGAAGGCCGACGACGTCGAGTGGGCCGACCTCGCGCAGGGCATCGTCGACGCGGTGAAGGCCTTCGCCGAGTCGAAGCAGCCCGCGCTCGGGCCGGCCTTCGCGGCGCAGGCCGCGGCGTCGGGCGGTGAGATCGAAGACCGCATCAAGCGCGTGCTCGACGAAGAGATCCGGCCGGCCGTCGCGATGGACGGCGGCGACGTCGTCTTCGCGAGCTACCGCGAAGGCCGCGTCGAGCTCTACATGCAGGGGTCGTGCAGCGGGTGCCCCAGCTCGCGCGCGACCCTCAAGCTGGGAATCGAGGCCCGCCTGCGGGAGGCGATTCCCGAAGTGACCGAGGTCGTGGCACTCTAGGACCGGCAGGTGCGAGCCGATCCGAGTTCCGGAGGGGCGCGCCCGACTGCGGCTTCCCCCAGCCGCCGTTGCGGCGATGAGCAACAGGAGCATCGCGGGCGAATGCAGGGGGCCGAGCGACGCCGCGCCGGGCGCGGGAGGGGAGTGGCCACGACGCTCGTGCGCGTCGTGACGCTGTGGGCGGCGGTCGTCGCGTTGGGAATTCCCTTCGCCCCGGCTCGCGCTGCGGATTCCGGCGTCTCTGCCGCCGGTGCCCACGTGCCGGGTCCGCCCGTTCCGGCAGAAATCCTCGACTCGCCGCCGATCACGCGCGACGTCTTGAAGCGCGCTCACATCGTCGGCGCCGCCGCACCGGGAAGCGGAGGCCGCCTCGTCGCCGAGGTGCCCGCTCCGCCGGGCGCGGCGGACGTCGAAGGCCCGCTGCAGGTCGAGTACACGCTCGATCCGGGCCTCACGCGCCAGGTGTACGAGGCCGTCGACCGGCTCGACGCCCGCCTCGCGAACATCGTCGTGCTCGAGGCGGCGACGGGCCGCGTGCTCGCGTATGCATCGACCAACCCGCAGCAGTTTCCGCCGACGCGGATCTATCCGGCCGCGTCGCTGATCAAGGTCGTGACGGCGGCGGCGGCGCTCCACCACGCGCGCCGCGTCGCCGAAGCTCCGTGCCGCTACCTCGGGAACCCGCACTGGCTCCCGCCCCAGCGCATCGACCCGCCGGCGAAGGGCAGCGTGACGAGTCTCGAAGGGGCGCTCGCGCACTCGAACAACCAGTGCTTCGCGCAGCTCGCCGTCCACTCGCTGGGGACGCAGAACATGGTCGACGCGATCCGGCGCTTCGGCTTCCTGCAGGAGCCGGCGCCCGGACACTCCGCCGGCGCCGTCGATCCCGGGAGCGATCGCTACGACCTCGGCAAGCTCGGCTGCGGTCTCTACGGCTGCTGGATCACGCCGATGCACGCGGCGCGCATGGCGATGACGCTCGCCGATGGCAAGCAGCGAGAGCCCTACTGGATCGAGCGCGTCGTCGACGCCGCGGGTCGAACGCTGCAGCTTCCGCCGCGAACTCCGGCGAAGCAGGTGCTGACGCCCGAGCTCGCGGGCGAGCTTCGCACGATGATGATCGAGACGACGGTGAGCGGGACGGCGCGGCGCGGCTTCCAGGGCGAGGGCGGCGCTCCGCTGCTCGGGCCGGTGCAGGTCTCGGGCAAGACCGGAACCCTGCGCGGCAGCGATCCCGAGGGCCTGTACGAGTGGTTCGCTGGCGTGGCGCCGGCCGACGATCCGAAGATCGCGATCGCCGTGGTCTCGGTCGCGCAGAACGGGCATCGCGTGCGGGCGACGCGCCTTGCGAGCGAGGTGCTCGAGGGCGTGTTCTGCGGCCGCGGCGGGTGCAGGCCCGACGCCGTGGGCCACGTGATCCAGCTCGACGACGCCGCGTCGGCCGACTCGGACGCCCCCGAAGTCGAGCCCGCTGCCGGAGGCTGACGCAGCAGCGCCGCAGGCGAGCGCGAGGCCCGTTCTGCCCCGCGCGCAGCGCCAGATACCGGCCGTCGCGTGAACGCACGGCGTACCGCAGCCGTTGCGCCTGGTTCACGCTCTCGCCGCGCGGCGCAGCGTCGTGAGCGCGCGCGTCGGCACGCTTCGTGCTGTCGCAACGTGCATCGTCTCCCGCCTCGCCAGGAGGACCCATGCCCGCCGCGCCGGCTCGCCTCGCTTCGCTCTCGCTTCTCGTCGCAGCCGCCTTCGCGCTCGGCTGCGGCGCGCGCCCGTTGCCGCTCTCGGTGCAGGCGGGTGCGAGCGTCGGAATCGCGCTCGCGGGAGAGGCGGCCGCCGGCGAAGCGGCGGGCTACGGAGGCGAGATCCTCGCCGCGCGCGGGCGATTCGACGACCAGCGCGGCCAGCTCGTCTTCGTGCTGCGCGATCCCGGTTCGGGGGCCGAGCGCGAGCTGGTAACGCGCATCGTGACGCGCGCGATGCCCGATCCGGCTTCCGAGATCGGGATCGCCAATCAGGTCGACGCGGCGTATCCCGGCCTCGGCATCTCGCAGATCCTCGCGATCGTCGACGTCCCGGCGTCGGTGCCGCCGGGAGACTACGACGTGATCGCGCGAAGACGCCGCAGGACCGACTCGGGCGGCAGCGAGGAGCTCGCGGCGATCGTCTACGGCCAGCGCCTCACCGTGCTCCCGGCGAGCGTCGGCGGAGCGGCCGGCTCGCCGACGCCGTCGTCGGCCTACGCGGGCGCGTTCGGCCTCGACGTCTCGCAGCAGCTCACGCGGCTGGTGCCCCTTCCCAAGGCCGTGCTCTCGCTGCCCGACGCCGCGCCGCACGCCGCACACCTCGTGATCGCGTATCCGAAGGCGAAGATCACGCCGCGCGCGGTCTTCGAGGAGCAGCACCTCGGACGCGGGTCGATCGTCGCCTGGAGAGACGATCCGGAGAGCGGCCGCGTGACCGTCGACTTCGTCGATCCCTCCGCGTCGGTGAAGGCGCTCGCGCTCGCGTTCGAGCCGAAGGCTCCGCTGTCGGCCGGGCGCATCGCCCTCGCGGAGATCCGCGTCGAGTCGTCGACGCTCTACGACGCGAACGGGGCCGTTCGCAGCGGAAGCGTCACGCCCTTCGCGATTCGCTGAAGGGGCGGCCGGCGCCGCGTGTCGCGGTCAGTCGAGGATCTGCGCGAGCACCGCGCCGAGTGCGCCGGCCTCGCCGCGCTGCAGCGGCTCGAACGGCGGGAGCGTGGCGACGAACGCCTCGAGGCGGTGCGCGACTTGCGGCGGCAGGACGTCGAAGCGCAGGCCGAGTCCGCCCGAGGCGTCGTTGCGAACGATGCAGGCGCCGACGATCCACGGCTCGGCGTTCGGCTCGGCGTAGATCGCGAGGCGAAGCCGCTCACCCACGGCGAGCGTCGGATGCGGCTCGACGCGCATGCCGCCGGTCGAGAGATCGCAGCCCATGAGCACGCGGTCGGCTTCGGCGCGCAGCGCGACCACCCGCTTGCGGAACGTGCCGCGAGGGGCGCCTCGCCGCTCGCGCGGCGGATGCGCCGGGCGATGCGCCGCCTCGCCGGCGATCACGCCGGTCCCGAGCGCGCTGCGCAGGCGCTCGAGCTCGGCGTCGCGGAGCGCATCGAAGGCCACCGCGATCGTGCTCCCGCCTTCGCCGGGATGGGCGGGCACCGCGCGCAGAACGGTTCCCGCGATGCGAAGCGTCGCGCCCTCTTCGGACGCCACCGGAACGTCGATCGCGATTCGCTGCCCTTCGCGCGCGGGGGTCGCGTGCAGCAGCCGGCATCCGCTCTCGGAGAGGTCGCCGAGGATCGCATGGCGCGACCGCGAACCGAGCGTGTACGAGACCTCTCGCCCGGAGAAGCTGCGCTCGCTGCGCCGTCGCTCGGGCCCCTGGTAGAGAAGGCGAACGAAGAGCAGCCGCAACGCCGCGGGGTCGACCGGCCTGCGCACGAGGTAATCGAAGCCGGTCGCCCGGAGCTGGCGGCGCAGCGCGGGAGAATCCTCGCTCGCGATGACGACGCGCGCGGGCGGCAGGTCGGCCTCCGCGTTCGCGAGGCAATCCGGGTGCGCGAGCGCGAGCCGCGCGGTCGTTACGACGAGGTCCCGGCGCGCGCGCGCGAGGCGCGGGGCTTCGTGCGCGCGCGCGCAGACCGGCGACGCGCCGAGCTCCTCGAGGAGCGCGTGCACGTCGGCGAGCTCACCATCGTGGAGGAGCAGGATCGAGGGGGGACGAGGCTCGTTCATCGTGATCTCCGCGGCCGTTGCGGGCCCGCCCGAGACGCGTCGGCCTGCGCCGCGCGCGCCTGAAG
>JAYRMX010000369.1:0-3766 GCA_041912475.1 Myxococcota bacterium
CGCCTGGGCGATGAGGGAACGACCTTCAAGCGGATCCTCGATCAGGTCCGCCGCGAGCTCGCGATCGGATACGTGCAGGAGGGAGCGCTCTCGACCGGCGAGATCGCCTTCCTGCTTCGCTACTCGGAGCCGAGCGCGTTCCAGCGCGCCTTCAAGCGCTGGACCAAGCTGACGCCGTGGGAGTACCGCGGACGCCGGCGATGATTTCGGCGTAGGGCGCGAGGTCGACGTTGCCGCCGCTCAGCACCGCGACGCGGCTCGCCGGCGGGCGGTGCCTTCCGCCTCGCCCTTCGATCGCCGCCGCGACGGGAACCGCGCCGCTCGGCTCCGCGACGAGGCGCGCCTCCGCAGCGATGCGCCGCATCGCCTCGCGGATCTCGGCCTCGGAGACGGTCACGAGCTCGTCGACGTACGCGACCAGGTGCGGCCACGGCCGCTCGCCGACCTTCTGGACGCGCAGGCCGTCGGCGAGGGTCCGCGCCATCTGCTCGGCCGGAAGCGCGATGCGCTCGCCCGCGCGGCGGCTCGCGAGCGCATCGGCCGCCAGCTCCGGCTCGACGCCGATCACGCGAACCCGCGGGTCGGAGAGCTTCGCCGCGGCGGCGATGCCCGCGACGAGGCCGCCGCCCGACACGGGCACGTACAGCTCGGGCGGCTCGGCGGCGGCGCCCGGGAGGTCCTCGAGCACCTCGAGCGCGATCGTCCCCGTCGCGGCGATCACGGTGTGCGAATCGTAGGGCTCGACGAGCGCGAGGCCGCGCTCCTTCGCGAGCGCGGCCGCGCGCTCCGCGCGCTCGCTGCTCGCGGGGCCGACGATCTCGACCCGGGCTCCGAGCGCCGCCGTCCACGACCGCTTCACCGCGGGCGCGTCGTCCGGCATCACGACGGTCGCCTGCACGCCGAGCCTCGCCGCCGCCATCGCGACGGCGATCGCATGATTGCCGCTCGAGTGCGCGACGACGCCGCGCGCGCGCTGTTCGTCCGAGAGCTGCAGCAGCGCGTGGAACGCGCCGCGCAGCTTGAACGATCCCGACGGCTGCAGGCTCTCGGCCTTCAGCACGACACCGGCCGACGCCATCGAGACGAGCGGCGTTCGAGCGACGTGCGGCGCGATCCGGTCGCGTGCGGCGCGGATCTCGCTCATCTCCACCAGTCGGCCGGACATCGTCAGCCTCTCCACCCCGCGACCGCACCGATCGCGGCGTCGAGGAGCGCCCTTGCCTTCGCGAGCGCCGACTCCTCCCACGCCGCGTCGTCGGGAGCGAAGCAGCGACGATAGCGCCGCACGATCTCCGCGTGCGCTGGATCGGTGCGGTCGCCGAAGCGGTGGACCCAGTGCTCGAGAACGGTCGCGGTGAGCTGCTCCTCGTCGGGGACGGTTCCGATCTCGGCGGACGTTGCGAAGCACGTGGCGCCGCCGAAGAGATCGGCGAGGCCGTTCGCGATCTGGCCCGACTTCGTTCCGGTCGTCGCCGCCGGGTTGCTCGCCGTCGCCTCGACGGCGCCCGGGCCGGCGAGCGCGCGGAGGAAGCGGTCCTGCGCCGATCCGGGCGGCCGGTCCGACAGCAGCGTGAGTGCGCCCCGCGAGCCGTGTCCCGTGTGAAGGTCGATCGCGAGCAGCCGCTCCGTGCCGGCGAGCCGCTCCCGCACGACGCGCTCGACGATGCGCGCCGACTCCTCGGTCCGGTCGCCGCCGAAATGGAGACCGTCCGCGTGCCGGTACTGGCCGCGCGTGATGCCGTCGCGAACGAACGCGATTCCGTGTACGGCGACGAGATCGAGCGCCGCGGCGAGGATGCGGTCGACCTCGGGAGGCTGCGGTCCGGAGGGGCACACGAGCGCGTGCAGCAGGTCGTAGGCGTCGTTGTGCGCCGGCGCGACTTCGTCGCGCCGCCAGTTGCGGTTCATGTCGACGTTCGACTCGTTCTGTCGCCGGCACCACGCCATTCCCCACGGGTTCACCCCATGGACGACGAGGACCGCCACGTCGGCGGGCAGCGAGCTTCGTGCGAGGCGGCCGAGGAGGTCGCACTGCACCGCGGACCCGATGAATCCCTCGACGCCGTGGACTCCCGAGAGGACGACGAGGGCCCGCCCCGGCGCGGCGGCGCCGAGCGACGCCGCGTCGATCGTGAGCGCCTCGCCCCGTGGTCCGCACGCAGAGATCCGGTGCGATTCGAACGGCAGCCCCGCTCGCTCGGCCGCGCGCCGAAAGGCCGCGCGGCACGCTTCGTACGTCGCCGGCACGCGCGCCGGGTGCGTCACGCGCGCGGCCTCAGCGCACCGGATTCGAGCCGAGCGCCGTGAGCGCCCACTCGGTGAGGCGGACCGCGAGCGATCGCAGCGGCTCGGGGCCGACCCACGGCATGCGCTTGCCGACGATCGGAAGGCGCGTGAGCGAGTCCTGCTCGCCCGCGACGAGCCGCGCGAGGATCATCCCGGCGAGCTGCGTCATCACGACGCCCTCGCCGCAGAAGCCGACGCCGTAGAAGACGTTGTCCGATCCGCCGAGCCGGCCGATCGAAGGAACGAAGTCACGCGTGAAGCCCATCGTCCCGCCCCACGTGTGCGTGAAGCGCACGCCCTCGAGCTGCGGGAAGGTCACGAGCAGGCTCTTCTCGAGGCGCTCGATCGACGGGCGGTAGACGCCCGTCGCCGGCGAGCTCCCGTAGAAGTACGGGGAGCTCTCGCCACCGAAGACGATGCGGCCGTCCTTCGTGAGCCGCAGGTACATGAACTCGGTGCGCGTGTCCGCGAGCCCTTCCCGGCCGGCCCAGCCGATCGAGTCGAGCTGCTGCTGCGAGAGCGGCTCGGTCGCGCAGACGTAGTTCGTGAGCGGAAGGATCTGCTGCGCAAAGAGGCCGAGCTGCGGCGCGTAGCCGTTCACCGCGATCACGGCCTTCGCCGCGTCGATGTCGGCGTACTCGGTGCGGATCCTCACCGGATGGCCCGGGTCGATCGCGAGGACCTTCGAGCGCTCGGAGACGACGACGCCCGCCGCTTCGATCGCGCGGCGCATCCCGAGCGCGAGCTTCGCGGGGTTGAGGATCGCATGCGACGGAATTCGCAGCGCGCCGGCGAAGCGATCCGACGCGATCGCCTTGCGCACGGCCGCGCGGTCGAGCAGCTCCGTCTCGAGCCCCATCGACCGGTAGCGGCGCTGCTGCTCCGCGAGGGCGTCGAGATGCTCCGGCTCGGTCGCGAGCTCGAGGCTTCCGTTGCTCTCGAGATCGCAGTCGTGCTCGTTCGCGAAGGCGTGGATCTGCGTGAGGCCGAGCGCCGTCGCGTCCCAGTACGCGCGAGCTCCTTCCGGCCCGAGCGTGTCGTAGACCCAGCCGAGACCGGGCATCCCCGGATCGGCGAAGCCGCCGTTCCTTCCGCTCGCGCCGTAGCCGCACCGCGCGCCGTCGAGCAGGACGATGCGCTTTCCGGGCAGGAGGCGCGCGAGGTGGTACGCCGTCGCCATCCCGCAGAAGCCGCCGCCCACGATCGCGACGTCGGCCTTCTGCGCGCCGCGCAGCGGCGGGCGCACGGGCTCGTTCCCCATCCCCGCCGAATCCATCCAGAAGCTGTCGACGTAGAACTCGTAGAGCGCGGGCGGCCGGTCGGGATCGTGCGAGAGGATCCAGCGCGGCAGCACGCCGCCCGCGAAGACGGCGGCCCCGCCGGCGGCCGCGCCCGCGAGGAACGTGCGCCGCGAGGCGCCTCGAGGCGTGCCGCTCACGGCGCGATCGGGTCGTGCCAGCGCAGGCCGGCGAAGCGCGCG
>JAYRMX010000370.1:0-7322 GCA_041912475.1 Myxococcota bacterium
CGCGCCGCTGCTGCGGGTGGCCGGGGGGCTGGCCGCCTGCGGGCCCGCGCCTACCGCCCACCGCGGGCTCCCGGTCCCCGCGGTGCCGTTTTCGGCGCCCCGCCCGCCCCCGGCCCGGGGGGGCCCGCGGCCGGGGCGGGCCGCGGCCCCCGGGCGCGCAGGCCCGCAGGCTGACCGGTCCGGGCAGGATCGGCCATTGACTGACCCAAACAGTCAGTTACGATCCCGGCGCTGGCGGCCCTCGCCGCCCGCATGCGCCCACGAGATCCGGGAGGCTCCGACATGACCCGCCCCTCCGGGCCCGGCGGCGACGCCGCCCGCCGTCCCGACGTCGACTGGCTGCGCGTTCTCGCCACCTACCTGCTCTTCGTCTTCCACACGGGCAAGGTCTTCGACGTTCGGCCGTTCTACTCGATCAAGAACGCCACGCTCACCGGCTCGCTCGACCTGCTCACGGGCTTCATCCACCAGTGGCACATGCCGCTCTTCTTCGTGCTCGCGGGCTGGTCGGCGTTCGGGTCGCTCGCGACCCGAGGCGCGAGCGCCTTCGTGTCCGAGCGACTGCGCAAGCTCTTCGTTCCGCTCGTCTTCGGCATGCTGGTGCTGTGCCCGCCGATCCGCTGGGTCGAGCTCGTGAGCGGCCAGTTCTACACCGCGGGCGGTCGCCACCTTCCGGCCGAGCCGCAGACGAGCTTCCTCTCCTTCCTCCCGCGCTACTACGCGTTCGACAACGTCACATGGTCGCACCTGTGGTTCCTCGCGTATCTCCTCGCGTTCACGCTGCTCTATCTGCCGATCCTCTCGGCGATCGCACGCACGCGCGTGCAGCCCGAGCTGCGCCGATCGGCGTCGCTCTACCTCGGCATCGTTCCGCTCGCGCTCGTCCAGATCGCACTCCGCGAGCGCTGGCCGGGCTACCAGAACCTCGTCGACGACTGGGCGAACTTCTCGTACTACAGCCTCTTCCTGCTCTACGGCTTCGCGCTCGCACGCTTTCCGTCGCTCGAGCGCGCGGCCGAGCGCGAGTGGAGGCGAGCCGCCGTAATCGGCATGGCCGCCTATGCCGGCATGCTCACGGCGCGCTCCTTCGACGCGCCGCCCGCAGTCGCCCTCGGGCTCTCCGCGGTCGTGGGTTTCTCGCTCGTCGCCGCGCTCGTCGGTTTCGCCTCGGAACGGCTTCGGTTCTCGAACCGCGCGCTCGCGTGGCTCGCTCCGTCGGCCTTCCCGGTCTACGTCCTGCACCAGACGGCAGTCGTGCTGGTCGCCTTCGTCGTGGTTCCGCTCGACCTCGGGATCACCGCGAAGTACGGCCTCGTCCTCGCCGGGTCGGTCGCCGCGACGATCGCGGCGTACGAGCTCGCGGTGCGCAGAGCTCCGCTGCTCTGGCCGCTGTTCGGGATGAAGCCGCGCGCCCCGCGAGTCCGGAGCTCGGCCGCCGCCGCGCGCTTCGCGCGGTCCTGAGCCGCGGCCGGCGCTCGCCGGCTCCGTCCGGGAAGCGGTCGCCGCCGAGAGGCGGGCCGCGGTCGCGCGGGAGCCGCGAGGCGGCCCGCGCCGGCTGGACGAAGGCGCACGGCTCGACTACACCTCCCGATCCTCCGTGCTGCACGGCGGAAGGCCTTCGATCCGCCTTCCGAGGTTGCGGCCCTCGATGCAGGAATCCGTGATGAAAGCTCCGTGGGTCACCTACCGCCCCGAGATCCAGGTCCTCGACGCGACGATCCGCGACGGCGGCCTCATCAACGATCACATGTTCGAGGACGGCTTCGTCGCGGCGTGCTACCGCGCGTGCGTCGACGCCGGGATCGACGCGATGGAGATCGGCTACAAGGCGTCGGGCAAGGTCTTCGCGAAGGACAAGTTCGGCGCGTGGAAGTACTGCGCCGAGGACGACATGCGGCGCGTGATCGGCGACAACGACACGCCGCTCAAGATCGCCGTCATGGCCGATGCGGGCAAGACCGACTGGCGCACGGACATCCTGCCGAAGCAGCAGAGCGTCGTCGACGTCGTGCGGGTCGCCTGTTACATCCACCAGATCCCCGAAGCCGTCGACATGATCGAAGACGCCCACCAGAAGGGCTACGAGACCACCTGCAACCTGATGGCGATCTCGACCGTGCACGAGAGCGAGATCGACCAGGCGCTCGAATCGCTTCGCGACGCTCCCTGCTCGACCGTCGTCGTCGTCGACAGCTTCGGATCGCTCTACGGCGAGCAGATCCAGCTCCTCGTCGAGCGCTACAAGAAGGCGCTCGAGGGAACGGGCAAGGAAGTCGGGATCCACGCGCACAACAACCAGCAGCTCGCGTTCTCGAACACCATCGAGGCGATCATCCACGGCGCGAACCGCATCGACGCCACGATGGGCGGCATGGGGCGCGGGGCCGGAAACTGCGCCATGGAGCTGCTGCTCGGCTTCCTCCGGAACCCGAAGTTCAACATCCGCCCGGTCTGGAAGTTCCTGCAGGAGCACGTCGTGCCGCTGCGCGCGACGACCGATTGGGGCGCGCTCCCGCCCTACATCATCGCGGGGCAGCTCAACCAGCATCCGCGCGCGGCGATCGCGTGGCTGGCGAGCGACCAGCGCGACAACTGCCTCGACTTCTTCGACAAGGCGACGGCGGACGTCTGAGCGGGCGAGCCGGACAGGCGGTGCTGCGGCTGCGCGTCGCGTCGGGCCTGGCGCTTCTCGCGCTCGCGGGGCTCGCGTCGGGCTGCGCGTCGCTCGGCAGCGTGATGGAGTCGCCCGAGGTCTCCGTCGTGAACCTCCAGCCCGAGGCCTCGAGCGGCTTCGAGCAGCGCTTCCAGGTCGACCTTCGCATCACGAACCCGAACGAGCGGCCGCTCGAGGTGGACGGGCTTCGCTTCACCCTCGACGTGAACGGCGAGCGGCTCGCGCGAGGGCAGACCGGAGACTCCGTCACCGTGCCGCGTCTCGGCGATGCCGTGATCTCGGTCCATGCGACGACCACGCTCCTCGACGTCCTGCGCCAGGTGTGGGCCGCGCAGACGGCGAAGGGCGTCGCCTACCGGGTCGAAGGGCGCGTGTTCCTGAAGGGCCTGTTCCCGCCGCACGTCGACTTCGAGCACGAAGGCGAGCTGCTCGCGCCGCCGCAGCCCGCGGCGCCCGCGCCGAAAGGCTGACGCCGGAGGCGCGCGCTGCGCGCGCCGGCGACGCTCCGTGCGCTCTATGCCGGCGAGAAGCCCGTTGCCGCCGGCTCGGTCTCGGCCGCGGCATCGGGCTCGACGTCCGGCGCCAGCAGCTTGTACAGAACGGGCGTCACCAGCCGCGCGAGAACCGTCGAGCTGACGAGTCCGCCCATGATCACCACCGCGAGCGGCGAGTAGAGCGACGAGCCCTCGAGAGCGAGCGGCAGCAGGCCGCCGAGCGCGGTCAGCGTGGTGAGCAGGATCGGGAAGAATCGAATCTGTCCCGCGCGCTCGATCGCTTCGTCGACGGCAACGCCCTGCGCGCGGAGCTGATTCGTGAAGTCGACCAGCAGGATCGAGTTCTTGACCTCGATGCCGACGAGCGCGATGAAGCCGACCGTCGCCGTGAACGAGAGCGTGTTGCCGGTGAGCCAGAGCGCGAGGATCCCGCCGGCGATGCCGAGGGGGATCACCGAGGCGACGATGAGCGTGCTCTTGAACGTGCGGAACTCGAGCACGAGCACGGCCATCACGCCGAACGCCGCGACGAGGATCGCCGTGCCGAACCCGCCGAAGCTCTCCTGGGCGTTCTCGAACTCGCCGCCCGCACGCCATCCCGTTCCCGGCGGCCACTGCATCGCCGAGAGGTTCGCCATCACGGCGCGCGTCACGCGGTCGGTGTTGTACCCGGTTCGGACGTCCGCCGTGACGGTCACCGAGCGGAGCTTCTGGTAGTGCTCGATCCTCGACGGGGAGGTGTCGAACTCGAGCGAAGCGAGCTGGCGCAGCGGAACCTGCGCCCCCGACGCGGCGGGAACGTAGACGCCGTCGAGCACGTCGAGAGTGGGGTGGGCCGCCTGCGGGAGCGTCACGCGGATGTCGTACTCCTCTCCCGACGCATCGCGCAGCTTGCCGCCGAGAACGCCCGCGATCGCGGCGCGCACGCCCGTCTTCACCTCGATGTCCGGGATCCCGAGGCGGCCGGCCTGTTCCGAGTCGATGCGAACCGCGAGCTCGGTCTTGGCGAGCCGCAGCGGATCGTCGACGTAGGCCGTGCCGGGTGTCGCCTCGATCGTCTCGGCGACACGGGCCGAGAGCGCCTCGAGGCGCGCGAGGTCGTCGGCGAAGACGCGGATCGCAATCGGCGCGTCGAGGGGCGGCCCGTTGCGGTACACGTCGACCTCGACGCGCGCGCGCGGATACGCGGCCAGCTCGGTGCGGAGCACGTCGAGGAGCTCCGGCGTTCGCACGGGGTCGTAGCGGTCGAGCTGGACCACGAGCTCGCCGACGTTGGTCTTCTCCCCGGTCGAGCGGACGTTGTAGTAGATCTGCGGGTTCATGCGGCCGGCGTTGGCCAGCACGCGCGTCACCTCGGGGTGCCTCGCGAGCACGCCCTCGGCGAAGCGCGCCGCGCGGTCGGTCTCGGCGAGCGAACTGCCTTCGGGCGCTTCGATCGTCACCCGGAACATCGGGATGTCGACGGCCGGGAAGAAGCCGAGGCCGATCCGCGGAACGAGGGCCGCGCTGCCGGCGAAGAGCAGCGCGGCGAGCGCGACCGTCGTGCGGGGGCGTGCGAGAGCGACCCGGAGCAGCGGCCGGTAACACGCCTCGATCGCGCGCTGGAAGACGCGGAAGGCGGCATTTCCCGCCTCGTCCTGTTCGCGGAGCGCGAGGCTCGCGAGGAAGGGGATGATCGTGAGCGAGACCAGCAGCGAGGCGCCGACGGTGAACAGCACTGCGAGCGGGAGGCTCCGCACGAACTGGCCGGCTCCGCCGGGGAGCGAGAGCAGGGGCAGGAACGCGAGCATGAGCGTCGCGGTGCAGCCGAGAACGGCCACGCCGATCTGCCGGGTCGCGAGGACGGCCGCATCGCGCGGCCGGTGCCCCTGTCGCAAGAAGCGCGTCACGTTCTCGGTGACGACGATGGAGTCGTCGACCAGCAGGCCGAGCGCGATCACGAACCCGACGATCGAGAGCTGGTTGATCGAGAAGCCCGTGGCGTGGAGCAGCGCCACGCCGATTGCGAGCGAGAGCGGAATCGAGATCATGACGATCACCGACGCGCGGAAGCCGAGCGGAAGGAGCGTCACGAGCACGAGCAGGATCGCGAGCACGAAGTCGCGCGTGAGGCCGCTCATGCGGTGCGCGACGTTTTTCGACTGGTCGAACCCGACCTCCATCCCGATGCCGAGCGGCAGCGTGGGCCGCAGCTCGTCGAGCGCGGCCACGACGCGATCGCGGACCGCGAAGACGTTCTCCTGGTCCTTCTGCGTCACGGTGACGAACACCGCGCGACGGCCGTCCATGCGGCCGATGTACGAGGGCTCGGCGTAGCCCCAGCCCACGCGCGCGAGCTCGCCGAGGGTGACGATGCGGCGGCCGTCGGCGGTGACCACGCTGTCGCGGACCTGATCCACCGTCTCGTAGTGGCGGCCGGTCTCGACGCTGAAACGGCGGGTGCCGACGTCGACACCGCCGCCGGGGACGACGGCGTTGTCGCTGCGCAGCGCGCCGAGGACGCGCGAGAGCGGGATCCCGAGCTGCGAGAGCTTCTCGGGGTCGAGCTCGACGCGGACCTGCTGCTCGGGATACGCCCAGAGGTCGACGTCCCGAACGCCGGCGAGCGTTTCGAGGCGATCCTCGATGCGCTTCGCCTGCCGCTCGAGCTCGCGGTAGGGCGCGTCCTCGGAGAGCAGCGCGATCTGGAGGATCGCCGCGTTTCCGGTCTCGACCCGCAGCACCTCGAGCCGGCCGAGACCCTCGGGCAGGTCCTGGCGCACGGCGTTCACCTCGCGAACGACCTCCTCGTACTTGCGGTCCGTGTCGACGCCGGACACGAACTCGGCGACCACCACGGTGACGCCGTCTTCGCTTCGCGACTCGAGGCGCTTCAGATCATCGAGCTCGGACAGCCGATCCTCGAGCGGATCGGCGACGAGCTGCTCCATGTCCTGCGGGCCTGCGCCGGCGTACGCCGCGGTCACGACGTAGACGGGGATCGGGAAGCTGGGGTCCTCGGTCCGCGGAATCGTGGCGAGCGAGTGCACTCCGAGCGCCACGAGCATCGCGAAGACGACGAGCGTGAACTGCGGCCTGCGGACGGCGAGTTCGGAAGCCTTCACGGCGCCTCCGCGACCTCGGGCGCGAGAACGCGTACGCGCGCGCCGTCGCGCAGGTAGGCGGCGCCGTCGGTCACGACGCGCACGGCGCCGGCGACTTCGTCGCGCAGTGCGATCTCGCCGCCGCGAACGAAGGCGACACGGACGGGGACTCGCCGGGCCGCGACACCTTCCGCGTCGAGCGCGTACACGGCGCCCGTATCGCCGTCGCCTTCGAGGAAGGCGTCGATCGGGACGAAGAACACGGTCTCGCGGACCGCGGGCTCGATCTCGACGCGCGCGTGCATGCCGGAGAGCAGTGGAACGTCTGCCGCCGGAAGCGCCACCTCGACGTCGAACGTCCCCGTGGCGGGCGACGCCGCCGCAGCGATCTGCGACACCGCTCCCGTGAGCTCGCGCTCGGGCTGCGCCGCGGTCCGGATCGCCGCTCGGTCGCCGAGCCGAACGCGAACGACGTCGCGATCCGCAAGGCCCACGCGCACGATCCAGCCCGGGTCCGCCGACTTGAACTGGAGCACGGGCGTTCCGGCCTGCACCATCTCGCTCGGCTCGGCGAGGCGCGCCAGCACGACGCCATCGTCCGGCGCGGTGATGCTGGCGTGCTCCTGGTTGAATCGCGCCATGGTGAGCGCGGCGCGCGCGACGTCGAGTGCGGTCTGCGCGTCCTGCAGGCGCTCGAGCGATCCCACGCCGCCGGCGTGCAGCCGCTTCGCGCGGTCGAGATCTCGCTCGGCCTTCTCGGCGCTGCGCGCGGCCTGAATCGCCTGCGATGCGGCGTCGTCCTGCCGCAGCGTGGCGAGCACCTGCCCCTTGCGCGCACGCGCGCCCTCGTCGACCAGGACGCGGTCGACGACGCCGCCGACCTTGAACGAGAGCCGCAGCTCCGCCTTGCCGGCGACGAGGCCGGTGGCTCGGACGGGCGGCGCGGCCTGCTCGCGCCGCACGGGCGCAGTCCGTACGGGAAGTCCCGCCTGCGTCGCAGCGTCCGGAGCCGGCGCCGCGGCGCCGCGGCCGCCCGAGAGGAGGAGCAGGATCAGAAACCCAGCGCGCCCA
>JAYRMX010000371.1:0-8167 GCA_041912475.1 Myxococcota bacterium
TCTCCTCGTTCCCGGCCGCTCCGGCGAGATCCGCCTGATCGAATGCAAGGCGGCGCGGTCCGTGACTCCATCCGATGCCGCTCCGATGCAGAAGCTCGCCGAGGCCCTGCGTCGCACGCGACGGGGTCGCGTGTCCGTACGGCTCGATCTCGTTCACGAGGCCCCGAAGGCCGGGACGACGACGAGCGCCGTGGCCCCCGGCGTCCGAGCTCTGCCGTGGCAGGACTTCCTGACCGCGATGTGAGACTTCGGAGCGGGGCGGCGGAGAGAGGACCGCGTGGAAGATGCGTCCGGCCGGCGGCGCGAGGCGGCCTCTGCGCCCCCGACCGCCCGAACAATCAATCCCGACGGTCGCGGGCGCCGCGTGATGCCTCCGCTCGAGCTCGCGCTCATGCCGGTGTGGTAGAGCGCCAGCGGATCCGCTGCGGCCTTTGCGTTCGAGAACTCCGCGTACTGGATGTTCGTGACCTCGTACTTCGAGATGCAGCACTCGTGCGGAGCCGGGTCGCAGGGAAAAGGGGCCGAGGGCGCGCATTTCACCGTATCCGGGTCCGCGGGATTGCCCGGATCTGCGATGAAGACCCGGTCCATCGTCGCCGCTTTCGCGGCACTCGCGAAACGGCACGGTGGTTGCGCGGCCGTCCGCGTGGCGGATCTGCTCGTGAGAGCCTCGCTGCCTCACCTGCTCGAAGCCGAGCGAGCGCAGGCTCGCGACGACCTCGCGCGGTTCGAGGACGGGAACCCGGGCCACGGATCAGCCGGCGACGATCTGCTGCGTTCCGACGAACTCGGCTTCGAGCTCGGGCTCTCCCTCCTCGAGCATCAGCTCGATGGCCGCGTGCGGCGCTCAAACCGCGCCGCGTACCAACCTTCTTGGCGACCGCCGCTCGGGCCACGGCAAAGCGACCGGCCGGGCGAAGAAGGCCCGGAGCCCGGACCCGGAGCAAGGGCCCGACGACCCGACGGCCGAGGGTCATTCGCGGGCGCACCGGCTCCGCATCATCTCCGGCATCTCATTGACCAAGGCCTTCGCCAGGGCGTTGGCCATCGCAGCCTGCGCAGCCGCGCTGAAGTGGCCGTCCCACGGGATCGTGAGCAGGTCCCCCCGCGCGTGCGCCTCTCGCAGCACCGGCAGCGTGTCGACCAGCGGGACCTCCAACGGGCGGGTGATCGCCAGCAAACGCGACTGCCAGCGCCCGCCCGCAATCCGCCCGTCGACTTCGTCGACCCGCGGCATGGCCATCACGACGAGCCCCGCACCCGCACGTCCAGCATCGCCTTTCATGTGCTCGAGCGACGACTGGACCTGACTCCATCCCGGCGCGGTTTCCCATGGGTGAGAGTCTTCGACGACGGACTTCTCGTGAACGAAGTCCTCCGAAGACCTCGTGATCTCGCGAAGCGACAACCACGCCTGCCAGACCGCCGTGACGACGGCGCTCCGCTTCGCCAGATAGACCGCGCGCAGAGCCAGCGAAGACTTGCGACGGGTCGAGAACGGCGGCTGACCGGTCGCCTTCATGACATCGTTCACATAGAACCCTACGACGACGAGGTCGGGGCGGTAGATTGGAAGAAGCCTGCGGGCGAGGACCTCCTGATTCCAGGTAGCACTCGCGGGAAGCCCGGCATTCACTACCTCGACCCTGCAGCCGGATGCGTCGCGAGCCAGTACGCGCTCGAGCTGCTTTGGCCAGGTGTCCTCCGAGCGAAGGCCGACGCCGAACGTCTGCGAATCACCCATGGCGAGTATCCGCAGCGACGGTCGCGTTCGGTTCGGCTCCATCTCGCCTTCACGGATGCCGAGCTCATTGATCTCCACTGGCGTGTTCATCGTGAACGCATGCTGGTTCGGCTCCAGCGAGTGGCCCATCTCGGCATCGGCGAGATAAGACTCTTGCGGGTACATCCACGTGATGGGCGGGCCGACCGCAACCCGCAAGGCGCACTCGAGACCGACGCCGCATACTCCCACCGACACGAAGGCGAGGAGCAGGCTCTTCGAGCGATCTGTCATCCGGCCTCCACCAAGGGCTCCGGCCCGCGCCGGAATGAAATCGGCCCTCGAGCGAGCGATAGCGTATGCGGCGCTGGAAGGAGCGGGTACGGCCTACCGGCCTGCTGGCGAACGGCACGTTGGTCACATAGAATGACCAATGTTGCGTTCGCAGGAGCGTGCCGTGTCGCGATACAACATCGCCGAAGCCAAGGCTCGACTCTCCGAGCTGGTCCAGAAGGCGCTGCTGGGCGAGGAGGTCGTGATCGCCCGGGATAACAAGCCCGCGGTCCGGCTGGTTCCGCTCGCGAGGCCGGGGCAGCCGCGCCGGCCCGGCTCGGCGAAGGGCCGCATCTGGATGTCACCGGACTTCGACGAGCTGCCGGAGGGGTTCGAGGACTACGTCTGATGCGCGTCCTGCTGGACACGCACACGTTTCTGTGGTGGGCCGAGGATTCGCCGAAGCTCTCGGCCCGGGCGCGCCGGACCATCGCCAACGCGAAGAGCGAGTGCCTCGTGAGCCACGTCTGCGCCTGGGAGATGGCCGTGAAGGTGAGCATCGGCAAGCTCCGACTCCCCGGCTCCGTCGCCACCTTCTTCCCGGCAGAGCTCCAGACCCACGGCTTCACGGTGCTGCCCATCGGATTCCGGGCCATCGCGCGGATCGAAGCCCTGCCTCATCACCATCGCGACCCCTTCGGCCGCCTTCTCATCGCACAGGCGCTCGAAGAGAAGCTCCCGGTCGTGACGGCCGACCCGATGTTCCGAAAGTACGGCGTGAAGCGGATCTGGTAGGGGCAGGCCACCTGCACGGCCTCACCGGCCTGCCGCGTGCGAGGTACGGCGGGCGGTCACGGCGTGAAGCGGATCGGTCGACTTCCGCTCGCCCCGCCGCTACGCTGCCCAAGAATTAGGCACACCCGCGGGGCCGACGACACCATGCCGCCGCGCGATCTCGCGCACTTGCTCGACGCGCTGCCCGACGGCGTCGTCATCGTCGACTCAGCCGGCGCGATCGAGCAGATCAACGCCGAGGCGAGCCGCATCGTCGGGCTCTCGCGAGAAGCCGCGGCGGGAAGGCCCGTCGAGCGGCTTCTCGGGCCCGAACACGCGGTGGCGCGGCTCGCGCGCGAGGCGCTTGCCGGCGGGGGAACGAGCCTCGAGAGCGAGTGCCCCGTTCCTCAGCGCTTCGGGCCGGCGCTGGTCGTCGAGGTGGCGGCGGCGCCGCTCTTCGGGCCGGGCGGCGCGGCCGACGGCGCGGTGCTCGCGCTGCGCGACCGCACGCTGCAGCAGCAGCTCTCGCACGTCGTCTCGGAGCGCGAGCGGCTCGCGGCGTTCGGCCGCATCGCCGCGGGCATCGCGCACGAGGTGAAGAATCCGCTCGGCGGCATTCGCGGCGCGGGCGAGCTGCTCGCGCTGCGCGCGGCCGACGGCAAGACGCGCGAAGCGGCCGAGCTCATCGTTCGCGAGGCCGACCGCATCGGCGCGCTCGTCGACGATCTCATGGTCTTCGCGCGCGGCGACGCGCTTCGCCTCGCGCCGGTGAACCTGCACCGCATCCTCGACGACGCGCTCGACCTGCTCGCGCACGACCCGATCGGCGCGCGAAGCCGCGTCGAGCGGCGCTTCGACCCGTCGCTGCCCGAGGTCGAGGCCGACGCGGACCGTCTCATGCAGGTCTTCCTCAACCTCGCGCGCAACGCGCTGCAGGCGATGGAAGGCGGCGGGACGCTCACGATCCGGACCCGCATGACGCTCGGCCATCGGCTCACCGGCGCGAGCGGCGATCCCGTCGCGACGGTGCTGGTCGAGCTTCGCGACACGGGGCCGGGGATACCGGCCGACGTGCTCGAGCGGATCGGAACGCCCTTCTTCACGACGCGCCCGGGCGGGACGGGGCTCGGCCTCGCGCTCTCGCAGCACTGGATCGCGCGCCATCACGGAACGCTGCGCATCGAAAGCGTCCCGGGCGAGGGGACGCTCGCTCGGGTCGCGCTGCCGCTGCGCCAGACGGCCGCCGGGTCCGGCGCATGACCGAAGCGTCGCGCCCGCGCGCGCTCGTCGCCGATGACGAGCCGTCGATCCGCTTCGTCCTGCGCGAGGCGCTCGAGACGGCCGGCCTCGACGTGGTCGACGTCGACAACGGCGACGCCGCGCTCGAAGCGCTCGAGGAAGGCAGCTTCGAGATCGCGTTCTTCGACGTTCGCATGCCGGGCCTCTCGGGCCTCGAGCTGCTCGACCGCACGAAGAGCCTCGCGCGCGACACGGCCGTCGTGATCATCACTGCTCAGAACACGCTCGAGAACGCCGTCGAAGCCATGAAACGCGGCGCGCTCGACTACCTGGTGAAGCCCTTTCGACTCGCCGAGATCACCGCGCCCACGGAGAAGGCGCGCCGCACGCGCGCGCTCGAGCGCGAGGTGCGCGCGCTGCGCCGCGAAGTCGCCCGGCGCGCCGCTCCCGGCGAGCGCCTCGTCGGCAAGAGCCCCGTGCTGCTCGAGATCTTCAAGACCATCGGCAAGGTGGCGCGGAGCGACGTCCCGGTGCTGATCACCGGCGAGAGCGGAACGGGTAAGGAGCTGGTCGCGCGCGCGATCCACGCGGCGAGCGGCCGCGCCGACGGGCCCTTCGTCGCGATCAATGCCGCGGCGATCCCGCGCGAGCTGCTCGAGAGCGAGCTGTTCGGCCACGAGCGCGGCGCCTTCACCGGCGCGGTCGAGGCGCGCGCCGGCCGCTTCCGCGAGGCCGATCGCGGGACGCTCTTCCTCGACGAGATCGGCGACATGCCGCTCGAGCTGCAGGCGAAGCTGCTGCGCGTGCTGCAGAGCGGTGAGGTGACGCCGGTCGGCGGGCGGCGGCCCGAGCGCGTCGACGTCCGCATCCTCGCCGCAACGCACCGCGACCTCGACGCCGAGGTGCGCGCGGGCCGCTTCCGCGAGGACCTGCTCTACCGGCTTCGTGTGGTTCCGATCGCGCTCCCGCCGCTTCGCGAGCGGCCCGAGGACATCCCGACGCTCGCCGAGCACTTCGTCGCGCGCTACGCAGAGGAGCTGGGGACGGGGCCGCGCTGGCTCGCCGACGCGACGCTCCGCCGCCTCTCGGAGTACGACTGGCCGGGAAACGTCCGCGAGCTCGAGAACGCGGTGAAGCGCGCGCTCGTACTCTCGACCGGCGAGGTGCTCTCGCCCGACGACCTCGCCTTCCTCTCGGCGCCCGCGGGCGATGCGAAGGCGAAGGCCCCGAGCCTCGAGGCCCTCGTCGCCGCCGAGGTCGCGGCTGCGCTCGCCGCGCCGGGCGCGAACGACCTTCACCCGCGGCTGCTGGAGCGCTTCGAGCGCCCGCTCCTCGAGGCGGTGCTCGCGCACACCGGCGGCAACCAGCTCCGCGCGGCCGCGATCCTCGGCATCAACCGCAACACGCTTCGCAAGCGGATGGTCGAGCTCGGCCTCGCGCGGCCGGCGCGCACGTGACCCGAGCGCGCGCGGCCGCGGGCGCCGCCCGGTGCTCGGGCCTCCACGTTCTCGCCGACGACGACCCGCGCTGGCCGCACGGCCCCCTCGTGCAAGCGCGCGCCGCGTGCGTCGCGGGGGCGGCGGTGGTGCAGCTCCGCGCGAAGCACGCGACCGACCGCGAGGCGCTGCGGCTCGGGCACGAGCTCCGGCAGATGACCCGCGCGCACGGCGTCCTGTTCTTCGTGAACGACCGCTTCGACCTCGCGCTCCTGTGCGAGGCCGACGGCGTCCACGTCGGTCAGGAGGATCTGCCGCCCGCGCGGCTTCCCGCGGCGGCGCGCGAGCGACTGCTCGTCGGGCGCTCGACGCACACGCTCGCGCAGGCGCGCGCCGCGATCGGCGAGCCGTGCGACTACGTCGCGTTCGGCCCGGTCGTCGGCACGACCTCGAAGGATTCGCCGTATGCTGCGCGCGGGCTCGCGGCGCTCGCCGAGGTGGCGGCGCTCGCCGCGCCGCGGCCGGTGATCGCAATCGGAGGCATCGATGCAGAGAGAGCGCGGCAGGCCGTGGCCGCCGGAGCGGCCGGCGTGGCGGTGATCTCGGCGGTGGCGGGCGCGGCGGCGCCCGAGGCGGCGGCGCGCGCGCTCGTCGCGGCGCTCGAGGCGGGCGCCGAGGCGGAGGGCCGCGCGTGAACGATCTCGCGCTTCGCGCCACGTCGGCGTTCGGGCTCTTCGTCATGATCGCGGTCGCGTGGGTGTTCTCGAGCGACCGGCGCAGCGTCCCGTGGCGAACGATCGCGGCCGGCCTCGCGATCCAGATCGCGCTCGGCCTCCTGCTGCTGCGCACCGCGCCGGGCCGCATCTTCTTCGTCGCGATGAACGATGCCGTCTCGGTCTTCCTCGGCTACACGCAGGCGGGAGTCACCTTCGTGTTCGGCGCGCTCGCGGCGACCGGCTTCTCGTTCGTCGTGAACGTCCTGCCGGTCGTGGTCTTCATGGGCGCGATCTTTTCGATTCTCTACCACCTGCGGGTCGTCGAGCCGGTGGTCGAGCTGCTCGGGCGCGCCCTCTCGCGCACCATGGGGGCGTCCGGCGCGGAGAGCCTCTCCGCCGTAGCGAACATCTTCCTCGGGATGGTCGAGTCTCCGCTGCTCGTCAAGCCGTACGTCGAGCGAATGACGGAGTCGGAGCTGTTCTGCGTGATGACGGTCGGCATGGCGTCGATCGCCGGCTCGGTGCTGCTCGTCTACGTCCAGATGCTCGGCGGCGGCAACTGGGCCGGACACCTCGTGACCGCGAGCTTTCTCTCGGCACCGGCCGGCATCCTGATCTCGAAGGTGATGGTCCCCGAGCGCGAGACGCCGGAGACGCTCGGAGCCTCACGCGTCGACGTACCGCGCGTCGGGTCGAACCTCATCGACGCCGCCGCGATCGGCGCGATCGACGGCATGCGTCTGTGCGCGTACATCGGCGCCATGCTCCTCGCGTTCGTCTCGCTGATCGCGATGCTCAACGACGGCCTCGGCCTCTTCGGGCGCGCGGCGGGTGTCGAGGCGCTCACCCTGCAGAAGCTCCTTGGCTGGGCGCTCGCGCCGCTCGCGCTCGCGATGGGCATCCCCTGGCAGGACGTCGTTCCCGTCGGGTCGCTCCTCGGCGTGAAGACCGTGCTCAACGAGTTCATCGCCTACCACGACCTCGGCGACCTGATTCGCGCCGGCAGCCTCGCGCCGCGGTCGGCAGTGATCGCTTCGTACGCCCTCTGCGGCTTCGCGAATTTCGGGTCGCTCGCGATCATGCTCGGAGGGCTCGGCGGCATGGCGCCTTCCAGGCGGGGAGACCTCGCGCGGCTCGGCCTGCGGTCGATCCTCGGAGGCTCGCTCTCGAGCTTCATGACCGGCTGCATCGCGGGCATGCTCCTGTGACGTCCGGCGAGCCGCGCCACCGCATCCATCTCGGCGACAACCTCGACGTGCTGCGCGCGATTCCCGACGCGAGCATCGACCTCGTCTACGCCGACCCGCCATTCAACACCGGAAAGCGTCAGCAGCGAACGCGGCTGAGGACGGTGCGTTCCGCGGAGGGCGACCGCACGGGCTTCCAGGGCCGGCGCTACGCGACGCTTCGCGGCGAGACGCGCTCGTTCGGCGACCGCTTCGACGACTATCTCGGATTTCTAGAGCCGCGGCTCGCCGAGATCCGCCGCGTTCTCGCGCCGCACGGAAGCCTCTACCTGCACCTCGACTGGCGCGAGAGCCACGCGGCGAAGCTGCTGCTCGACGAGATCTTCGGCCGCGAGCAGTTTCTCAACGAGATCGTCTGGGCGTACGACTACGGCGGCCGCGCGCGCGACCGCTGGCCCGCGAAGCACGACACGATCCTGCTCTACGCGCGCGAGGCCGGCCGGCATGTCTTCGACACGGGCGCGGTGGAGCGCATCCCGTACATGGCGCCGGGACTCGTCTCGCCCGAGAAGGCCGCGCGCGGAAAGCTTCCGACCGACGTCTGGTGGCACACGATCGTCCCGACGGCGGGGCGCGAGCGGACCGGCTATCCGACACAGAAGCCGGTCGGCATCCTGCGGCGGATCGTCGCCGCCTCGTCGCGGGCGGACGCGCTCGTCCTCGACCCCTTCGCCGGCAGCGGGACGACGGGCGCGGCGTGCCTCGCGCTCGGCCGGCGCTTCGTCCTCGCCGACGAGAGCCCCGAGGCGCTGCGCGTCA
>JAYRMX010000372.1:0-2474 GCA_041912475.1 Myxococcota bacterium
AGCGCCAGCGGAACGTCGAGGGCTGGCGGGAGCGGCGGCCGAAGAAGAAGAAGGGCTGAGCGCGCGGGGTGCTGCGCGGCGCCCCGACGGAGGTCGAGCATGTGCGGAATCGTCGGCTACATCGGTCGTGAGGAGCGCGCGTCGGAGGTCCTCATGGACGGTCTCCGGCGCCTCGAGTACCGCGGCTACGACTCGGCCGGAATCGCCGTGCTGGAGGACGGACGCTTCGCCGTCCGCCGCGCAGAGGGCAAGCTCTCGAACCTCGAGCGCGTCCTGCGCGAGCGCCCGCTCGACGGCCGGGTCGGCATCGGCCACACGCGCTGGGCGACGCACGGCAAGCCTTCGGAGCGAAACGCGCACCCGCACCGCTCGGGGCCCGTCGTCGTCGTTCACAATGGCATCATGGAGAACTACCGCGAGATCCGCGCGGAGCTCGAGGCGCAGGGCCGAACGATCGCGTCGGACACCGACACCGAGCTGATCGCGCATCTCATCCATCGCAACCTCGACGCCGGGCTCGACCTCGTCGCGGCCGTCCGCGAGGCCTGCGGGCGCGTCACCGGGTCGTACGCGTTCGGCGTCGTCTCGGAGACCGATCCCGACCACGTCGTCGTCGCGAAGCACGGCGGGAGCCCGCTCATCCTCGGCCTCGGCGAGCACCAGACCTTCCTCGCGAGCGACATCCCCGCGATCCTTCCCTACACGCGGCAGATGATCTTCCTCGACGACGGCGAGTTCGCCGTGCTCTCCGAGGACGGCGCGCAGGTGCTCGACCGCGCGGGCCGCCCGATCGACCGCGAGCCGAAGCCCATCCAGTGGGATCCGATCGCCGCCGAGAAGGGCGGCTACGACCGCTTCATGCAGAAGGAGATCTTCGAGCAGCCCCGCGCGATCATGGACACGATCGGGACGCGGATCCTCGAGGAGCAGGCCGACCTCGACCTCGACGGCATCGACCTCTCGCCGGCGAGCGTCAAGAACGTCCAGCGCATCTACCTCGTCGCGTGCGGGACGGCGTGGCACGCGTGTCTCGTCGGCAAGTACATGATCGAGCAGCTCGCCGGGATCCCGGCCGAGGTCGATCTCGCGAGCGAGTTCCGCTACCGCGGGCCGATCCTCGACCCGGGCGTGCTCGTGATCCCGGTCTCGCAGTCGGGCGAGACGGCCGACACGCTCGCGGCGCTGCGAGAGGGGAAGCAGAAGGGCTCGCGCGTGCTCGCGGTCTGCAACGTTCGCGACTCGACGATCGCGCGAGCGAGCGACGACGTCCTCTACACGCACGCGGGCCCCGAGATCGGCGTCGCGTCGACGAAGGCTTTCACGACGCAGCTCGTCGCGCTCTACATGCTCGCCACCCGGCTCGGAATCGCGCGCGGGCGCATCGGGCCGGAGGAGGCCCGCGAGCGCCTCTCCGAGCTCATGCGGCTGCCGCGCCTCGTCGAGCGCACGCTCGAGCTCGACGCGACGGTGCGAGAGATCGCGCACCGCCACGTGCACGCTCGCGACACGCTCTTCCTCGGGCGCGGAATCATGTTCCCGATCGCGCTCGAGGGCGCGCTCAAGCTCAAGGAGATCTCGTACATCCACGCCGAGGGCTACGCGGCCGGAGAGATGAAGCACGGCCCGATCGCGCTGATCGACGAGAACATGCCGGTGGTCGTGATCGCGACGAAGAGCGCGGTCTACGACAAGGTGGTCTCGAACCTCGAGCAGGTGCGGGCGCGCGACGGCCGCGTGATCGCGATCGCGACCGACGGCGACGAGGAGATCCGCCCGAAGTGCGACGAGGTGGTCTTCATCCCGGACCTCGGGCCGTACCTCACGGCCGTGCTGGCGACGGTGCCGCTCCAGCTCTTCGCGTATCATGTGGCGACGCTCAAGGGCACGGACGTGGACCAGCCGCGGAACCTCGCCAAGAGCGTGACGGTCGAGTAGACCGCGGGGAGCTGCGCGAGGTCGGTGCGCGAGCCGAAGGCCGCCGGGGGGGAGGTGACGGCCCGCGAGCGCGCCGCCGCGCGCAGCGGCGGCCGGCGGCGCGGTGCGGTCGGTCTCGCGCTCGGCGCGCTCGGGATCGTCTACGGCGACATCGGGACGTCGCCGCTGTACGCGGTGACACAGATCTTCTTCGGCTACGGGCGCGTCCCGGTGACTCCCGAGAACGTCGTCGGCTGCATCTCGCTCGTCGTGTGGACGCTCACCGCCGTGATCGCCGTGAAGTACGGCATCCTGGTTCTGCGGGCCGATGCGGACGGCGAAGGCGGGACCTTCGCGCTCTACAGCCTCCTGCACCGCTACAAGCGGGCGGGCGGCGTCGGCGTCCTCCTGCCGCTGCTCATGCTGGCGGCGGGCCTCCTGTTCGGCGAAGGCATGATCACGCCGGCGATCAGCGTGCTCTCCGCCGTCGAAGGACTTCGCGTCGTGACGCCGTCCTTCTCGGACGCCGTCGTCCCCGTGACGCTCGTGATCCTCACCGG
>JAYRMX010000373.1:0-6506 GCA_041912475.1 Myxococcota bacterium
CCCAGCTCGAAGATGTGCCCCTCCGGCGCGCGCCCGCTGCAGCGCAGGGTGCCGGCGTGAATGGCCCGCAGGTGATGGAACGCGCAGAGCGTGGTGCGATTCCACGGCTCGTCGGGGCCGCCCGCGGATCTGAACTGAACGGATGGGCCTGAAGATTTCGCCGCGCCGTGCATCCCGGCGCGGTGCAGCGGAAGTGGTCGCGGACGAAGTCCGCGTAGTCGCGGAACTGCGCTCCCTGCTCCAGCCACGCGGCGATCGCGTGGTCGAGGATCCAGAGCAGTGCGTCCGTGGCGCTCTGCCGGGTCTGCTTCTCGGCTTCGAGGTGCAGACGGGCGGCCTCGAGAGCCGTGAGAAACACGTTGGCCGCCTCCAGGGGAGCCGTGAAGGTGATGACATCGCGCGCCGTGTCGCGAGCGGCGAGCGCAGGCGCAATGCTCCCAGAGCCTCAGCCGCGATGTCCTCGGCGCACTCCCAGACCGGGAGGGCTTCGCCGGCCTCTGCCGCTTCTCCGGCGAATGCAGCTTCACCCGGCGCCCTCGGCCTGAAGGCCGCGCGCAGCATCGCCTCGGCCGCGAGCACCGTGCGACCACGCAGCGCCGCAGCGAAGGCCTCGTCGGTTTCCGGCGACGCATGGGCGACGGCGCGACGCGCCACCGACCATGAGATCTCGGACGAGAGGACTGCGGCCCGCAGCTGCGGGAGCCCCGCCAGCGCCTCCCAGACGCGAGCCCACCCGCGGACGGCGTGGGCGGTTACGCCGAGCCGCTCGCGGGCGTAGTCGCCGAGGCAGCGGAAGGCGAGCATCTCGTAGGCACGGCGCTTCACCAGCCGCAGCGCCAGCAGGCCCAGCGCAGGGCGCAGCGCAGCGCGCTCGGCGACGAGAGATTGCACGCGCCCATCGGCATCGCGGCCGCGCAGGAAGGCCAGCGCCGCCGGTGAGGAGAGACAGGACGAATGCCCCGCGTGCGCCGGGAGAGGGGCCGGAGACGCCCCTGCATCTCGGGCGGATCGCTCGCAGGCGGCCGAGGGAAGGCGAGAGGACATGTGCGAGGCCTTCGGGACGGCGGGATGACAACACCAGACTACGCGAAAGAAAGACGAATGTCAAGGGGCACGTGCGGAGTCCGACATCGCCCCGGAGCTTCACGCAGCAACCGCAGCGGTTGTCGAAGACGAACCAGGCTGCCCGCGTACGGGGCCTCGCCTCGGAACACCCGCTGCACCAGGGCGAGCAGGCCCTGGAAGGACTTCCGCAGGTCGGTCGGGCGCGTGCCGGCGAAGATCCGCCGCGGCCCGCTGCTCGCCCCCATCCCGCTACGGCCGCCAGCGCAGCACAGCGCCGCCCGGGAGCACGAGCTCGAACCCGCCCGGTGTCACGCTGCGTGTCTCGTCGAGCGAGCCCGCGTGCAGCTCGATGAACCGTCCCGTCGGCGCGGGAGTGCCACGGCTCTGCAGTCGCCATCGCGCGAAGGCCGATCTCGAGACCCGCCCCGGCCGACAGAACGCCGGTGCCGAGAGTCCGCTCGCTTCGAACCGTGTCGCAGGGCCGCCGGGCTGCGAGGGACCGCCCTCGCGGCGCCCGCGGCCGTGGCCCTCGTTCAGCCGGCTCGTGCGCGAGAGCATGCACGGGGTCGTGCGCAGCGCCGGCGGCCGGCTACGCTCGCACGATCGTCATGATCGTCGGCCTTCTCCTCGCGATTCTCCTCGGCGCCCTCACCTGGAGCCTCGCCGAGTTCCTGCTACACAACTTCGTGCTGCATGGCATGCGCGGGCGCGGCATCGCCTCTCGCGAGCACCTCCAGCATCACGCACGGCCCGACTACTTCGCGCCGGCGCGTCACAAGCTCGCGTCGGCGGCCGCCGTGACGGCCGTCCTGCTCCCGCTCGCCGTCTGGCTCGCCGGCACGGCGGCCGGTCTCGCATACACCGCGAGCTTCGTCGCGACCTACTTCGCTTACGAGATCGCGCACCGCCGCGCTCACACCCATCCACCCCGTACCGGCTACGGGCTCTGGATGCGCAAGCACCACTTCCACCACCACTTTCGGGCGCCCCTTCGCAATCACGGGGTCACCAGCCCGGTGTGGGACCTCGTCTTCCGCACCCTCGACGTCCCTCACGTCGTCGCCGTCCCACGGCGGTTCGCCGCCAGTGCGGTGCGCTGGCTGGTGGACGATCACGGCGCGCTGCGAGCGGAGTACGAGGGCCACTTCGTCCTCGCGGGCCGCGCAGTCCCGGACAGCGCGCAGCCCGAACGCGACGCCGATGCGGCCTTCGCCAACCTCGCGCCGGGAGCGTAGCCGCGAGGAGAACTCCAGGGTCGAGGTCGGCGGACCGGCATGGACCCGGCAGACCGATCTCGTTTCGGCGAAGACCCTCGACGTTCACGACGCCAGGACGGGCCTGTCCGGCCTGCTCGCCGAGATCGAGAAGAGCGGCCGGCGGATGCTCGGCGATTCTGGACGTCTGAGCATCGCTGCTTCTCGCATACGCAGATCGGCGTCTCTCCCGCTCCGCCCGTGAGCGAATCGGTCGAGAGTCGGTTCGCTGGTTCTGCAGCCCGAACAGCTTCGAGATCGCGGCGAACGAGCGGCGGGGTGTCGCGGGACAGGTACTGCGCGGCCAGGAAGACACGATCTCTTTCGCACCTGCTCTCGCCGCGAATCCTCCATGCTTCCCACCGGAGGGGATGGAGCGCCCGCGCCTACGACCTCGCCGCTTCGAAGGTGTCGCACGCGTCGGGGTCGCCCGCCCTCGAACCAGCGCACGCGCTGCTCCGAGGAGCCGTGCGTGAAGGTTTCCGGAACGACGACGACGCGGGATTGCTGCTGCACGCGGTCATCGCCGATCGCCGCGGCGGCGCCGAGCGCCTGCGCGAGATCGCCCGGCGCAGCAGCCGAGGCCTCCGCGCCCGATCGCCGGGCCGGCGGCGCGCACGCCGGTGGACGTCACGGCGAGGACCGGAACCCGGCGCTGATCTCCGAGCGTCTCGTCGCGTTCGATCGTCGGAGGATCCGCACATTGCTCCTCTCGGCCGCCGCCCGGGCGCCGGCGCCGTTCCGGCCGCGGCCAACCGTTGACCGATCCTCGACGCGGCCGCAATGTTCGCCCGCCATGACGTCCCGATCGCTCTTCCGCGCGGTGGCCGGCTTGCTGCTTCTGGTGGCCGCGCTGAGCGCATGCGCGCGAGCTCCGAGCGTGCCCGAGAGCGTCGTCGCGGACGGGCTCGCGAACGGGCGCGTCATTCACCAGGAAGTGGCGCAGACCACGGCCGGGCGCGTCGCGGGACGCGTCGAATCGGACGGGCTGCGGATCTTTCTCGGCATTCCCTTCGCCAGCCCCGCCGTGGGCGAGCTGCGCTTCGAAGCGCCGCAGCCCGCGCAGCCCTGGACGGGCGTGTATCCCGCCCTCGCCTTCGGCCCGGTGGTCCCGCAGAGCTACGACAAGACGGAAATCTCGTCGCTGTACTTCCAGGACGAGGATTGTCTGCGGCTCAACGTCTGGACGCCGTCGCTCGACGACGCGAAGCGTCCGGTGATGGTCTTCATTCACGGCGGCGGGTACATCTGGGGATCGAGCGCGGATCCTCTGTACGACGGCGCGAGTCTCTCACGCCGCGGCCAGGTCGTGGTGGTCTCGCTCAACTACCGCATGGGCGCTCTCGGCTACCTCGATCTCTCGGAAGTCGGGGGAGACGCGTACGCGGACAGCGGGAATCTCGCGGTGCTCGACCAGATCGCCGCGCTGCGCTGGGTGCGCGACAACATCGCCCGTTTCGGCGGAGATCCCGGGAACGTGACGATCTTCGGCGAATCCGCCGGCGCCGGAAGCGTCACGACGCTGCTCACCGTGCCGCCGGCGCGAGGCCTGTTCCGCCGGGTGATCTCGCAGAGCGGCGCCTTCCGGATCACGCGCTCACAGGAGTACGCGCGCGAGGTCACCCGTCGCTTCCTGCGGGCCGCAGGCGTCAGCGACGTCGCCGGCCTCAAAGCGCTCTCGCAGGCGCAGATCCTCGCCGCACAGGTGCGGCTCATCGAGGAGGCCGGACTCGGAAGCGATCGGCTGTTCGGGCCCGTTCGCGACGGGCGGCTCGTTCCGCAGGATCCGCTTCGAGCCGTCGCCGAAGGGTGCGCCGAGGGCGTCGAGCTGCTGACCGGGACCACCGAGGACGAAGCGCGGTACTGGATCAAGTACGAGCCCGCGCTGCCGTACATCCCGGCTTCGCTCACGCTGTCGTTCACGCCCGACACGAGCGCCTGGGACGCGGCGACGCGCGACCGGATCATCGACTACTACGAGCGCCGCCTGCCCGATGCGAAGAGCGGCGACGTCGCGCTGGCGATCGCCACCGACTTCTTCTTTCGGATGCCGCAGATCCATCTCGCCGAGGCGCAGGCGCCGCACGGCAACACGTGGATGTACCTCTTCACCTGGGACTCCCCCGTCGACGGCGGCGTCTACGGCGCGCGACATGCACTCGAGCTGCGATTCATGTTCGACAACCCGGATTCGGACGTCGGAGACGCGCCGCCGATGCATCTCGTGGACGCCATGCAGGACTCCTGGGTCTCGTTCGCCGCGAAGGGCACGCCCGATCACGGCGGCATCCCGGCGTGGCCGAAGTACGACGCCCAGCGCCGCGCGACGATGGTCTTCGACGAGACGACCCGCGTGGTCGACGATCCGGCGCGCGAAGATCGCCTCTTCTGGGAGGGGCAGGCGCTCGGCCGGACGCTCGTGAAGTAGGGCAGTTGCGGACTCCTCCGGCACGCGCGAAGCTCCCCGCTGCCGTTCTTGAATAAAACTATTATGTAGCCGGTCGGTGGGGGCGACGCGGCGACCGGAGGTCCCGATGCTCGCGGTCGAACCGACGAAGGCGCTGGACGGCAGCTCCGGCGAGGCCGATCCGGAGCGCATCGAACGCGAGGGCGGCCGAACTTCGCGGATCCGGATCGTCGCACCCGGCAGCGAATGGAACCCGGTCGAACGGGCGATCCTCGAGCGGCGCAGCATCCGCAAGTACAAGAAGACGCAGGTCCCCCCGCACCTCGTCCGGCGGGTGCTCGAAGCCGCGCGCTTCGCGCCTTCCCAGGGCAACTGCCAGCCCTGGAAGTTCGTCGTCGTTCGCGACCGGGAGATGATCCGGTCGATGGAAGCGTTCTGCGTCGCCGAGTCGAAGAAGCTCTCGGAGGGCTTCGACTACACGACGCTCGAAAAGTGTTCGTGGCGCCGCCGGATCACGCGCGCGAAGACGAGGCTGCTCACTCGGCTGAAGCCGAATCTGCTGCATCCCGTTCCGGTGCGCGTCGCGACGCTGATCGCGCAGGGCCGCTTCAAGGTCTTTCACGACGCGCCGACCGTCGTTCTGCTGTTGATGGACAAGCGAGGCATCGGCGCCCCCGAAGTCGACATCGGCATCTGCGGCACCAACCTCGTCATCGCCGCCCAGAGCCTCGGCATCGGCACCTGCTGGGTGGGCTTCTCGAAGCTGCTCGGCAACGACCCGGCGTGGCGCGAGCGGCTCGGGGTCGAGGATCCCTACGAGTTCAGCGAGGCGATCTGCATGGGCTATCCGATCGGAAATCCCACGCACCTGATCGAGCGCGAGACGCACGAGATCGCGTGGTTCGAGAACGGGAAGAAAGAAATCCTCTTTTGAGCGTGGAGCGACCATGTCGATGCTGTCCAGGCAAGAGCGCCGCCGATTCCCGGAATGGGACGACCCCGCGGAGTGCATCTTCCAGCGCGTCCGCATCGAATCCTCGGTCTGTGACGGCTGCCGCCTCTGCACGCTCGTCTGCCCGTCCAACGTGCTCGAGATGAGAGGCCCGAAGGGTGCGCTGCGCGCGCACGTCAAGGACGATCATCGCGGCTGCATCAGTTGCAACAACTGCCACGCCATCTGCGAGAACGGCGCCATCGGCGCGACGCTGCCGTACGACTTCGTCGGCTACTACCGCCAGCTCGGCCGCGGATCGTTCGCACCGCCGAGAAAGTTCTGATTTCGACACTGCCGCGACGGCGGCTCCTGCCCGCGCACGGCCCGGAGGAGGCGAACGCATGGACCTGACGCGCCGACGATTCCTGCAGACCACCGGGGCGACCGCCCTCCTGATGACGCTGGGGCACCTGAAGGTCGCGTCGGCGGCGTCGTCCGACGCGACGCGGGCGCCTCTCGCGTCGCCTCCGCAGTACGAGGGATGGGCCGACGTCTGGCGCAGGAAGTGGACCTGGGACCGCGTGGTGCACTGCTCGCACAATCGCGTGAACTGCATGTCGGCGTGCGCGTGGGACGTCTACGTGAAGGACGGCGTCGTCTGGCGCGAAGAGCAGTCGCACGCCTACGACGAGGGCGGACGCGCGGGAACGCCGGACTTCTTCCCGCGCGGCTGCCAGAAGGGCGCCTGCTACAGCAGCCTCATGAACTCGCCCCAGCGGCTGCACCACCCGCTCGAGCGCGTCGGCGAGCGGGGCAGCGGAAAGTGGAGGCGCATCTCGTGGGACGA
>JAYRMX010000374.1:0-2357 GCA_041912475.1 Myxococcota bacterium
CGGCAGCGGCCTTCGTTCGCTCCGCTCACTGCGCGGCCGCTTCGCGGCCTTGCTGGCGGCGGATGCGCACGCGCGGCCCTTCGATCGCGAGCCGGCCTTCGGCGAAGAGCCGGATCGCTTCGGGAACGATGCGCCGCTCGGCCGCCTGGACGCGCGCTGCGAGGCAGTCCGCCGTGTCGCTCTGCAGCACCGGGACCGCGCGCTGCAGGATGATCGGGCCGTGGTCGTACTGCGCGTCGACGAAGTGCACGGTCGCTCCCGTCACGCGGACGCCCGACGCGAGCACGGCCTCGTGCACGCGGTGGCCGTAGAAGCCCTTGCCGCAGAAGGCGGGGATCAGCGCGGGGTGCGTGTTGATCGCGCGCCCTTCGTAGAGGCCGCGCAGCTCGAAGAGCGAGAGGAAGCCGAGACACGCGACGAGGCCGGGCTCGAAGCGCGCGAGCTCGGCGTGGAGCGCGTCGTTGAACGAACGCCCGTCCGTGAACTGCTTGCGCGGAACGGCGACGGCCGGAATGCCGCGCCGCCGCGCTCGGGCGATGCCGCCCGCGCCCGCTTTCGACGCGATCACGCAGGCGACGCGGGCGGGCACGCGGCCGGCGTCGATGTGCTCGCACAGGTTCTCGAGGCTCGTGCCTTCTCCCGACAGCAGCACCGCGACGCGCAGCGGCGCGCTCACGCGGGGAACAGGCTCCGGTGGATGCGGCGCGTCGCCGGAGAGCGGTTGAGCGTGTAGAAGTGCAGGCCGGGAGCGCCGCGATCGAGCAGCTCGCGGCACTGCCGCGCCGACCACTCGATCCCGAGCTCCATCACCTGCGCGTCGTCGTGCCCGACGGCCGCGAGCCGCGAGTCGAGCGCCGGCGGGATCCGCGCGCCCGAGAGCGTCGTGATGCGGCGGATGTTCGCCTCGCTCACGATCGGCATGATGCCCGGGACGATCGGAACGCCGATTCCCCTGGCGCGGGCGCGGTCGACGAACCGGAAGTAGTCCGCGTTGTCGAAGTAGAGCTGCGTGATCAGGAACTCGACGCCGGCGTCGACCTTCTGCTTCAGGTGGTCGAGATCGGCCTCGGGGCTCGCGGCGCGCGGATGCGTCTCGGGGTAGCACGCGCCGCCGATGCACAGGTTCCAGCGCGTGCGGATGAACGCCGCGAGCTCCGACGCGTACGTGAAGCCGCCGGGGGGCGGGCGGTAATCGGGGGCGTCGCGCGGCGGATCGCCGCCGAGCGCGAGCACGTTCTCGATCCCGGCCTCGACGAGGTGGTCGAGGATCGCCGCGATCTCCGCGGCCGACGAGCCGACGCAGGTGAGGTGCGCCATCGCGGTGATGCCGAGCTCGTCCTGGATCCGCGTCACCAGCTCGATCGTCTGGCGGCGGGTCGAGCCTCCGGCGCCCCAGGTGACCGAGACGAAGCCGGGATCGAGCTGCTTGAGCTCGGCGATCGTTCGATAGAGGCTCGCGAAGCCGGCGTCGGTCTTCGGCGGGAAGAACTCGAACGAGACGACGGGGCGGCCCCTGCCGTATCCCTCTGCGATGCGCATGACGCCGGAGTCTATCATTGACGGCCGGCCCGGGCGCCGCGAGACTGCGCCCTCCGGAGGCGGCGATGTCCATCCTGGTGAGTGGCTCCCTCGCGATCGACTACATCATGGTCTTCCGGGACCGCTTCAAGAACCACATCCTGCCCGACCGCCTGCACGTGCTGAACGTCGCGTTCCACGTGCCGACCCTGCGACGCAGCTTCGGCGGGACGGCCGGCAACATCGCGTATCACCTGCGCCTGCTGGGCGACGATCCGCTCCTGCTGGCGAGCGTCGGCAGCGACTTCTCCCCCTACGCCGAGTGGCTCGATCGTCACGGCATCGACCGCCGCTTCGTCCGCACGTACGACGACCTGCTGACGGCGCAGGCGTTCATCACGACCGACCTCGACGACAACCAGATCACGGCCTTCCACTCGGGCGCGATGGAGCGTGCGAACGATCTGAAGGTCGACGACGTGACGGACGCCGTCGCGCTCGGCATCGTGTCGCCGAACGCGAAACAGGCGATGCTGGACGTCGCGCGGGACCTGAAGCGTCGCGGGGTTCCCACGGTGATCGACCCGGGGCAGCAGCTCTCGAGCTTCACGCGCGACGAGCTGCTCGCGCTGATCGCGGGGGCGGCGGTCTACGTCGTGAACGACTACGAGTGGTCGCTCACGCAGAGCCGGACGGAGCAGAGCGAGGAGGCGCTCGTCGGTCACGCGGGAACCGTGATCGTGACGCTCGGCGAGAAGGGGTCGCGGATCCTGCGCGGCGCGGATCGCATCGAGATCCCTCCGGTCCGCGCCGAGCGCGTCGTCGATCCGACCGGCTGC
>JAYRMX010000375.1:0-2108 GCA_041912475.1 Myxococcota bacterium
AAGCGGGGGCGCGTCCCCGACCTGTGGGACGGCGGCACGGCCCGCCGGATCGTCGACATCCTCGAGCGAGACCTCGGAGAAGCCTGCTGATGGCCGCGAACCCTGCCCCCTTCTACCGGCGCGTCTACGATGGATGGATGGCCATCGTCGGCCGCTTCGCGTTCGTGCAGACGCTCGTCATCCTCTCGCTCTTCTACGCCGTGCTGATCGGACCCTTCGGCCTCGGGGCCGCACTCTTCCGGCGCGATCTTCTCGACAAGCGGCGGCTCCGCGAGCCGGGCTCCGCCTGGAACGACGCGGAGACCGCGAAGCCCGATCTCGAACGCGCCCAGCACCAGTTCTGAACGCGGAACGGGCCCCGAGGAGCGACGCATGAACATCCTGGGCATCTCCTGCTTCTACCACGACTCGGCGGCCGCCCTCGTGCGTGACGGCCAGCTCGTGGCCGCCGCCCACGAGGAGCGCTTCACCCGCAAGCGCCACGACCCGGACGTCCCGAAGCACGCCGTCGCGTACTGCCTGCGCGAGGCCGGCATCGGGATCGGCGACGTCGACTACGTCGTCTTCTACGACAAGCCGTTCATCAAGTTCGAACGTCTCCTCCTCACGTACCTCGCCACCTTCCCGCGCTCGCTCCCCTCGTTCGCGAAAGCGATGCCCGTCTGGCTGCGCGAGAAGCTCTGGGTGCCCAAGCAGCTCCAGAAGCACCTCGGCTTCGAGGGCGAGGTGCTCTTCGCCGAGCACCATCAGTCGCACGCGGCTTCGGCGTTCCTGCCGTCTCCCTTCGAGGAGGCCGCGATCCTCACGCTCGACGGCGTCGGAGAGTGGGCGACGGCGACGCACGGCGTCGGCCGCGGGAACACGCTCGAGCTCACCGAGGAGATCCGCTTCCCGCACTCGCTCGGCCTGCTCTACAGCGCCTTCACCTACTACCTCGGCTTCAAGGTGAACAGCGCCGAGTACAAGGTGATGGGCGCGGCGCCGTACGGAAAGCCGAAGTACTACGACACGATCCTCCGGGAGCTCGTCGACCTGCGCGAGGACGGCTCGTTCAAGCTGAACATGAGGTACTTCGCGTACGACTACGGCCTCACCATGACGAACGCGCGCTTCGCGAAGCTGTTCGGCCATCCGGTGCGCCAGTCCGAGTCGAAGATGGAAGAGTTCCACTGGGACATGGCCGCGAGCGTGCAGAAGGTGACCGAGGAGATCGTCCTTCGGATGGCGCGCGACCTGCACCGCAAGACCGGCCTGAAGAACCTGTGCATGGCGGGCGGCGTCGCGCTCAACTGCGTCGCCAACGGCAGGGTCGTCCGCGAGGGGCCGTTCGAGAACCTGTGGGTGCAGCCGGCGGCGGGCGACGCGGGGGGGGCCCTCGGCGCGGCGCTCTTCGCGCACAACGCCGTTCTCGGCAATCCGCGCAGCTTCCGGATGGACCACGCCTTCTGGGGCCCCGCGTTCTCGGACGACGAGATCCAGCAGTTCCTCGACGCGCGCCGCCTCCCTTACACCCGCCACACGCGGGAAGCGATGATCCGCGAGACGGCGCGGCACCTCGACGAGAAGCAGGCCGTCGTCGGCTGGTTCCAGGGCCGCATGGAGTGGGGACCGCGGTCGCTCGGCGCGCGGAGCATCCTCGCCGACGCGCGCAACGAGGAGAACTGGAAGCGCGTCAACCTGAAGATCAAGTTCCGCGAGAGCTTCCGCCCCTTTGCGCCGGCGGTGCTCGAGGAGAAGTGCGGCGAGTGGTTCGACCTCGACCGCGAGAGCCCGTACATGCTGCTGGTGTGCCAGGTGCGTCCCGACCGCAAGATCCCGGCGGTCACGCACGTCGACGGCTCGGCGCGCGTCCAGACGGTGCGCCGCGAGCAGCAGGCGGAGTTCTACGATCTCATCAGCGAGTTCGACCGTCGCACGGGCTGCCCGGTGATCATCAACACGTCGTTCAACGTCCGCGGCGAGCCGATCGTCTGCTCGCCCGAGGACGCATACCTGTGCTTCATGCGCACGAACATGGATCTGCTCGTGCTCGGCAACTTCGTGCTCGAGAAGAAGGACCAGCCGGAGCTGAAGGAAGACTTCGACTGGCGCGAGAAGTACGCGCTCGA
>JAYRMX010000376.1:0-4686 GCA_041912475.1 Myxococcota bacterium
ATCGAGGCGGGCCTGATCGCCCGCGAGCTGCTGCTGCGCCGCAAGGCGAAGGCCATTGTCGTCGCTGCGCCCCCCTCGGTGCTCGAGCAGTGGAAGGCCGAGCTCGAGGAGCGCTTCGGCCTCGTCTTCGAGATCCTCGATCGCGCGTACCTGACGCGCGTGCGGCGCGAGCGCGGCTTCGGCGTGAACCCCTGGCGAACCCACACGCGCTTCCTGGTCTCGCACCACCTGCTGATCGACCCGGCCTACGCCGACCCGCTGCGCGAATGGCTCGGCACCCTCTTGCCGGGGAGCCTTCTCATCCTCGACGAGGCCCACCATGCCGCCCCGGCGAGCGGCGGGCGCTACGGCATCGAGACGAAGCTCACCCGCACGATCCGCGACCTCGCCGGCCGCTTCGAGCACCGCCTCTTCCTCTCGGCGACGCCGCACAACGGCCACTCGAACAGCTTCTCGGCGCTGATGGAGATCCTCGACCCGTATCGCTTCACGCGCGGGGTGAAGCTCCGGCCGAAGGCGCTCGGCGAGATCATGGTGCGGCGCCTGAAGGAGGACATCCGCTCGGTCCAGGGCGGCTTCCCGCGCCGCGAGGTCGTCCGCATCGCCATCGAGGGCCTCCCCGGCGATGCCCCGGAGCTCGCGCTCTCGCGGCTTCTCGACGAGTACCGGAGCGCCCGCGAAGAGCGCTTCGCAAAGACCTCGAAGCGCGCGCAGGCCGCTGCGGGCCTTCTCGTCGTCGGGCTCCAGCAGCGGCTCCTCTCGTCGATCGAGGCCTTCGCGCGAAGCCTCCGAGTCCACCGGGCGACGGCCGAGCGGCAATGGGAGAAGGCGCAGGCCGAAGCGCCGCCCGAGGCGGACGGCGAATCGGTCACGCTCTTCACCAGCGCGCCCGATGCCGACGACGAGCGCGCCGATTGGTCGCCCGAAGAGGCCGAGGCCGAGGAGGCGACCGAGATCGAGAGCGTCACCTCGGCGGCGGAGTCGGAGTCACCGCGCGGTAGCGCCGCGCTCGCGCTCTGGCGCCGCGAGCAGGCGCTCCTCGACCGGATGCAGGAGATCGCCGAGAGCAGCCGCCACCTGCCGGACGCGAAGACGCGCCATCTGCTCGACTGGATCCGCGCGCACCTGTGCCCGGGCCTTCCGGCCTTCGGAAGGTCGGCGAGCGGGCCGCCGCCCGCGTGGCGCGAGCGCCGCGTGCTGATCTTCACCGAGAACCGCGAAGGAACGAAGCGCTTTCTCAAAGAGATCCTCGAGCAAGCCACCCTCGGAAGCGACCGCGCCGACGAGCGCATCGAGGTGATCGATGGCATGACGAGCAGCGCGCGGCGAAAGGAGATCCAGCGCCGCTTCAACACCGATCCCGCGCGCGACCCGCTGCGGATCCTCCTCGCCACCGACGCCGCGCGCGAGGGCCTGAACTTCCAGGCCCACTGCGCGGACCTCTTCCACTTCGACCTGCCGTGGAATCCGGGGCGGATCGAGCAGCGAAACGGACGCATCGACCGCAAGCTCCAGCCCGCTCCCGAAGTGCGCTGCCACTACTTCGTGCTGCCGCAGCGCGCCGAGGACCGCGTGCTCGAGGTGCTGGTCCGCAAGACCGAGACCATCAAGAGGGAGCTCGGCAGCCTCTCGAAGGTGATCGACGACGACATCGAGCGCCGGCTGGGAGAAGGAATCCGCCACCGCGACGCCGAGCGACTCGCGCGCGAGATCGAGGCCGCCGACCTCGACGAGGCGAGAAAGCGCGCGACGGAAGAGGAGCTCGAGGCGAGCCGCGAGCGACAGGCCGACCTCGAGGCGCAGATCGAGCGCTGCCGGAGCCTCCTCGAGAGGTCGCGCGCGGCGACGGGCTTCGATGCCGCACCCTTCCGCGCCGCGCTCTCGAGCGCGCTCGAGATCCTCGGCGCGCCGCCGCTCGCGGAGACGACCGATTCGCACGGCCGCCCCGCCTTCACGTTCCCGCCCCTCGACCGCCGCGCCGGCGCCGATCCGAGCTGGGTCGCGACGCTCGACACCCTGCGCGCGCCGCGGCCCCACGCGCAGAAGCTCGCCGAGTGGCGCCGCGAGGCGCCGATCCGGCCCGTCGTCTTCGAGGACGCGGGCGTTCTCACCGAGGACACCGTCCACCTGCACCTCGAGCAGCGCGTGGCGCAGCGCCTCCTTGCGCGCGTCCGCGCGCAGGGCTTCGTCCACCACGACCTCTCGCGCGCCTGCCTCGCGCAGGCGCGCGACGCGATCCCGCGCGTCATCCTGCTCGGCCGCCTCTCGCTCTACGGCCGTGGCGCCGAGCGGCTGCACGAAGAGATCGTCCCCGTGACGGCCCGCTGGGTCGAGCCCGGGCAGCGCAAGGGCCCCCTCGAGCCCTACGCCCGCGAGGCCGAAGCGAAGACCCTCGAGCTTCTCGATCGCTCGCTCGGCGAAGCCGGCGGCCGGCCTCCAGCCGACACCATCCAGCGTAAGCTCCTCGCCGCCGCTGCGCGCGACATCCGGGAGCTTCTGCCGCAGCTCGAGCCGCGCGCCGCCGAGTGGGCGGATGTCGCAGAGAGAAGGCTCCGCGAGCGCGGAGAGCGCGAATCGCGCGAGCTCACCGAGACCCTCGAGCGCCAGCGCGAGCGCGTCCGAGACGAGCTCGAGAAGTACGAGAAGGCAGGCTCGCAGCTCACGCTCGACTTCGGAGACGAGGAGAAGCGACAGCTCGAAGCCGACGCACGCTCGTGGCGGAGCCGGCTCGAGCAGTTCGCCCGCGATCTCGCCGAAGAGCCCGCGCGCATCCGCGACTTCTACGAAGTGAAGGCCCGGCGCGTCGAGCCCGTCGGCCTCGTCTATCTCTGGCCCGAGAGCAACTGACGCGATGGCGAGGCTCGACCCGCAGGTGCTCGCCCATCTCGAGTGGCTCGGCTTCGTGCGGCCGAAGGGTCTCGTGGTGTCGGCGCCGGCGCTGGTTCGCGCCGGCGCGATCCTCGACCCGCGTGACGCCGAGGGACAGCGCCTCCTGCGCGCCTGCGTCCACGCGCCCGCGGGCGGCGCGGATCGCGTGCGCGAGGCCGCGCCGCGCTACGCCGCCGGCGACGCCGAGGGCGAGCCGCACATCGGCGATTTCCCCGCCTTCGCCGCCGCGGTCCTCGGCTGGCGCTTCTCGCCGAGGGGTTACGCCGGAGCTGCCGAGTCGCCGATCCCGCCCGAGCTCGAAGTCGCGCTTCCCGATGCCGGCGAGCGGCTTCGTCCCGACTACGCCGTCCGCGAGCCGGATCCGCAGGACGGCGCGCCGCCCTGGCAGCTCCTCGTTCGCGTCCTCGCCGAAGGCGAAGCGCTCGACACCGAGACCCGCAGCGCGGGAAGGCTCGAGCTCTCGCCGCACTCGCGCATGGAGAGGCTGCTTCGCCAGACGGGCGTTCCTGCGGGCCTTCTGGTCGGCAGCGACACGCTGCGCCTCGTCTCGGCACCGCGCGGCGAGTCGTCGGGCTGGCTCGACTTCCGCGTCGCCGACATGGTGCAGACCGCCGGCCGGCCGATCGCGAGCGCGCTCCGGCTCCTCCTCTCCGAGCAGCGCCTCCTCGCGCTTCCCCGCCACCAGCGGCTTGCCGCGCTGCTCGCCGACAGCCGGAAGTTCCAGAACGAGGTCTCCGAGAAGCTCGCCGAGCAGGTGCTCCACGCGCTCTACGAGCTCTTGCGCGGCTTCCAGGCGGCGCACGATGCGAGCCGGGGCGATCTCCTGCGCGAGGCTCTCGCCGAGCACCCCGACGAGGTCTACCGCGCGCTTCTCACCGTGATCCTTCGTCTCGTCTTCCTCCTCTACGCCGAGGAGCGCGACATGCTCCCCGAGGACGAGACCTTCTTGCGCTCGTACTCGCTCGCGGGCCTTCATGAGCGGCTTCGCGAGGACGCCGCTCTCTACCCCGACACCATGGACCAGCGCTTCGGCGCGTGGGCGCAGCTCGTGGCGCTCTTCCGCATGCTGCACGACGGGGCGGCGGCGCCGGGGATGCAGCTTCCGCCGCGGCGCGGCGTGCTCTTCGACCCCGACCGGTTCCCGTTTCTCGAAGGCCGCTCGTCCGGCGGCGCGCGGCAGATCCACGAGCGGATCGCAGTGCCGCTAGTTCCCGACGGCACGGTCTACCGCGCGCTCGAGAAGCTCCTCGTTCTCGATGGCGAGCGCATCTCGTACCGCGCGCTCGACGTCGAGCAGATCGGCTCGGTCTACGAGACGATGATGGGCTTTCGGCTCGAGACCGCAGCCGGACGCTCGGTCGCGGTGAAGTCGCAGAAGAAGCACGGCGCGCCCACCGCGGTGAGCCTCGATGCGCTTCTCGCCGAGCCCGGCGCACAGCGTGCGAAGTGGCTGCAGGAGCGGACCGACCGCAAGCTCACCGACACCGCGAAGCGGGCCGTCGCCGCAGCGGCGACGCTCGAGGACCTGCACGCTGCCCTCGGCTCGGTGATCGACGCCGCTGCAACGCCGGACCTCGTGCCGCAGGGCGCCATGCTGCTGCAGCCGAGCGAGGAGCGCCGCCGGTCGGGATCGCACTACACGCCGCGCGAGCTCACCGAGCCGATCGTCCGGACGGCGCTCGATCCGATCCTCGCGAGGCTTCGCGGCGAGAAGGGCCTCTCGCCGCGGCCCGACGCGATCCTCGGCCTCGAGGTCTGCGACCCGGCGATGGGCTCGGGCGCGTTTCTCGTCGAGGC
>JAYRMX010000377.1:0-2498 GCA_041912475.1 Myxococcota bacterium
CGCCCGCCCGACCCGTCGCCGTCCTCTCCGGCCGCGGAGCCCTCGCCGGCGGACGGCGCGCCTTCGCCTGCGGCGCTCGACCAGAGCGCCGGGAGCCGAGCGGGGCCAGGCGCACGCTCTTCGAGCCGAATGCGCTCGACGAGCGTCGACGGCGCGCGCTCCTTGCCATCGTCGCCGACGCTCTGCCACGAGAGCGTCGTGTGCGGGCTCGCCGAAACGAGCTGCGCGAAGAGATACCGCTCCTCGTCGAGCCCTCCGAGCTTGAGCGGAAGATCGGGGAGCACGCCCGCGCCGCTCTCCCGGAGCGCACGCCGGAGCGCGTCCGGAAGCAGCGGGTCTTCGAGCACGATCCGCGGAAAGACGTCACGCCCGAGGCCGACGACGAAGAGGCGCTCGAAGGTGCGCGCGCGCGCTTCGGTCGCGTCGAGAACCTGCACCCCCGCGCCGGCGCCGCCGAGCGCGTGCGAACGCAGCGGGGCGAAGGCATCGCGCAGAACGAGCCGAAGGCTCGCCCGGTCGATCGGAACGTGCGCCGGAAGCTCGCCGGCGAGCCGCGTGAGCTCCGGGAGGGGACGGGCGTCGGCGTCGTCGCCCTCGCGAAGGCCGAGCCCCTCGCGGAGCAGGACGTCCGCGCGCCGAAGGTGCTCGCCGAGCCCCGCTTCGCCCGGCCACGTCGAGAGCATCTCGCACGTCTTCGCCGCGCGGTCGGCGAGCGAGCACAGTGCGCGCGCCGGTACGCGTCGCCGGTCGGCGTGCGGCCGCAGCTCGCCGTTCTCGTCTTCGGCGAGCCCGAGGTCGTGACGCGCCGGGAGCGCGTACGACGACCCGCCTCTCAGCCGGCGCGCGACGTCGAGCGCAGCGACCAGCGAGAGCCGCGCCGCTCCGAGTGCATGGAGCGCGAGTCGAAGGTCGGCGAGAAGCGCGCCGTCGAAGCAGCGCGGGGCGAGCGCCGAGAGCCAGCGATCCGCCGCGGTGTCGCCGCCTCTCTCGAGCAGCGTCAGGATCGCGTCGATGCGTCGCCCGGCGGCGTCGGGCCCGCTGGTCGCCGAGAGCGCCGAGAACGGGATCCCGAGCTGGCCGAAGTCCTCGCGCAGGGCCGCTGCGTACGGACGCAGCGTGCGCGCGACGACTCCGATCGATTCGGGCTCGACGCCGCGATCGAGGAGCGTACGGATGCGCCGGGCCACGCCGCGAACCTCGGCGGCCGTTCCCGCGGCCTCGAGCAGGCGGATCTCGGAAGGCGGCGCCGCCTGCGGAGCCACCGCGACCGGACCCGCCGCGCTCGCAAGACGCCCGGTGAAGCGATCGCTGAACGCGCAGCCGAGGTCGGCCCTCGACGGGTCCGCGGGATCCGGCGGGCGATCGATGAGCACCACCGCGCCGCACGTGCGAACGAGCGCCTCGATCAAGTCGGTCGCGACGCCGGTCGCGTCGGCGAACCCGTGGACGAAGACGGCTCGCCGGGGCAGTGTGCGCGCGGCATCACGCGACAGCGCGTCGGCTGCGCGCGCGAGAAGCGACGCGCGTGAGTCGATACCGAGCCTCTCGAGCTGTTTCGTGACGGTGACGCCCACGCGAACGAGAACGCGCGCGCGCTCCGCGGCATGGCCGGGCAGAGCGGCGAGCGCGTCGTCGATCGCTTCCTCGCTCTCGCGAAGCCGGCCCGCGTCGAGCAGGTCGCGAACGGTACCCAGAACCGCGCCGAAGCCGTCGTCGAGCGCGCCGAGGTCGCGTGCGAGCACCGGCTCGCTCCGCGCCGCCGCACGCACGAGCACGGGAACGAGCGCCTCTGCGGGACGCGCCGGCGCATACGCGCGCTCGAGGATCTCGCGTGCGAGCCGCTGGAGCGTCTGCACCTCGACGCCGGCGACCGCGGAGCCGAAGTGGCGCACGATCGCCGCGCTCACGTGTTCGCGCAGGCTCCTCGACGGGACGACGACGCGAACCGGCGTCGCGAGCAGGCGAACGTCGGCTCGCGCCACCGCCACGAGCGGCGCGAGGCGCTCGAACAGCAGGTTCTCGGTTGCGCGCGCGCCGCTGCCGGCCAGCAGCCGCGCGCCCTCCGGCGAGGCCGCGGGCATGGCCGGAGCCTCGCACGGCGGATCCGCAGCGTCATCCGGTTCGGTGCGGTCCGGCACCCTCGTCATGTGGCCCCTCTCCTCCTGCGATCGTCACGACACCCTCTCGCGAACCACTCCGCGAACGCGGCCGTCCACGGGAGGCGCCGGAGCGTCGCATCCCGCGATCGCTGCGCGCGCCTCACCGCCTCGGCCGGCCCTGCCCGCCGGGTCCACCGACTCCTTTGTGCCGTTCGCGTGTGACGAGGGCGGTCACACGCTCGCCGCCGTGTGCAAGGGCGCGGAGCGCCCGCGCAGCGAGGCCGTCTGCGGCCGAGCGAAGGCCGCTGCCGGCGAGCGAAGCGAGCCGATGCGGCTCAGGCAAGGCCGCGAAGCGGCCGCGCAGCGAGGCCGTCTGCGGCCGAGCGAAGGCCGCTGCCG
>JAYRMX010000378.1:0-15583 GCA_041912475.1 Myxococcota bacterium
CGAGCGCTTCGGCGCTCTGCTCGCCGAGGCCCGCGCGCGCGGCGGCGCGCCCGGGCGCGCGCGCCGCCCGCGCGGGCGGCGCGCGCGCCCGGGCGCGCCGCCGCGCGCGCGGGCCTCGGCGAGCAGAGCGCCGAAGCGCTCGAGCGGCTCGGTCCGCAGCGCGGGATCGGGCTCGTCTGCGCGCGCGAAGTGCGTGAGGACGCCGGCCAGCCGAAGGCCCGGATCGGCCGCGACGCGCTCGAGGAGCGCCACCGCGCCGTCCTCCGGCACGCCGAGCCGGCGCATCCCGGTGTCGATCTCGACCTGAACGTCACAGCAGATGCCGCGACGCTCGGCCGTCTTCGCAATGACCGCGAGCTCGCCCTCGTGATGCAGCACCGGCACGAGCCCGAGCTCGGCTGCGGCCTCCGCCTCGGCCTCTCCGTGGACGCCGCCGAGCACGAGGATCCGCAGCTCCGGGAGGGCCTCGCGCAGCTCCGCGCCCTCGGCGACGGTCGCGACCGCAACCTGCGCTGCGCCCGCGCGCACGAGCGCTCGCGTGACGGCCGCCGCTCCGTGGCCGTAGGCGTCGGCCTTCACGACGGCGATCACCGCGCGCCCGCCCGAGAGGGCGCACGCATGCGCGTAGTTCGCGCGCAGCGCATCGAGATCGATGAGCGCGCGAGTCGGCGACGCGCAGCGAGCCGCCTTCGGATCCGCCACCACCCCTCCCGTCCGTCCCGTGCCTTCCGGCCGCCGAAGCGCAGGCCGCGCGCGCTCGCCCGGCGCGGCCGCTCCGCGCGCTGCGGCAGCGCGCGGAGCCTACCCGAAGAGGCGCGTCTTTCCCTGCGCCCCTGCGGCGGGTTTGACCGCCTCGCGCGCCTTCCGTAGCCTCAGATCATCCCGACGAGATGGAGCGAGCCGTGGCCGAGCAGGCCCTTTCGGTGCTGGTGAACGGTGAGCCGAGGCGCGTGCCCGAGGGCGCCACCGTCGGCGCGCTGCTCGGCCTGCTCGGCGTCGGCGGGCGCCGCCTCGCGGTGGCCGTCAACCGCAGCGTCGTCCCGCGCTCCCGCTACGACCGCGTCGCGCTCGCCGCCGGCGACCGGGTCGAGATCCTCGAGGCGGTGGGCGGAGGCTAGGCGCGTGGCGGAAGCCGCATACACCCTCGGCGGCCGGAGCTTCCGGTCGCGACTCATCGTCGGCAGCGGGAAGTACGCGTCGCTCGAGCAGACGCTCGCGTGCACGCGCGAGAGCGGCGCCGAGATGATCACGGTCGCGCTGCGCCGCGTGAAGCTCGACGCGCCGAAGGGCGAGAACCTGCTCGAAGCCCTCGCGTCGGCCGGCTACACCATCCTTCCCAACACCGCTGGGTGTTACACGATCGACGATGCCCTCACGACGGCGCGGCTCGGCCGCGAGCTGCTCGGCACCGATCTCGTGAAGCTCGAGGTGATCGGCGACGCGCGGACGCTGTTCCCCGACGTCGCCGGGACGATCGAGGCCGCGCGCCAGCTCGTCGCCGAGGGCTTCGCCGTCCTTCCCTACGTGACCGACGACCCCGTCGCCTGCCAGAAGCTCGCCGCGCTCGGCTGCGCCGCCGTGATGCCGCTCGCCGCGCCGATCGGGTCGGGCCTCGGCATCCGCAACCCCGCCAACCTGCGGATCATCCTCGAGACGGTCGACGTTCCCGTGATCGTCGATGCCGGCGTCGGGACTGCGAGCGACGCCGCGGTCGCGATGGAGCTCGGCTGCACGGCCGTGCTCATGAACACCGCGATCGCCGGCGCGAAGGACCCGCTCGGAATGGCGCGCGCGATGAAGCTCGGCGTCGAGGCGGGCCGGCTCGCGTACGAGTCCGGCCGCATCCCGCGCCGCCTCTACGCCTCCGCGTCGAGCCCCCTCGACGGCCTCGCGACCTTCTGAAGCCGGGACGCGCCCTGCGCTCCTCGTGTTCGACCTGCGCCGAAACCGGGGGCGCGCCTTGCGCGCTTCGCTGCCGGCCTGGTCCGCGCCCGCCGGCGCAGCGCCCGATGACGGCTCCCGGCCGCGCGTGACGCCCCTTCGACGCACGTTCCCGGCAGCCGGCGAGCGCCCGATCCTGTGCCTCGTCACCGACCGGCGCATCTCGCGAACGCCGCTCGCCGCGGCCGTCGCCGCCGCGGTCGAAGCCGGCGTCGATGCGGTGCAGATCCGCGAGCGCGACCTCGGCGGCGCGGCGCTGCTCGCGCTCGCCGATGAGCTGGCCGCCGCGGCAAGGCGCGCCGCGCGCGCACGCGGCGCGAACGTCGCGATCGTCGTGAATCGCCGCACGGACGTCGCCCTCGCGCTCGGCGACGCCGGCGTTCACCTCGGGTTCGACGCCGTCGGCGCCGAGGACGCGCGCCGGCTGCTCGGCGCGGATCTCCCCGCCGGCGTCTCGGCCCACACGCCCGGCGAGGTCGCGGCGGCCGCGCGCGCCGGCGCGAGCTACGCCTTTCTCGCCCCCATCTTCGCTCCGCGATCGAAGCCGCAGGAGCGGCCTGCGCTCGGCGTCGCGGCGATCGAAGCCGCCGCGCGCGCCGGGATCCCCGTGCTCGCGCAGGGAGGCTGCGACGAGGCGAGCGCCGCCGCGGTGCTCGCTGCGGGCGCCGCCGGCATCGCGGTGACGGGCGCGATCCTCATGGCGGAGGATCCGGGCGCCGCCGCCGCGCGGATCCGGCGCGCCCTCGACGAAGCGCGCGTTACGCCGCCGGGAGCGTGAGCATCTGCGCGCCGCGCGCGGCGCGAACGAGCCACGAGCGGGGCGCTCGCCCGTAGCGGCGCGCGACGCCCGCGGCGATCGCCTCGCGCGCGGCTTCGGCCGAAGCGCGCGCGACGAGGTGCACGGTGCAGCCGCCGAAGCCCGCCCCCGTCATGCGCGAGCCGAACACGCCCGGCGCGGCGTCCCCGATCTCGCACAGCGCCTCCGTCTCGGGAACCGAGACCTCGAAGTCGCGCTGCAGGCTCTCCATGCCGGCACGCAGCGCCGCCCCCGCGCGGGGCAGATCTCGCTTTGCGAGCGCGTCGCAGACCACGTCGACGCGCTCGTTCTCGGTGAGCACGTGGCGCGCGCGCCGCAGCGACGCCGGATCGAGGACGCGCCCGAGCGCCGGAAGATCGGCCGCCGTGAGCGCCCGCAGCGTCGCGGCGTTCGCGGGCGCGAGGCCGGCCGCCTTCGCGGCCGCGAGCGCCGCCTCGCATTCGCGCCGGCGCTGGTTGTACTCGCCGCCCGCGAGCCGGTGCCGCACGCCGGAATCGGCAATCAGCAGCGCCGCGTCTTCGGGCAGCGGCACCTCGCGGACGTCGAGTGACGCGCAGTCGATCCGCAGCGCCGCGCCCTCGCGCCCGAGGGCGCTCGCGAGCTGGTCCATCACGCCGCAGGCCACGCCCACGAAGGCGCTCTCCGCGCGGTGCGCGATTCGCGCGCGCTCCCGCGGCGAGAGATCCTCGCCGGCGGCTCGTGCGAGCAGCGTCGCGAGCGCCACCTCGAGCGCCGCCGAGCTCGAGAGACCCGCTCCCTCGGGCACCTCGCTCGCGATCGCGAGGTCGAGGCCCGGCACCCGCGCGCCCGCCTCGGCGAGAGCGAAGACCACGCCCTGCACGTAGTCGATCCAGCTCCCGCTGCGCGCCGGCGCGCCAAAATCCGCCTCGGCCCCGAGCTCGCGCGAGAAGACGCGGAAGCGGCCGTCGCCGCGGCGCGCGCCGAGCACGAGCGTGTCGCGGTCGATGGCGCACGGGAGAACGAGGCCGCCGTTGTAGTCGGTGTGCTCGCCGATCAGGTTCACCCGGCCGGGCGCCCGCGAGGCGAGCTCCGGCCGCCGGCCGAAGCGTCCTTCGAACTCACGCGCGAGCCGGAGAATGTCGTGCGACACGCTGCTCCCGAAGCCGCCCGCCGGGGAAGCGGAGGCGGCCGGCAGGCTACCATGCGGCCCCGTGAATACCGCGCCCCGCGCTCGCGTCGGATCCTCGGCCATGCGGCGACTCGCAGCCGGTTTCGCGCTTCCGTGCCTTCTGCTCCTCGAAGCGGCCGAGGCCCGGGCGGCCGATCCGTTCCTGCGACACACGCCCACGGTCGATGCCGTCCAGAAGGTGGGGCCCGCCGTCGTGAACATCACCACGGAACGCGTCGTCGAGCAGAGCCCGTTCCAGCCCTTCTTCGGCCTGCCGGAGGCCGACCGCTTCTTCTCGGACCTCTTCGAGCGCGGCGCTCCCCGAACCGTCCAGAGCCTCGGCTCGGGCGTCCTGATCGACGCCGCGCGGCACGTCCTCACGAACGAGCACGTGATCAACCGCGCCACGCGCATCCGTGTGCAGCTCGCCGATGCCCGGCAGTTCGAGGCGACGCTCGTCGGCGCCGACCCGAACAACGACCTCGCCGTGCTCGCCGTCGAGACCCGCGAGGCGCTGCCGTGGGTTGCGCCCGGCACCTCGGCCGACCTGCTGGTCGGTGAGCCCGTGATCGCGATCGGCAACCCCTTCGGGCTCTCCAACACCGTCACCACGGGCGTTCTCTCGGCCAGGGACCGCTCGCTGCGGACCGAGAACCGCGTCTTCCACGGCTTTCTCCAGACCGACGCTTCGATCAACCCCGGCAACTCCGGCGGCCCGCTGCTCAACGCGGAAGGCAGCCTCGTCGGAATCAACACCGCGATCTACGGCGGAGCGCAGGGCATCGGCTTCGCGGTCCCGATCGACGTCGCCAAGCGCATCGTCGACGACCTCATCGAGCACGGCGAGGTGGCGCCCGTGTGGCTCGGCCTCGACGTGCAGGACCTCGACACGAAGCTGCAGGAGATGCTCGACGTGCCCGAGCGCACGGCGGGCGCGCTCGTCTCCGCCGTGCGACACGGCGCCCCGGCGGAGAGCGCCGGCGTTCGCCGCGGCGACGTCGTGACGCGCGTCGAGAAGCGCCCGGTTCATGGCGCGCGCGAGTTCTACGAGCTGCTCGAGCACGTGACCGTGGGCGACGAGGTCGACCTCGACCTGCTGCGCGACGGTGCGGAGCGCAGCGTGAAGATCAAGGCGGCGGCGGTCCCCGAAAACGCCGTCGCCGAGCTCTCCGAGCAGCTTCTCGGCCTTCAGCTCGTCGCGCGCGGGCCGGGCGCGTTCGGAGTCGCGAGCGTCCGCCGCGGAAGCGGCGCCGCGCAGATCGGGATCCAGCCGGGCGACCTCGTGCTCGGCATCAACGGGAAGCCTCTGTCGAACGCGAGCGCGCTGCGCAGTGCAGTGCTCGATCTTCGCGGGCGACAGCAGGCGCTGCTCGTGGTTCAGCGTGGACCCGGCAGATACCATGTGACGATTCCCCTCGGCTGAGGGGAACGAGAGGTGCGAGGCAACCGATGAACGGCCGTCGTCTGGCAATGATCCTTCTTCTCCTCGGCGCGGGCGGGCTGCTGCTCGTGTACTCCGGCGTCCAGCCGCGGCTCGAGCTGCGCGAGAACAGCGCAGGCGCGATCGATCTGTTCGGCAAGAAGGCCGAGACCGGCGACGGCGGCGCCGTGAAGCCGTTCTGGCGCGAGGAGAAGTCGGCGACGACGCCGCCCGCGGTGTCGCTGCAGGGCGTGGGGAGCTTCGCCGACCTCGCCGAGAAGGCGTCGCCCGCGGTCGTTAACATCCAGACGTCGAAGAAGGTGGGAGGCGCCGCGCCGGGCAAGCCCGGCCAGCCCGGGCAGCCCGGGCAGCCGCCGTTCGAGTTCTTCGGCGGCCCGCTCGGCGAGCTCTTCCGGCAGCGCGAGTTCAAGGTGCCGAGCCTCGGCACCGGCTTCGTGATCTCGTCGGACGGCTACATCGTCACCAACAACCACGTCGTCGAGGACGTCGACTCGATCAAGGTCGGCTTCCTCGACGGAACCGAGCTCGACGCCGAGGTGATCGGCCGCGACCCGAAGACCGACGTCGCGCTGATCCGCGTGAAGACCGAGAAGGAGCTGCCGGCGCTCCCGCTCGGCGACTCCGACAAGGTGCGCCCCGGCGAGTGGGTGGTCGCGATCGGCAACCCCTACGGCCTCGCGCACACCGTGACGGCCGGCATCGTGAGCGCGACCGGGCGAAACCTGCGCAGCGGCCCGTACGACGACTTCATCCAGACCGACGCCGCGATCAACCCCGGCAACTCCGGAGGCCCGCTCCTCAACCTCGCGGGCGAGGTCGTCGGCATCAACACCATGATCAACCCGCAGGCCAACACCATCGGCTTCTCGGTGCCGGTGAACCTCGCGAAGGAGATCCTCCCGCAGCTCCGCGCGAGCGGGCACGTGACGCGCGGCTGGCTCGGCGTGCAGATCCAGGAGATCTCGCCCGAGATCGCCGAGAAGCTCTCGCTCAAGGACAAGTCGGGTGCGCTCGTGTCGAGCGTCGATCCCAAGGGCCCCGCGGCGGCGGCGGGCCTGAAGCGCGGCGACGTGATCCGCAAGTTCAACGGCAAGCCCGTCGCGAACATGCCGGAGCTCCCGCGCCTCGTCGCGAACGTTCCGCCCGGGCAGACCGTCCAGCTCGTGGTCGTGCGAGACGGCAAGGAAGAGGCGGTCGAGGTGAAGGTCGGCACGCTGTCCGACACGCAGCAGCAGGCGAAGGCCGACACCGGCCACGGGCCCTCGGTGTACGGCCTCCACGCGCAGAATCTGACGCCCGAGATCGCCGAGCAGCTCGGGATGGAAGGGACCGAGGGCGTCGTCGTGACGGCCGTCGAGCCCGACAGCCCGGCCGAGGAGGCGGGGATCCGGCGGGGGGACGTCGTCCTCGAGGTGGATCGCCAGCCCGTGGGCGACGCTGCGGAGTTTCGCCGCCGGCTCGACGCCTCGCCCAAAGGTGCGCTGCTGCTCGTGAAGCGGGGCGACGCCACCCTGTTCGTCGCGCTCAAGCGGACGGGCTGATCGCCGGGAGCTCGAGGGTTGCGACGGGCCTCGCCGTGCTTAAATGGCCCGGATGAGACTCGACAAGCTCACGATCAAGGCCCAGGAAGCCCTCTCCGAAGCGATGTCGCTGGCCGCCTCGAGCGGCCACGGCAGCGTCCTGCCCGCGCATCTGCTGCGCGCGCTCCTCGCGCAGAGCGAGGGCGTGACGGCGCCGGTTCTGCAGAAGCTCGGCGCCGATCCGCGCCGGCTCCTGCAGAGCGCCGACGAGGCGCTCGCCCGCACGCCGAAGGTCTCGGGCGGCGGCCAGCCGCGGCCGTCCGCGGCGCTCGAGCGCGTGCTGCAGAGCGCCGCGCGCGAGGCCGAGGCGCTCGGCGACCAGTACATCGCGAGCGAGCACCTGCTGCTCGCCCTCGCGGGCGAGAAGTCCGACGCGGCCGGCGAGGCGCTCGCGAAGGCGGGGGCGACCCGCGACGCGCTGCTCGAGGCCCTCGCGTCCGTGCGCGGCGGCGCGCGCGTCACCGATCCCGACGCCGAGTCGAAGTACCAGTCGCTCGAGAAGTTCGGGCGCGACCTCACCGAGGTTGCGCGCAAGGGCAAGCTCGACCCGGTCGTCGGCCGCGACGAAGAGATCCGGCGCGTCGTCCAGGTGCTCTCGCGCCGCACCAAGAACAACCCCGTCCTCATCGGCGAGCCCGGCGTCGGCAAGACGGCGATCGTCGAAGGCCTCGCGCAGCGCATCGTCGCCGGCGACGTCCCGGAGACGCTCAAGGACCGCCGCGTCATCAGCCTCGACATCGGGAGCATGATCGCCGGCTCGAAGTACCGCGGTGAGTTCGAGGACCGCTTGAAGGCCGTGCTGCGCGAGGTCGCCGAGGCGCAGGGCCAGGTGATCCTGTTCATCGACGAGCTGCACACGATCGTCGGCGCGGGCGCCGCCGAAGGCGCCGCCGACGCCGCGAACATGCTCAAGCCCGCGCTCGCGCGCGGCGAGCTGCGCTGCATCGGCGCGACGACGCTCGACGAGTACCGCAAGCACGTCGAGAAGGACGCCGCGCTCGAGCGCCGCTTCCAGCCGGTCTTCGTCGGCGAGCCGAGCGTCGAGGACACGATCTCGATCCTGCGCGGCCTCAAGGAGCGCTACGAGGTGCACCACGGCGTGCGCATCCAGGACGCCGCGCTGGTCGCGGCCGCGACGCTCTCGCACCGCTACATCGCCGACCGCTTCCTGCCGGACAAGGCGATCGACCTCGTCGACGAGGCGGCGAGCCGCGTTCGCGTGCAGATCGACTCGATGCCCGAAGAGCTCGACCAGCTCGGGCGCAAGCTCGTGCAGCTCGAGATCGAGCGCGAGGCGCTCAAGAAGGAGTCCGACGCCGCGAGCCGCGAGCGCCTCGCACGCGTCGAGCAGGAGATCGGCGACCTCGACGAGCGCTCGGGTGCGATGAAGGCGCGCTGGCAGAACGAGAAGGGCGCGATCTCGAGGCTGCGCGAGCTGAAGGAGAAGCGCGAGGAGCTCGGCACCGAGCTCGAGCGCGCGCAGCGGCAGGGCAACCTCGAGCGCGCGGCCGAGATCCGCTACGGCAAGCTCGTCGAGATCGAGAAGGAGCTCACCGCCGAGCAGGACGAGCTCACGACGCTGCAGCAGGAGGGCTCGCTGCTCTCCGAGGAAGTGACGGGCGAGGAGATCGCCGAGATCGTCTCCAAGTGGACCGGCATCCCCGTCTCGAAGATGCTCGAGGGCGAGCAGGACAAGCTCCTCCACATGGAGGATCAGCTCCGGCGGCGCGTCGTCGGGCAGGACGAGGCGCTGCAGGTGGTCGCGGCGGCGGTTCGCCGCGCGCGCGCCGGTTTGCAGGACCCGAACCGGCCGATCGGCTCGTTCATCTTCCTCGGCCCGACCGGCGTCGGCAAGACCGAGACCGCGCGCGCGCTCGCCGAGTTCCTGTTCGACGACGAGCACGCCGTGGTGCGCATCGACATGAGCGAGTTCATGGAGAAGCACTCGGTCTCGCGCCTGATCGGTGCGCCGCCCGGCTACGTCGGTTACGAGGAGGGCGGAACGCTCACCGAGGCGGTGCGTCGCCGGCCGTACAGCGTCGTGCTCTTCGACGAGATCGAGAAGGCGCACCCGGACGTGTTCAACGTGCTGCTGCAGGTGCTCGACGACGGGCGCCTCACCGATGGTCAGGGCCGGACGGTCGACTTCCGGAACACGGTGCTCATCCTCACCTCGAACGTCGGCAGCAGCTTCATCATCGAGCTCGGCGAGAACGACCGGCCCGAGATGGAGCGGCGCGTGATGGAGGCGCTGCGCGCGCAGTTCAAGCCGGAGTTTCTGAACCGCATCGACGACGTGATCCTGTTCCGCCAGCTCGGCCGCGACCAGATCGAGCGCATCGTCGACATCCAGCTCGAGCGCGTGAAGAAGCTGCTCGCCGAGCGCCGGATCGAGATCGACGTGACGCCCGAAGCCCGGAAGCTGCTCGCCGAGAAGGGCTACGACCCGCACTACGGCGCGCGGCCGCTCAAGCGCGTGATCCAGCGCCTCGTGCAGGACCCGCTCGCCATGAAGATCCTCGAGGGCCAGTTCCCCGAAGGCTCGAAGGTGAGCGTCGACGCGCGGCTCTCGGGCGAAGCGCTCGAGTTCAGGAAGGCGTCGTAGGCCGGGAGTGCGGCGGGGACCGGCGGATCAGGAGACCGGCGCGGCGGCCATGACGTCGAGCGGCGGCGCGGTGCAGAAGCGGTTTCGCCCAGAGCGCTTGGCGCCATAGAGCGCGGTGTCGGCCGCGGCGATCACCGGCTCGGGAGCCTCGGACAGGACGCGATCCTGCGGCGCGACGCCGAGGCTGATGGTCACCGGGATCGAAACGCCCTCGAACACGACGGGCTCGTCCGCGGCGCGCTCCCGGAGGCGCTCGGCGACCTCGAGCGCCTCCTCATCGGTGCAGCCGGGCAGGACGACGAGGAACTCCTCGCCGCCGTACCGGCCGACGGCGTCGTAGGGCCGGAGCTGCTCGCCCATCCGGCGCGCGATCTCGCGCAGCACCGCGTCGCCGGCGAGATGTCCGTGCGTGTCGTTCACGCGCTTGAAGTGGTCGACGTCGGCCATGATGACCGAGAGCGGCGTGCGCTCGCGCCGGGCGCGGGCGAGCTCGGCCGCGAGGATCTCGAGGATCGCGCCGCGGTTGAGCAGGTTCGTGAGCGCGTCCTTGCGTGCGAGCGCGCGGATCTCGTCCTTCTGCGCCTCGACACGCTCCTGCAGCTCGATGATGCGGCGGCCGGCGTTGAGGCGGTGGCGAAGCTCGAGCGGGCTGTACGGCTTCGTCACGTAGTCGTCCGCGCCGGCGTCGAGGCCGACGACGACGTCCTCCTTCTCACCGCGCGAAGTGAGCAGGAGCACGTAGACGTACGGCTCTTCGCGCTGGCGAAGACGCCGGCACACCTCGGGCCCGTCGAGCCCCGGCATCATCCAGTCGAGAACGGCGAGCCGCGGCGTGTCGGGCTGCTGGAGCACGTCCCACGCCTTCGTCCCGTCGTTCACGAGCAGGGTCTCGTAGCCCCACGAGCGAACCATCGAGACGAGCTTCCGGGAGGAAACCAGCTCGTCCTCTGCGAGCAAGACACGCATCGAAGCTCGTTTCGGCCGCGCGGGCTGCGGCCTGAAGGCAACTTCGGCGGAGATCCTGCGAAGATCGGGAACGACGCCTCCCCGCCGGGCGGCAGATCCCCTTCACGGACACGCAGCGAGGCGGCGCAGCCGGGCGGACCGGCGCGCTCAGCGCCCCGGCGGGCCGAGCCCGGCCGCGTCCCGGGCCTCGGCGAGGACCGGCGCCCCGATCGCCCGCGCGCGCCGCGCTCCCTCGGCGAGGATCTGCTCCACGTCGCCGGGCCGCGCGGCGTAGCGCTCGCGGCGCTCGCGAAGCGGCGCGAAGTGCGCCATCAGCCGCGCGAGCAAATCCTTCTTCACCTCGCCGTAGCCGAGCCCGCCCTTTCGCGCGCGTCCGGCCATCGCACGGCGCTCGTCCTCGCTCGCGAACAGGTTCCAGAGCTGGAAGACCGTCGCCGCGGGGTCCTTGGGCTCTTCGACCGGCGTCGAGTCGGTGACGATCCCCATCACCGCCTTCTTGATCTCGCCCGGCGAGGCGAACATCGCGATCGTGTTGGCGTACGACTTGCTCATCTTGCGCCCGTCGGTGCCGGGCACCACCGAGACGCCTTCGAGGATGTGCGGCTCGGGAAGCTTCAGGACCTCGGCGCCGTACGCGTGGTTGAAGCGCTGCGCCATGTCGCGCGCCATCTCGAGGTGCTGCTTCTGGTCCTGCCCGACGGGGACGAGGTCCGAGCGGTAGAGCAGGATGTCGGCCGCCATCAGCACCGGATACGCGAACAGGCCGTGATCCGACGCCGCGCCCTGCGCGACCTTGTCCTTGTACGCGTGCCCGCGCTCGAGCAGACCCATCGGCGTCACCGTCGAGAGCAGCCACGCGAGCTCGCAGACCTCGGGAACGTCCGACTGGCGGAAGAGGATCGCCCGCGCCGGATCGAGTCCGCACGCGAGGTAGTCGAGCGCGACGTCGCGCGTGAGGCGCCGGCGCTCGCCGGCGTCGCGCAGCGACGTCATCGAGTGGTAGTCGGCGATGAAGTAGAGCGTCTCGGAATAGCGCTCCTGCAGCGCAACGTACTGCTGCAGCGCGCCGAAGTAGTTTCCGAGGTGGAGCTGTCCCGACGGCTGCGTGCCCGAGAGAACGCGCATCGCTCAAGGGTTCACGTAGGTGAGCCAGTGGTCGAACGCCGGGTCGCGCCCGCCCGTCACTTCGTCGAAGCGCTGCTTCAGCGCGCGGCTCACGGGGCCGGGCGTCGCGTCTCCGATCACGCGGTCGTCGATCGAGATCACCGGCCACACGCCCGCGCTCGTCGCCGTGAGGAAGACCTCCGCCGCCGTGAACAGCTCGTCGGGGCGGATCGCGCACTCCTCGACCGGCCGGCCGTCGTGCTTCGCGATCCCGAGGATCGCGCTGCGCGTCACTCCCGGGAGCACGAAGTCGAGCGACGGCGTTCGCAGGCGCCCGTCGCGCTCGACGAGGAAGACGTTCTCGGTCGAGGCCTCGGCGACGAAGCCGTGCTGGTCGACGAGCAGGATCTCGTCGTAGCCGGCGCGCCGCGCGGCCCACTTCGCGATCATCGGCGAGGTGTAGTTCGCCGAGACCTTGCACTGCGGCGGGATGATCTCCGGCCGCATCTTCTGCCGCTCCTTCTCGAGACGAACGCGGAGCTCGGGCTTGTAGTAGGGCGTCCCCGCGTTGTGCGCGACGATGTCGCGCAGCGTGTCGTACGCCGCGACCGCGACCGAGACGCGGTCGTCGGCCGGAACCACCTCGACCTCGATCGACGGCAGATAGGCGCAGACCTTGGCGCAGCTCGCGCCCGGGTTGGCTCGCACCGTCTCGACGATCGCCGCGTTGATCTCGTCCTCGCCGTACGACATGGGAAGGCCGAGCAGCTCGGCCGACCGCAGCAGGCGCCGCGTGTGCTCGTCCATGCGGAAGACCGCCGGGCCCCGCGGCGTCTCGTGCACGCTGTAGAAGTCGAAGATGAGCGAGGCCCGCTGCATGCTGTGGCAGAGCAGGTGGACCGTCACCTCGCTCCACGGCACGAGCTGGCCGTTCACCCAGATCCGTCGATCGACCCCGTCCGGCTGCGACATCGGCGCGGAACATATCACGGGCGCCGCGCCGGGCCGGAGCGGCGGCGGGCGCCGCCGAGGGGCTGGGTGAAGGCCGGGCCGCGGGCGAAGGCGGGCCGGACGGCGCCGCCGCCGCCGGCTCGGCGCCCGCCGGAACGCGTGCGAGGGCGGCCGCCGTCGCCCCCCCCGTGCAGCTGCGCCCTGCCCCGCCCCCGAGGGCCGGCCGCTGCCCCCCGCGACCCCGCATTTTTTTTCGCAGCCCGCGTCACCTGCGCAGCCTTCCCGTCCACTCCCTTTGCAGGAGGCAGGAGGACCCATGAAGCGCGCCGTCCGGAAGGCTGCCGAGGTGATCGTCACGAGCGCAGGCCTGTACCGCGAGATGGCCCTCTCGGCCCTTCGCCTCGTGCGCCGCGAGGAGGCCCGGTAGGCCGCCCGGAGCGCCGATCAGAAGCTGACACCGAAGCGCAGGTTTCCTGCCCCAACAACAACGACTCCCTGCGCTTCGGAAACCACCGCGCCGGCCGACCCGAAAGGGCCGTCCGGCGCAGGTGTTTTCGGGCGGCGGAGCGGCCCGCGCTACTCGCGCGCGCGCAGCGGGCGCTCGAAGGGCGCCAGCTCCGCCGGCTGTTCCGGCCTTGCCGGCGGCTCCATCCCCGGCCGCCGTGCGCGGGCGAGGGAGAGCGCTTTGCCCTCGTTCACCTTCACCCAGGTGCGGGCCGCGAGGGAGAGCGCAAACAGCAGGCTGATCCCCGCAATCCACAGGAAGTCGATCGGCGTGAGCGAGAGGACCGTCGGCCGGTAGCTGGTCGTAATCCAGATCGCCTTCTGCGTCGCACCGACGAAGAGGCTCGTCCAGCCCATCAGGATGAGCAGGTCGATCAGCGGGAGCGTCGGCATGGTTTCCTCTCCCGTGGCGAGCAAGAAGCCCCAAGCCCCGGATGAGGCCATCCTACGCGCGCGGCACGCGCGAGGTCAACGAAATCGCCCGTTCGGCGTCCGAGCGCCAGCGACCGCGAGGGGGCGCCCGGCGCTGGACGCCCCTCCCCCCGGCTCGCCATCCTTGCGCAATGGCGTGCGCCGGGAGGCGCCTCTATCCTGCTGCGCGCCGGTCTTCCCGACCTTCCCAGGCCGACGTAGCTCAGTTGGTAGAGCAGCTGATTCGTAATCAGCAGGTCCGCGGTTCGAGTCCGCGCGTCGGCACCATCTTTTCAGGCACTTGCGATCCCGCCCCTCGGCCACCGGCGAGGCTGGCAAGCATATGGCAAGCACGCGGAGTGGAGTGGCGCCATCGAAGCGCCACCTTCGGCCGCCCGGCCAGGGTGCCGCGATCGTTACCTCGCCAACTGCGGCCGCGCGCGTTTCGAGCCGCGTACGGTTCGGCCCCTGCACGGCATCAGAAATCCGAGGCGCCCTACCCCCTCGCCCGTAGCAGCGTGCCGAGCGCGTCGGCCGCCTGCCGCGCGGGCGTGGCGACGTGCTCCACCTCGGCCCGCGGCTCGCCCTGCCACAGCATCTCCTCGGCGTACACCAGCAGCTCGAGTGCCTCTTCGTAGGCTTCGGCCGTGGCGTCGCCGACGAACGGGAGCGACGAATCGCCGCCGCGGTAGGTGCCGATGCCGCGCTGCCGGCGCACCTCGTGCGCGTCGCCGAGCGGCAGCAGGTGGAGCGGCAGCGCCGGCATCATCGGTACGCCTCGCGCCGGTCGGCGATGCGCACCACCAGCACCAGGAGCACGGCGTCACGGATCGCGTACAAGACGCGGTAGTCCCCGACGCGAAGCCGGTAGAGGTCTTCCTCGCCTTCCAGCTTCCGCACGCCCGGCGGTCGCGGGTTCGCGGCCAGAGCGTCCACCTTCGCGGCAATTCGACGCCGGAGGTCACGCGGGAGGGCGTCGAGAGCCTTCTGCGCTCTCCGCTCAATCTGGACGCGATAGCGAGGGCGCACCTCTAGAGGCCGAGGTCTGCCTTCACCTTCTCCCAAGGGATGAACTCGCCGCTCTTGAGGGCCTCGCGAGCGGCCTCGAGGTCGGCGCGGCCTTCGAGCGCCTCGAGAAACTCGAGGTCGCCGGCCGTCACGATCGCGGCGACTGGCTTGCCGTTGCGCGTGAGCGCCACACGCTCGCCCTCCTCGGCGACGCGCTCCACCGTGCGGACCAGCGTCTCCTCGGCTTTCGTGACCGTCATCCTGCGCATCGGCGCCTCCGTGCCTCCCACGAGGCTGAGAATACGCCACGGCAGGTTCGGGAACACCGCCCGCCGCGCTGCCCGAAGCCCCGCGTGGTCGTCGCTCGTGATCATCCGCGTCACGACGAGCCCCCGGCCCTGCAGCGACTCGAGGAACGTTCGCCAGTGCACCTCGGCCTCGGACAGCGACACCGAGGCCCCGAGCAGGATCCGCCGCCCGTCCTCCTCCCGCACCCCATCGCCAGCAGCAGGGCGAAGTCCACCACCGCGCCCCCGTGGCGCATCTTCTCGTAGCGCGCGTCCAGGATCAGGTCCGTGCACCGCGGGAGCCTGCGCTCCCGCCACGCCGCGAGCTCGGCATCGAGCGCCGCCGTCGCCCGCGACACCTGCGCCGAGCTCACCTCGAGCCCGCACAGCTGCTCCATCACCGCCGTCACCTTCCGCGTCGACACCCCCTGGACGTACATCGCCGCCACGGCGAGCCTGAGCGCCCGCTCGCTCCGCTCCCCCCGCTCCAGGGCCTGCGGGTACCACGACAGGGCCTCCCGGCCCGGCAGGGCCCGCACCTGCGGGATCGCGAGCGCGAGCTTGCCGAGCCGGGTGCTCACCGTCTTCGGCTTGAAGCCGTTCGCGTGGCCCGCGCGCTCCGTCGTGCGCTCGTTCGGCACCGCGCCGAGAAACGCCGCCCGCTCGGCTCGCATCGCTTCGTTCAGCAGCAGCTCGAGGGCCTTGCCCATGCCCCCGAGCCCTTCCTCGCTCAGCACTTCCATCGCCTGCTCCGCCGCACTAGCCTCGCCGTCGTGGTGGGTCATCTCGCCTTTCTCCCTTGTTGGTCTTGCAACCCAAAGGAGAGCGAGATCGGCCCA
>JAYRMX010000379.1:0-6280 GCA_041912475.1 Myxococcota bacterium
ACGACGAGCCGCTCGAGCTGGCTCGGCTGGAGCAGGCCGAGGTCGAGCAGGATCTGGCCGAGACTCGCGCCACCGCCGCGCCGGCCCTGCTCGCGCGTCGCCTCGGCGAGCTGGTCCATGCTGATGAGCCCGTAGTGGACGGCGAGCCGGCCGAGCAGCGAGCGATTGTCGGGCTCCGCCATGCGCTCGTAGGGATCGGCCTACGGCCGCGCGGAGTTGAGCGCCATCGAGGCTTTCACGCGCGCTGCGCAGCGCGCGCGCACAATGCGCGGCCGCGCGGAGTTCCGCGCGCAGATGCCGGCCGCCGAGATGGTGCAAGTCTGCGGCCTGCTTCAGAATCTCGTCGATGGGCCGATACGCCCTCCGAGTACCGGGAAGGGGGTTTCCATGCTTGCTCGCACTCGCCGCCTCGTGGCCTCGGCGCTTCTCGCCGCGATCGTCTCCGTCCATGCCCGCCCGGCGCTCGCCGGCGAGTACTGCAAGTACTACGTGTACGACGACGACCCGTCGGGCCCCGCGCCGGACGCGCTCATCATGCGCCCGGCCGGCCTCATCGCGTTCGTCCTCGGCCTCGGCCTCTTCGTGCCGGCCGCCGTCATGACGACCGTCGTGGGTCAGCCGCAGAACATCGACAAGCCGTTCGAGGCGCTGGTCCTGAAGCCGGGCAAGTGGACGTTCGTCGACCCCGTCGGAACCCACTGATCACGCGAGCGGCCCGAGCATCACGGCCGCCACGCGGGCGCTGCCGGCGACCAGCACGGCGCGCTCGCCCGGGCGCGACGGCAGCACCAGCGCGCACGCCGCCAGCTCGGGCACGTCGGCCGCGAGCGCAGCCACGCGTCGAATCGTGTTCGCGTACTCGGCGGCGAGCGCCTTCGGAGCACGCGAAGCGAGCGCACGAACGTCGCGCTCGCCGAGCGGGACGATGCGCGCATCGACGAGAATGCCGTCCTCTTCGAGAACGAGAAAGCCGCCCCAGCCGGCATCCTGCTCGACGCGCAGCAGGCGCCCGGACGCTCGAATCGGCTCCGCCGGCCCGCCGACTCCGTAGAGCGCGAGCAGACGCCGGGCATCGGGATCGCGCAGCGCCGCCCGCGGCGAGCCGGCGCCGAGCGCGGAATCGACGAGGGCGCGCGCCGCGAAGCGATCGGTGCCCGGCGGGCGGCGCGGCGGTCGCGCAGCGCCGCGCCGCTCCGCCGGACGCCCGGTCGTGAGCTCCGTGGTGCGGGGCTCCTCCGGCGCGGGCTCGCGCGCGACACAGCTCCGTGCCCGGTCGAGAAGCTCGTCGAGCGCCGCGCAGCGAACGATTCCCGCGTGACCGAGCGCGATCGCGAGCGCGGCCGGAGGCTCACCGGGATGGTCGGCGAGCCACAGCAGCACGGGCTTTCGCCGGGCCACTCTGCGTGCGATGTCGAGCGTTCGCCGCGGATTGCCGAGCCCGCGCAGCACGAGGCCGATCGCGCGCGTCTCGGCGTCGCTCTCCCAGAGCGTGAGCGCGTCGCTCGCGCTCACGTCGGCTTTGCGGCCCGCGGAGACGAAGCACGAGACGCCGAGCCCGCGCGACGCGAGCGCTTCGAGGGCGTCGCGGCCGCGCTGAGGAGATTCGACGAAGAGCGCGAGCGCCCCGGGATCGACGCGGCCCGCGACGGCGAGCGCCTCGAACGGCGCCGCTCCCGCGGCGCGCGCGAGACCGAGACTCGCCGGACCGATCAGACGAAGGCCGTCCCGCCGCGCGCGCACCGCGAGGTCGCGGTCGCCGCGCTCGGCCAGCGCCTCGTCGGACTCGGCGCCGGTCGCGAGCACGACCGCACCTCGAACGCCCCAGGCGCCGCAGCGGTCGATCTGCACCGGCAGCAGCTCGGGCGGGACGGCGACGAAGACGAGGTCGAGGTTCCGGACGTCACCCGCCGGCGCGAATGCCGAGAGCGCACGCACGGGCCCGGCGTATCCGCTCGCCGAGAGGCGGCGGACCAGCGTCCGCGCGGCACGCTCCCCGTCCGCTCCCTGCGCGATCACGCCGACGCCGCGCGGCGCGAGAAGGCGCGCGAGCGATCGCGTCTGCGCCGTTCGCTCGCGCCGACGCGCCGCCGCGGCCGCCCGCGGCGTGCGGTCGATCGGGAAGACCAGCCGCACGATGCCGTCCTCGAAGCGGCTCGCGACGTCGAAGCCCGCGTCGTGGAACACCCCGAGCATCGCGCGGTTGTGCGGGAGGACGTCGGCCGAAAAGCGCCGCAGCCCGCGCTCGCGCGCGGCCGCGGCGAGGCGCTCGAGCAGCAGCGTCGCGACGCCGCGGCCCTGGTGCGCATCGCTCACCACGAACGCCACCTCGGCCGTATCGCCTCGCGCGAGGCGGTCGTAGCGGCCGACGCCGATCAGCTCTTCGCCGATCAGCATCACGAGCGCGGCGCGCGCATCGTGATCGACGTTCGTGAATCGGTCGAGCTCGTCCGTGGAGAGCCGCGGATGCGGCGAGAAGAAGCGGAAGTAGATCGACTCGGGCGAGAGCCGCGCGTGGAACGCGGCCAGCCGCGACGCGTCCGCCGGAGCGATCGGGCGGACGAAGGCCGTGCCTCCGTCGGCGAGGACGACGTCGCCGGCCCAGTGCGCGGGCCAGCCCGGCATCACCAGCCCCGCAGGTCCACCGCCCAGCGCTCGATCACGTCATCGCCCGATACCACGTGGAGCGCCTCGTGATACGCGACCGTCGGATCGACGTGCGCCGGCAGGACGCGTACGCGGTCCCCCACGCGAACGCGCGGATCGGGAACGAACGTCACGTGCTCGTCCGAACAGAAGAGCACGCGGCCGCCGTCGATCGCGGGATTTCCGTGATCCATGCCGAGCGACTTCAGCCCGCAGTCGGCGACGGCGTACGCGTCCGACACGGAGACCACGGTCGATAGCACCGAGAGCGCCTGCCGGAACGGCAGCCCGAGCTTCGCGTACGCGGTGTCCATGAGCGCGTACGAGCCGGCCTGGATCTCGGTGGCCCACGTGTTGAGGTCCCAGCTCCCGGTGCCGCCGGCCGAGACCAGCTCGCCGCCCACGTCGGCGTGCGCCTTCAGGAGCAGCGCCATCGACTGCGACACGATCTCCTGTCGCCTCGCCCGGTCCTCGACCGGCATCGCGTGGCCCTCGTAGCCCATGACGCCGCGCACGACGAGCCCCCGGGAACGTGCGCGGTCGGCGAGCTCGCCCGCTCGCTCGGGCCTGCATCCGCAGCGCGGAAGCCCGACGTTCACGTCGATCACGACTTCGCGAACGCCGTCGCGCGCCGCGACCGCAATCGTCTCCTCGGAGTCGACGGCCACCGTGACGCGCGCATCGAGGCGCGCGAGTCTTCGCAGATCGAGGGCCTCGTTCGCGAGGAGCAGGTCCTCGCCGAGGCCCGCCGCCGCCATTCCTTCCATCTCTCGGATCGTCGCGCAGGTGAAGCCCCGGCTCCCGAGCGCCGCCTGGCGCTTCGCGAGCGCGGTGCACTTGTGCGCCTTCACGTGCGGCCGCAGCCGGCGGCCCGGAAGCGCCTTCGCCATCGTCTCGAGGTTGTGCTCGAGGGCGCCTGCATCGACGAGCAGAGCGGGGGTCTGCAGCGCGCCGAGGCGAAGGCTCACTTCCACGCCTCGTACACGAGTCTGCCGATCTCGGCGTGCAGCGTCGACGCCGTTCCCGCCGCGCCGGTCCGCGGGTCGTCGAACTCCGAGCACATCACCGAGAGGATCCAGCGGCTCGACGGCGTCACGAACAGTCCCGCATCGGTCTGGATCCGAAGCATCGAGCCGGCCTTTCCGTAGACCGTGAGCGGCAGCTCGACCCCGAAGTCGATGGCGTACCGGCTCCACGGCAGATAGCGCGGAAGGCCGTGCACCGATTCGTTGCGGCGCAGCACGTCGAGGCACAGGCTCGCCGCCGCCGCGGGATAGCCGTGCTCGGCCGGCTCGGCGAGCACGGCGTAGGCCTCGGCGAGCGCGCGCGGCGTCGAGTGCGCGAAGTGGAGGTCGTAGCGCTCGAACTGGATCGCCCCGAGGATCTCCGCGCCGCCGAGGCCGAGCTCGCGGAGCATCCGATTGACCGCCTCGGGGCCGCCGACGACGCCGAGGAGCAGATTGGTCGCGAGGTTGTCGGAGACCGTCATCATGAGGTACGCGAGGTCCGAGAGCGTCGGCGCGAGGCCGGGCCGGCAGTAGCGCAGGACGCCCGACCCGTGAACGAGATCCTCGGTCGTCACGGTCCGCCGGGTGTCGGGGTCGAGCTTGCCGTCGACGCACTGCTGCGCGTACGCCATCAGGATGAAGACCTTCGCGGCGCTCGCCGTCGGCATCACGTCGTCGGCGTGATACGAGAAGGCCTCGCCGCGGTCGAGGTGCCGCGCATGGACGCCCGCGCGGCCGGGAAATGCCTTGAGGAGGGGCTCGAGATCGAGGGACACGGGGTCCTCCCTGGTTCGGTGCAAGAACGAGAGCGTAGCCCTCGCACGGCGGGATGGTACGCTCGGCGACGCATGATCGCCCTCGAGCTCGCCGGCGTCTCGAAGCGGTACGGACTGCGCCGCGCCCTCGAGCGCGTCGATCTCGCGATTCCGGCGGGAGCCGCCGTCGGCCTGCTCGGGCCGAACGGCGCCGGGAAGACCACGGCGCTTCGCCTGCTGCTCGGCTTCACGCGACCGACACTCGGGAGCGTACGACTTCGCGGGCACGACCCCTCCGATCCCCGCTCGCGCGAGGGGCTCGGCTATCTCCCCGAGCGGCTGCGCCTGCCGGCCCGCATGACCCTCGCCGCGTTCCTGCGGCTGCACGGCGCCCTCGCGGGACTCGCCGGTGCGAAGCTCGATCGCGCCGTCGACGCGGCGCTCGATCGCACCGGGCTTCACGAGCGCGAGCACGAGCTGCTCGGATCGCTGTCGAAGGGCCTCGCGCAGCGCGCCGGCTTTGCGCAGGCGCTGCTGGGCGAGCCGACGATGCTCTTCCTCGACGAGCCCACGTCGGGGCTCGATCCGCTCGGCGTTCGCGATGCGCGCGACTGGATCCTTGCCGCACGCGGAAGCGGCCACACGCTGCTCATCAGCTCGCACGTCCTCACGGAGGTCGAGAAGGTCTGCGACCACGCCGTCATCGTCCACGAAGGGCGCGTCGCGGCGAGCGGAGCGCTCGAGGCGCTGCTGCTGCCGGGAGAAAGCCTCGAGGACGCATTCGTGCGAATCATCCGCGGCGTCCCGCCGCGCGCTCCGGGAGAGGCCGGATGAGCTCGGCGCGAACCGTCGCGCTGCTCGCCGTCGACGCGGTCCGCGACGGCGTTCGCAACCGGGTCGGCCTCTTCGCGCTGGCTTTCGCACTCTGCGTCGGTCTGTTCGCCGACCGCTGCACGTCGTTCGACGCCGGGACGGTCCTCCTCAACGGCCGCGAGTTCGACGTGCACGAAGGCGCGCGGCTGATGGGCCCCTTCGTCTTCGGCTCGTGCGCGCTCCTGCTGGTGCTCGTCGCGGGCTTCGTCGCGTGCGACGCGCTCGCACGGCCGCTCTCCGAGGGAACGGCGAACCTCTGGCTGTCTCGGCCCGTCGGCCGCGCTTCGTACGCGCTCTCCCGCCTCGCGGGCGCGCTCGGGCTGAGCCTCGCCGCCGGAGCGGCCGTGCTCCTGGTGGTGGCGGTGCTCCTGCACATGCGCCTCGGGCTCGATCCATGGCCCGCGATCGCCGGCGTCGCCGTCTTCGCGGCGGACGCCTGGGTCGTCGCGGCCGTCGCGATGACGCTCGCGCTCCACCTCCCGCGCGTCGTCGCGCTCGGCGCCGTCGTCCTCTCGCTGCAGATGATCGTGTTCACGAACGGCATTCACACGGTCGCCAGCGTGAGCGGCGGCCTTCTCGGCGGCATCGAGCGCTACGGACCGCCGCTCGGAACGGCGCTCATCTACGCGCTCGCGCCCTGGTTCTCCGACGGCGTCTCCGCCGCCGACTGGCTGAGCGTCGCCGCACGGCTCGTCGCGTGGGGCGCAGGCAGCACCGCTCTGCTCGTCCTGCTCTTTCGCCGCATCGACCTCCCCGGCTGACCGGGAGCGCCCTTCGCGATCGGCGTTCCCGCGAGCCGTTCGGCTCGCGGGCGCTCGCCGGCAACGCGAGATGCGTGCACCGTCGAGCCCGCGGTCGATTCCGCTCTTCCGCTCCGGTCGCGAGGCCCGCCCGCGCCGAGGCCGCGGATGCGAAACGCGGTGCCATGGCCGAACATCGGCGCATGACACCGGAACCCGGCCCCACGACACGCGAGCAGCTCGACGAGCGGCTCGCGTGTCT
>JAYRMX010000380.1:0-8604 GCA_041912475.1 Myxococcota bacterium
GAAGCCGACGCCGAGCGCCTCGTTCGCGGGCTGCTCTCGGCCGAGGACGCCGCGCTGCTCGGCGCTCGCGGCGAGATCGACCTGTGCCATACACTTCCGGGAGTCGCACGCTTCCGGGCCAACGTCTACCGGCAGCAGCGCGGCCTCGATGCGGTGCTGCGCATCATCCCGCTCGAGCCACCGTCTCTCGCGAGCCTCGGCCTTCCGCAGTCGCTCGCGCGCTTCACGAACCATCACCAGGGGATGGTGCTCGTCACCGGGCCGGCCGGCTGCGGCAAGAGCTCGACCCTCGCCGCGCTCGTCAACCTCATCAACGAGGAGCGGCGCGAGCACGTTCTCACGATCGAAGACCCGATCGAGTACGTGCACGCCTCGAAGCGCTGCCTCGTGAACCAGCGGAACGTGCGGCGGCACACCGAGTCGTTCGCGAGGGCGCTGCGCGCCGCGCTGCGAGAAGACCCGGACGTGATCGTGATCGGCGAGCTGCGCGACGTCGAGACCATCTCGCTCGCGCTCACGGCGGCCGAGACCGGGCACCTCGTGCTCGCGACGCTCCACACCCGCGACACCGTCCGGACGATCAACCGGATCGTCGGAGCGTACGCACCGGAGCAGCAGGACCAGGTGCGAACGATGCTGTCGGAGTCGCTGCGCGCCGTCGTCTCGCAGCGCCTCCTGCCGCGCGCGAACGGCGAGGGCCGGGTTCCCGCGCTCGAGGTGCTGGTCGTGACCCGCGCCGTCGGCAATCTGATCCGCGAGAACAAGACCTTCCAGATCCGCTCGCTGCTCCAGACCGGCGCCGCGCAGGGAATGCAGCTCCTCGAACAGGATCTCGCGCGGCTCGTCCAGCAGGCGGGTGTGACGCGCGAGGAGGCCGCGCGTCACTGCGAGGACCCGAAGCGGCTCGGAGGAGGCGGAGTTGCCGAAGCTCGATGACCTGCTGCGCCGCCTGCACGCGGCGGGCGGCTCCGATCTCCACCTCGCCGCCGGCCTCGCGCCCCGCATGCGCTGCGACGGCGAGCTGCGCGCCGTCGACGACGTTCCGGTGCTCGGAGACGCCGAGCTACGCGCGCTGCTCCGCGAGATCGCCGCCGACCGCCACTGGGACCAGTACGCGCGCAGCGCCGACGTCGACTTCGCCTACGGCCTGCCGGGCGTCGCGCGATTCCGCGCCAACTACTTCGTTCAGGAGAACGGCGCGGCGGCGGTGTTCCGGATCATCCCCGAGAAGATCGTGTCGCTCGACGCTCTCGCGCTGCCCGCAGCGATCGAGGGGCTCGCGCGGCTCGAGCAGGGCCTCGTCCTCGTGACCGGACCGACCGGGTCGGGAAAGTCGACGACGCTCGCGGCGATTCTCGATCGCGTGAATCGAACGCTCGCGCGGCACGTCGTCACGATCGAGGACCCCGTCGAGTTCGTTCACTCCGGCGCGCAGTGCGTCTTCTCGCACCGCGAGGTGGGCCGCCACACGCAGAGCTTCGGCGCCGCGCTGCGAGCGGCGATTCGCCAGGACGCCGACGTCGTCCTGGTCGGCGAGATGCGCGACACCGAGACGATCTCGCTCGCGCTCACCGCCGCCGAGATGGGGCTGCTGGTCTTCGGGACGCTGCACACGAACGGCGCGGCCAAGACCGTCGACCGCATCCTCGACGCCTTCGGCGCGGAGGAGCGTCCGCAGGTGCGCCTCAGCCTGTCGGAGTCGCTCGCCGCGGTCGTCTCCCAGCTCCTGCTGCCGGCGGCCGACGGCAAGGGGCGCGTCGCGGCGAACGAGATCCTGCTCCGCACGCCCGGCCTTCCGAACGTGATCCGCGAGGGCAACACGCCCATGCTGCACTCGATTCTCCAGTCGGGGCGCAGCCAGGGGATGCAGTCGATGGACGACGCGCTCTTCGCGCTGGTGAAAGACGGCCGCGTCCTCGCGCAGGACGCGTACCTCAAGGCCACCGACAAAGCGCGCTTCGAGCCGCTCTTGCCGAAGGATTGATTCGCGGCGGCGAGGCGGGCCTCGCGCCGGCAGCGCGCCTTCAGCCGCCCGTTCGCACGGGCGGGAGCGCGCCGGACGCTCCCGGCGCCGCGAAGCTCCGCTCGCCGAGCTGGCCGAGCGCGAAGATGCGGTAGAAGCCCCGGAAGAAGTCACGGCACAGCGCCGAGTGCGCGAGCGCGCGCGGGCTCGACGTCCGCCGCACCTCCTGCCGGAAGCTGCCGTCCTCGAACAGGCGGTAGTGCGCCCAGCCGCCCGGGTAGTCCTTGGTGCAGTTCACCTCGACGTACGGCACGTCTCCCGACGCGGGGTGGCGGCGGACGCGGTTGCGGTGCGTGTGGCCGAGCAGGACGCCGCGCACCTGCGGGTGCCGTCCGACGAGGTCGTAGAGCCGGAGCGAGTGCTCGGGCCGGATCCCGATGTTGTTCGGATACGTGTCGGCGTGCTCGGGCGGAACGGGATGGTGGTGCATCAGCACGAGCGTCGGCTGGCCGGCCTCGCGCGTCTGCGCCAGCTCGGCGTCGAGCCAGCGCAGCCGGTCTTCGTCGAACACGCCGTGATGTGCGCCGGGCTCGGCCGTCTCGACGAGAACGAGGCGCCAGCCGCCGAGGTCGAGGCTGCGCGGCGCGCGCGGCTGGCCGAGCAGCGCGTAGCCGTCGACGTCGAGGCCCACGTTGCGGCCGTAGTGATCGTGGTTGCCGAGGAAGGCATGGAGCGGCGCGCGAAGGCGCGCGAAGGCCTGCGCCGCGTCGGCGAACTGCTCGGGCAGCCCGCGGTCGGCGATGTCGCCCTTCACGAAGACCGCGCCGACGCCCGCGGCGTCGATCTCGTCGATCGCGTCCTCGTTCATGAAGCGCCAGTACGGGACCTCGGTGTCGTCGGCGCGAACCGACGGCGAGCCGGGACCGTCGGGACCGGACTCGCCGTCCGGGTCGAGCACGCCGCCGAAGCGCAGCTCGCCGAAGTGCAGGTCGTTGAGCGTCGCGAACGAGGCGGTCTCGCGCGCCTGCGGGAGCGGGAGGGTCTCGACGGCATCCGGGAAGTACGGGTCCGGCGCCGCCGGAGCGGCTCCCCGCGCCTCGATCGAGATCCGGTACCGGCGCCCCGGGTCGAGCCCCTCGATGCGGACGAAGCGGGTCGGCGAGTCGCCCTCCGACACGGCCCGCACCTCGCCGTCGACGAGGACGCGCGCTTCGGCGTCCGCCGGACGCCCGTCGTCGCGAACGTCGAAGGCGAGCGACACGCTCGACTCCGTCACCCCGAAGATCTCCGGCTTCTCGACTCGCAGCATCTCGTCTCCTTCCCGTGGCCCGCGCCCCGAGTCTTGCGCGCGCGCGGCCCGGGGGCACCTTCCGGCCATGCACGCTCCGCTTCGCCGTGCGGTCGCGCTCGCCCTCGCCGCGCTCTCGCTCGCCGCCGCGACGCCCGCACGCGCCGAAGATACGTACGGTCAGGAAGAGATCCTCACGAAGGCGAGCGGCTTCTTCGGCGACGTGAGCGAAGGCCTCGCGAAGGCGATCGAGAAGGCCTTCCGCGACCAGGGCCGGCCGAACGCGTACATCACGGGCGAGGAGGGGAGCGGCGCCTTCGTCGTCGGCCTTCGCTACGGGCAGGGGACGCTCGAGCGCAAGAGCGGCGCCCGGCGAAGCGTCTACTGGAACGGTCCGTCGATCGGCTGGGACGTCGGCGGCAACGCCTCGAAGGTCTTCATGCTCGTCTATCACCTGCCGAGCGAGGACGCGATCTTCCAGCGCTTCCCGGGCGTCGAGGGAAGCCTGTACTTCGTCGCCGGCTTCGGGCTCAACTACGTGCAGTCGGGACCGATCGTGCTCGCGCCGATCCGAACCGGCGTCGGGCTGCGCGCGGGTGCGAGCGCGGGCTACCTCAGCTTCACGCCGCGCCGCTCGTGGATTCCGTTCTGAGCCGAGGTCCGCGCCGCCGCCCCCCCCTCAGACCGTGAGATCGCCACCGGCGTCCCGGGCCGGGGGTGATAGTCTGGTGTCGTCCGACGGAGGTCCCGCCATGCCGTTCTACGAGCGTCTCGGCGCGCTCGACGCCTCGTTCCTGGGGCTCGAAGACGCGAACAACCACATGCACGTCGGCGGCGTGCTGCTGCTCGACGAGAAGCCGCTGCGAACCGACCGCGGGCGCCTCGACATCGACAGGATCCGCGGGACGATCGAGACGCGGCTCGGCCGCGTTCCGCGCTTCCGCCAGCGGCTGTCGGAGGTGCCGGGCGAGGGGCACCCGATCTGGATCGACGAGCCGCGATTCAACATCGCGTATCACGTCCGGCACTCGGCGCTCCCGCGCCCGGGAGATCAGGAGGCGCTCGAGGCGCTCATCGGCCGCATCATGTCGCAGCAGCTCGATCGCGGAAAGCCGCTGTGGGAGATGTGGTTCGTCGAGGGCGTCGAGGGCGACCGCCTCGCGCTGATCACGAAGACGCACCACTGCATGATCGACGGCGTGGCCGGGGCGGAGCTGATCTCGGTGCTCCTCGACCCGGCCGAGAACGTGACGCCCGTCGCGCCGCAGCCGTGGAAGCCTCGCCCTGCGCCGAGCACGGGGCGGCTCGCCGCCGACGCACTTCTGCACCGCGCCGTGCAGCCGCTCGAAGCGTGGCACGCGCTGCAGCAGGCCTGGGCCGATCCGGGTCACGCCACGAACGCGATCCGCGAGGCGGCGGTCGGCGTCGCGCAGGTGCTCTCGCCCGCGCTCCACTCCGCGTCGGAGACGCCGCTCAACCACCAGCTCGGCCCGCACCGGCGCTTCCAGATGATCGAGCACCGCGTCGCGGACTTCAAACGCGTGAAGGATCTGCTCGGCGGCACGCTGAACGACGTCGTTCTCGCGACGGTCGCGGGGGCGCTGCGCGGGTTCTTCGCGAAGCGCGGTCTCGACATCGACGGCCTCGAGGTGCGCGCGATGGTGCCGGTGAGCGTGCGGCCGAAGGACGGCAGCCCTGCGCTCGGCAACCAGATCACGCAGATGGTCGCGCACCTTCCGATCAACGTCGCCGAGCCCGAGGAGCGTCTCGCCGCGATCCGCAAGACGATGGGCGAGCTGAAGGAATCGAAGCAGGCGCTCGGCGGACGCGTGCTCACGGCCGTCGCCGAGTGGACGGTGCCGAACGTGCTGGTGCAGGCCGTCCGCATGACCGTTCGGTCGCGGCCGTACAACCTCGTGGTCACCAACGTTCCCGGCCCGCAGATTCCGCTCTACCTGCTCGGCAGCCGGATGCGCGCTTCGTATCCGGTGGCGCCGCTCACGCCGGGCCAGGCGCTCAACGTCGCGCTGTTCAGCTACGACGGCGGCCTGTACTGGGGACTCAACGCCGACTGGGACGCGCTACCCGACCTGCCGCTGCTGGCCGAGCAGATCCGCTTCGCGTTCGCCGAGCTGCAGGCGGCCGCCGAGCACCTCGCGCGGAGCAAGAGCGACCGGCCGCGCGCCGCGGGCAGGGCCGCCCCGCAGCCGCGCGGGTAGCGGCCCGCGAAGGTCGGGGGCGAGCGTCCGGAAGCAGGCCGCCCCGCACCCGCGCGGGAAGCGAGCCACCGGGCCGCGCGCACCGGCCGGCGGTTCGCTGCGACCGGCGCTCGCAGGCGGGCGCGGGCGGCCCGGCGAAGCCCCGGCCCGGTGACCGGAACGCCGGCTACCGCTCGGGCGCCCGCCGCGGTAGAGTATGGCCATATGGCCGTAACGACCGTCAAATCGACCTATTCGCTCGATCCCGAGACCGTCCGGCAGCTCGAGCGAATGGCCCTGCGGTGGAAGGTTTCGAAGTCCGAAGCGCTGCGCCGCGCGATTCGCGCCGCCGCGGGAGAAGACCCGGAGAGCGGAGCCGGCGGAGCGCTCGATGCGCTCGATCGATTGCAGCGCTCGCTGCGGCTCACGCCGGCGCGCGCGCGGGCTTGGGCGGCCGAGGCTCGCAAGGAGCGCCGCGCCGCGTCGTCTCCGGTGGCGCGCTCCGCGCGGCGGACGTGATCCACCTCGACACGAGCTTCCTGATCCGCGCGCTCGCGGCCGGAAGCCCCGAGGACGGGGTCCTGCGCGCCTGGCTGCAGGAGGGCGTGCCGCTCGGGATGAGCAGCATCGGCTGGGCCGAGCTGCTCTGCGGTCCGATCGGCGCGCCCGAGATCGCGCTCGCCGCCCGCATCGTCTCCGATCCCGAGCCCTGTCTCTCGGCCGACGCCGCCGCCGCGGCGCAGCTCTTCAATCTCGGCGGCCGCCGGCGCGGGTCGCTCCTCGACTGCATGATCGCGTCCATCGCGATTCGCGCCGGCGCGACGCTCGCGACCGCGAACCCGCACGACTTTCGCCGCTTCGCGCCCGCAGGCCTGCAGATCGTCTCCCCGGGCGGCGCTTCGCGTGCGTAGCGGCGGCCCCGCGCCGGGCCGCGCGCACCGGCCGGCGGTTCGCCGCGACCGGCGCTCGCAGGCGGCCCGCCGGCGTCTGGCGAAGGTCGCGCGCTCCCGCGATCCTCGGCCGCATGAAGGACACGCTGAAGCCCGGCCTGTGCGGCGAGCTCTCGTTTCGCGTCCCCGATACGAAGACCGTCCCCCACCTCTATCCCGAAGCGCCCGAGTTCCAGGCGATGCCGCGCGTGCTCGCGACGGGCTTTCTGGTCGGCCTCGTCGAGTGGGCGTGCCTGCGCATCGTGAACCCGCACCTCGACTGGCCGCGCGAGCAGACGGTCGGAACGCACGTCGACCTCAGTCACGCGGCCGCGACGCCTCCGGGCATGACCGTCACGGTGAAGGCCGAGCTCGTCGCGGTGGAAGGTAGAAAGCTCGTCTTCCGCGTGAGCGCGCACGACGGCGCCGATCTCGTGACCGAAGGCCGGCACGAGCGCTTCGTCGTCGACGCCGCGCGCTTCGTGCCGCGCGTCGAAGAGAAGGCGGCGCGCGCCGGCGTCGCCGCTCCGCGCGGGCTCGGCGGCGACCGCTTCGATCCGCGTCCCGTGACGCTCGAGGGGATGGGCGTTCGGCTCGAGCCGCTGGCGCCGCGCCACGCGAAGGATCTGCTCGCGGCCGGCCGAGACCCTTCGGTCTGGCGTTTTCGTCCCGGAGAGCCGTTCGGAACGCTCGACGACGTGATTCGCTGGATCGACGCGGCGACGGCCGCGGTCCGCGACAGCCGCGAGGTCGCCTTCGCGATCGTGCGCCTTCCCGGGGGCGAGGCCGTCGGCTCGACGCGCTACATCGACATCCGCCGCGCGGACCGCGCGCTCGAGATCGGCTCGACGTGGCTCGGGCCGGCCGTGCAGCGAACGGGTGTCAACACCGAGTGCAAGTACCTGCTGCTCCGCCACGCGTTCGAGGACCTCGGCGCGGTGCGCGTGCAGCTCAAGACCGATCTTCGCAACGAGCGCTCGCAGGCCGCGATCGCACGTCTCGGCGCCGTCCGCGAGGGCGTCCTCCGCCAGCACATGACGCTCGGCGACGGCTTCGTTCGCGACACGGTGATGTACTCGATCACCGCCGCCGAGTGGCCCGCCGTGAAGGAGAGGCTCGAGGGCTTCATGCGCCGCGGCGGCCCTCCCGCCTGACGCCACCTTCGTTGGCGGCGTCGCCCCGCTCGCGCGCGGCCCTGGTCCGGGGCCGCCACGCCCGGCGGTTCGGGACGGCTGGCCGCGACCCAGCGCCAGCATGCACGGCGGCACGTGCCGGCCGGCCGAAGCGCCGCGCTACGGCCCCGCACCCCGCAGCGACTCGGCGAGCAGCAGCACGCCGCCCAGATCGACGCGCGCCATCCGGATTTCGGTCGGCAGGAACATGCCGAGGAGCCAGGCGTAGTCGCGCGAGACGTCGCTCGTGTAGTAGCTCGCCGTGAGGACGTTGCCGTCGACGACGACGCCCGCATACGACGTGTCGCCCGCGCTCGGCAGATCGGTGAGGTGGACGAGGCGGGTCTCCTCGACGAGGAAGATCGCCGTCCGCTTGCGGCTCAGCACGCCGCCGACCTGCGTGAGCGGTCCGCGCGGCCCGGGCTGGTAGCGGCCGACCGCGAGCACCACGCCGCGGTAGGAGAAGAGCGCCGGTCCGTCGAGGCGCGTCACGCTGCTCCGCGTCTTCGTCCACTCCCGGTAGGGCGGCGGCGCGACCGCGATCAGCGTACACGCGTCGGGGCTCCCGAGCGGGCTGTCGGCCTTCCCCTCGAGGCGGGCCGTCACGAGCATCCGCCCGTCCGGGAGGAACTCGAAGTCCGTCTCGTCGTTGGCGTCGCCCTCGTGGATGTCCGAGACGGCCGACCACCGGATTCCGTCGCTCGACGAGAGCAGCCGCGAGCGGCCATGCCCGTGCCAGTAGGCGGTGACGTACCAGGTGACACCATCTCGTGTCTTCGGCCGCCAGAAGAGCCAGCCCGGCTGCTCGATCGGCGTGAAGGCGGGCCAGGTGACGCCGTCGTCGCTCACCGAGTAGACGGTCGTGTAGGGAAGCGCGGCGCGGCCCCGGTTCGGGAGGGCGTAGAGGAAGAGGCGATCGCCGATCACGGCGAACTTGGGGTCGCGGATGTCCTCGCCCGGCATGCCGAGCTCGGCGACGGGCTCGAAGCGTCGCGCGTCGGGCGAGCGCCAGATGCGAAGCCGGCATTCGGCGCTGCCGAGGTGCCAGGGCGAC
>JAYRMX010000381.1:0-3352 GCA_041912475.1 Myxococcota bacterium
ACGGACAGCAGCCGCGCGACGCCCTCCGCGCCGCCGGTCGTGTCGGGCGTCCCGGAGCGGCGATTCACCTCGAGCTGCACGACCGCGAGTGCGAGAAAGCCCGCCGCGCACACCGCGAGCCAGGCGAGGTGCCGCACGGGAGGCCGCTCGCGCCACAGCCGAACCCAGACGATGGCCGCGGCGACCGGGAGCACGAACGACGCCGTCGGCTTCGCGAGCAGCGCCAGAAAGAACAGCGGAGTCGCGACGCCGGGGGAGAACGGGAAGACGAGAAGCGCGGCGAGCGAGAGCACGAAGCACGACGTCGTCTTGAGCTGTGAGATCCACGCCACGGCCTCGACGTTCGCGGGATGCAGCAGAAAGATCGCGCCTCCGGCGAGGGCGGCGAGCCGCCCCGCGCTCGAGGCGCGAAACACGGAGACGAGGAGCGTCGCGCCGAGGGCGTGCAGGACGACGCCGAGCACGTGATGGCCGAGAACGTCGGAGCCGAACAGGCTCCAGGCCGCGGCGTGCAGCAGCAGGTGCACGGGCGTGTAGTTGACGACGAAGACACTGGCCTGTCCCCACGGATCGAAGATCTGGCGCAGGCTCTCGGCCGTGAGCGTGTGCACGTACGGATTGGTCGCGACGTAGTGGAGGTCGTCCGAGACGAACGGCCCGCGCAGCGCGGGGCCGTACACCACGAGGGCCACCGCGGTGAAGACGGCGAAGATCGCGGCGGCCTCGGCGAGGGCCGACCGGCGTCCCGGCGCGCTCATGCGGCGGGCTTTCGCGCCACCACGTGCACCGTACCACCCGAGCGCAGGGCGGCCTCGACGAACGTGAGGGCGATCGCGGCCGGCGCGCGGAGGAGGCCGGCGACCACGAGCCGCCGCCGCGTCGCGGCGTCGAACGCGGGAGGCTCGCCGCGCGAGCGCCGGTGCAGCAGCGTGTAGAGCCCGTTGCGCGGCAGATCGGGCCGGCGGTTGAGGCTGCTCTGGATCCAGCCGAACGGGTTCTGCCGCAGCGAGAAGTGGTGCTCCGATTCGCGGACGAAACCCGCCTGGTCGAGGAGCCGCCGCAGCGCCGGCATCGGAAACTGGAACACGTGCCGCGGCAGGTCGAGATGGAACCATGCTGGACCCGCCCAGCGCGCCTGCAGGCTCGAGAAGTTCGGAACCGCGACGACGAGCCGCCCGCCGGGGCGCAGGATGCGCCGCATCTCGTCGACGGCCCGGACGGGCTCGCACAGGTGCTCGAGCACGTGCCACACGAAGATGGCGTCGAACCCGCCGGCGGGATACGCGGCGGCGGCGAGGTCGGGGGCGATGCGGATTCGAGCGCGCGGATCGGCGCCCGACGCCGCCGCCGCGCTCCGCTCGACGCCGTGCACTTCGAAGCCGCGGTCGGCGAGCGCGGAGAGCAGGACGCCTCGGCCGCAGCCGACGTCGAGGACGCGGCCGCCCGCCGGCACCTTCCTCGAGAGAAAGCGAACGTGACGCGCGCTCACGAACCGGACCAGCCGCTCGATGAACGGGTGGAACTTCTGTCCCGGGTCGCCGTAGTACGCGTCGGGATAGAACGGAGCGAGCTCGTCCTCCGAAGGCGGCGGATCGAGGCGTGCGAGCGCGCAGCCCGGGCACGAAACGACGCGCCACGGGCACCCGTCCACCGCGAACAGCGGCCTCGCTCCTCCGCTCCCGCACAGCGGACACCGGGTCGTGACGGGCGCGGCGTGCGCGGCGTCGACGACGGTGACGGCGTGTTCGTGCAGGGCCGCTGGCATTCCGTGCGCTCTCCCCGTCGCGAAGGGCGAAGCGTCGGCGGTCGTCCGCCGGCGGTCAAGCCGGACGCGCAGCACCCCTTCGGGCCGCGCTCAGCTCACGACGCCGCGGGCGGTGCGGCCTGCGGAGGCGAGCCGGCGGCGTCGCGGCGCGCCCGCGCCCAGACGTAGCGCGAGCTCCCGCCCGGCAGCACGGCGACCTCGCCGACCTCGTCGAACCCCGCCTCGCGCAGGCTTTCGCGCAGCGCAGTCGGCTGCGGGAGGCCGTGCAGGTTCGCGTGGGTCCGCAGGTAGAGATCGAAGATCGCCATCCCCGCACCGGTGCCGAGGACCCGGGCGACGGGGCCCGAGTCGACGACTCCGGTCTGGATCGCGAGAACCCCGCCGGGCGAGAGCCGCGCGGCGGCGCGGCGCAGCACGGCGCCGTGCTCCGACGCCGCGAAGTAGTGGAGGTTGTTGTTGAACAGGACGAGGTCGAAGCGGGACGCGAGATCCATCGTCATGAAGTCGCCGACGCGGATCTCGCCGCGCCGCCACACCTCGGCCTCGCGAAGCGTCCGGCGAGCCTCCTCGGCGACCGCCGGATCGAGGTCGACGCCGAGGCCCTGCGCGTCCCGGTAGTGCGCGAGGAAGCCCGCGAGGTAGCTCCCGTGTCCGCAGCCGACGTCGAGGACGCGGCGCGCATTTCGCACGCCCGGAATCCGCGCGAGCGCAGCGAGCGCGCGGGCCTCGACGGCGCGCGACGCAGCCGCGATGCGCTGCGCCTCTTCGGGGCTGCCGAAGCGCGGCCGGTCGGCGCCCTTCATGAGCTGCGGCAGGTCGAGCAGCCGCGGCCCCCACCCGAGCGCCACCTGGTCGAGCATCGCGTGCAGGGCGGGCGCCTCCGGCGCGTCGAGCACCCAGCGCGTGAAGTCCGTGATCTGGAAGCCGCCGGCGGCCGCGTGAACGAGGCCGAGCCGCTCCGACGCCACCAGCCACGAGGCGACGAGGTCCGCGGCGAGGCCGAGGCGGCCGGCCAGCGCGTCCGCATCGTGCGGGCGGCGCAGCGCCTCGAACAGGCCGAGCTGGATTCCCGCACGCAGCAGATGAACGCGCGCGAACGCGTCGAAGCTCGACGCGAGCGCTCGGCCGTGGAGCAGGTCCCGTCCCGGCAGAGGCGCCATGGCCTAGACCGGCTCGAGGTTGGCGAAGCGCAGCAGCACGGTCTTGATGCCGACGCGGTCGAAGCGGACGTCGAGCTTGCACGCCTGACCGGCGCCACGGACCGCGATCACCGAGCCCTCACCGAAAATCGGATGCCGCACGCGGAGCCCCGCCCGGATCGATCCGGCCTCTTCCGCGGGATCGTGGCCGAGAGAGTAATCGAGCGCGCGCTCCGGGTCGCGTGCTCGGCGGCTCGCCGGCGCGACGCCGCCCGCGCTCGTCTGGACGAGCGCTCCCGGAATCTCGGAGAGGAAGCGCGACGGCGCCGAGAAGGTGCGGGCGCCGTAGCGGCGCCGCTCGGACGCGAACGTCAGCGTGAGTCGCTCCATCGCGCGCGTCATCCCGACGTAGCACAGGCGCCGCTCCTCCTCGATGCCGGTCGCGTCG
>JAYRMX010000382.1:0-4598 GCA_041912475.1 Myxococcota bacterium
GATGGTCGTGGCGGGGATGAACCCGATGGAGCTCAAGCGCGGAATCGACAAGGCCGTCGGCGCGCTCGTCGAAGAGCTCAAGAAGATGTCGAAGCCCACGCGCGACTCGAGCGAGATCGCGCAGGTCGGCACCATCTCCGCCAACGGCGACGAGACGATCGGCAAGATCATCTCGCAGGCGATGGAGAAGGTCGGCAAGGAGGGCGTGATCACGGTCGAGGAGGCCAAGTCGATGGAGACGGTCCTCGACGTGGTCGAGGGCATGCAGTTCGACCGCGGCTACCTCTCGCCCTACTTCGTCACCGACCCGGAGCGCATGGAGGCCGTGCTCGACGACTGCGTGATCCTGCTGCACGAGAAGAAGATCTCGAGCATGAAGGACATGCTGCCGCTGCTCGAGCAGGTGGCGCGCCAGGGCAAGCCGCTCGTGATCGTCGCAGAGGACATCGAGGGCGAGGCGCTCGCGACGCTGGTCGTCAACAAGATCCGCGGCACGCTCAACTGCGCCGCGGTGAAGGCGCCCGGCTTCGGCGACCGCCGCAAGGCGATGCTGCAGGACATGGCGATCCTCACGGGCGGGCAGGTGATCGCCGAGGAGCTCGGCCTCAAGCTCGAGAACGTGACCCTCAAGGACCTCGGCAAGGCCAAGCGCGTCCAGATCGACAAGGACAACACGACGATCATCGACGGCGCCGGCGCGAAGAAGGACATCGAGGGCCGCTGCAACGAGATCCGCAAGCAGATCGAGGAGACCACGTCGGACTACGACCGCGAGAAGCTCCAGGAGCGCCTCGCGAAGCTCGTGGGCGGCGTCGCGGTCATCAAGGTCGGCGCGGCCACCGAGACGGAGATGAAGGAGAAGAAGGCGCGCGTCGAGGACGCGCTCCACGCGACGCGAGCGGCCGTCGAGGAGGGCATCGTCCCCGGCGGCGGCGTCGCGCTGCTGCGCTCGCAGAAGGCGCTCGACGACCTCAAGGCCGACGACGAGCAGCAGGCGGGCATCAACATCATCCGCCGAGCGATCGAGGAGCCGCTGCGAATGATCTCGCAGAACGCCGGCGTCGAGGGCTCGATCGTGGTCGACAAGGTGAAGGGCGGCAAGGGAGCCTTCGGCTTCAACGCGGCCACCGAGGTGTACGAGGACCTGCTGAAGGCGGGCGTGATCGACCCGACGAAGGTCGTTCGCACGTCGCTGCAGAACGCGGCGAGCGTCGCCGCGCTGCTCCTCACCACCGAGGCGATGGTGGCCGAGAAGCCCGAAGAGAAGAAGGACGGCCACGGCGGCGGAATGCCGGGTGGCATGGGCGGAATGGGCGGAATGGGCGGCATGGGGATGTAGTCCCCGGCCGACCGGCCGCGGAGAGTGAGAGGCCCCGGAGCGCACGGTGCTCCGGGGCCTCGTCGTTTCGGCGCCCGGACGAAGCCGACAGCCGCCGGTGACGGCGACGGGTCAGCGCATGCGCGGAGGAGCTGCAGGCGGCGTCTCCGCGTCCGGATCCCGTCGGCACGGCTGCGGATCGCGGTGATGCAGCCGATGCGAGATCCCGCACCAGCAGCAGACGAGGCTGGGACCGAAGCGATGCCCCGCCGCCGCCGGCGGTGAGCCCGGAGCGGGAGCCCTGGTCTTCGGGAGGCTCTGGAGGGGGTCGCGTCTCCGGGCCATGGCACCTCGAGACGGAAGGCGAGAATCCGAACGGGAGCAGGATCCCTTCCCGCTCCCGTTCGGAGTGAATGGGCTAGCGGCCGTAGCCGCCGCGACCGCCGCCGCCGTAGCCACCGCGGCCGCCACCGCCGCCCGCGGCTCGCTCCTGCGCCTCGTTGACGCGCAGGGCGCGGCCGTCGAGCTCGCGGCCGTTCAGCGTCGAGATCGCCGCCGACGCGCTGCTCGCGTCGCTCATCTCGACGAAGGCGAACCCGCGCGGCCGACCGGTCTCGCGGTCCATGATGACGCTCACCGACTCGACGGTGCCGTGCTGCTCGAAGAGCCGCCGCAGCTCGGCGTCCGTGGTGGAGAAAGGGAGATTTCCGACATAGATCTTCTTGCTCAAGTCAATGGATCCTTTGGGCGGCCGCCCCGCCTCTCGTTCGAGACGGAGAAGAGCCGCCGGTCCGCCGCATCCCCGCCGGAACGTCCGGCTGCCGAATGCGAGCGGTCGAATGCCCGCTGGCGGCCGGAGAGCCGGCCAAGAAACGGGAAGGCAGAGTCGAGTGGATGGGCGGTCAGGCGGGTGGGAGCCCGGGGCTGGCGCGTCGTCCAAGGGAGACGCCTATCTACCCAATATAGCGAACCATCAGAATTGCGCGAACCCACGCGCGGAGCGCCCTCGCTTCGCCGTCGGAGGATGGGCCGGTCGCGACCCGGTCCGGCGGCGGTCGCGAGGAAGCGCGGAGCTGCGAGGCACCCGGCCGGCACGCCGCGCACCGTGGGGAGAACGCCGCTCATCGTCGCGTCGAGTGCGCACGGCGACGGGAACGCTCCAGAAGACGGCCATTTCTCCCGATCACTTCCACCGGCGCGGCGGTAAGCTGGCGCACGGGCCGCTGCCGGAAGCGACGGTCCCGAACGGAGGTGTAACACCGATGAGTGACACCAGCGGCGCGGCTGTGCCGGAACTCGCGAAGCTCCGCGCGCGATCGGGCTGGATCGTAGCGGTCGGGATCGTGCTCGAGCTGCTCGGAATCGCCGCGATCGCGGCGAACGTGGCGACGACCCTGGTCTCCGTCCTCGTCTTCGCATGGCTGCTCGTATTTGCCGGCGTCGCGCAGCTCTTCCACGCGTTCTCGCATCGCGACTGGCAGGGGTTCCTCCTCGATCTGCTGCTCGGCGTCCTCTACGTCGTGACGGGCCTCCTGCTGCTGCAGAACCCCCTCCAGGGCGCCGAGACGCTCACGCTCCTGATGGCGGCGTTCTTCTTCGTGAGCGGCCTGTTCCGGGTCGGCGCGGCGATCGGAACGCACTTGCCGCACCGCGGCTGGGTCGTGCTGTCGGGTGTCGTGAACGTCGTTCTCGGCGGCCTCATCCTCGCGCAGTGGCCGGCGTCGGGGCTCTGGGTGATCGGCCTCTTCGTCGGCATCGACCTCGTCTTCGGCGGGATGAGCCTCGTCATGCTCGGCCTCTCACTGCGGCGCGCGGCGTAGGAGCGGAGCGGCTGAAGGCGCCCGGTCGCGCACTCGCAACGCCGTGACGGCGCCGCGGATCCTCCAGGCGGTCCTCCCGCTGCGGCGGGCGAGCGCGCTGCGCGACGCTCTGGCCGGCCTCGCGCTCGCGGCGATGAACGTCCCGCAGGCGCTCGGCTACGCGCGGATCGCCGGGATGCCGCTGTTCACCGGGCTCTACACGCTCCTGCTCCCGCTCGTGGCGTTCGCGACGCTCGGCTCGTCGCGGTACCTCGTCGTCGCCGCGGATTCTGCGACGGCCGCGATCCTCGCCGGGCAGCTCTCGCGGCTCGCGCCGGTTGCGAGCGAGCGCTACGTCGCGCTCGCCGGGCTCGTCGCGCTGATGACGGCGGCGCTGCTCCTGCTCGCGCGCGTCTTCCGGCTCGGGTTCCTTTCGGACTTCCTGTCGCAGACGGTCCTCGTGGGGTTTCTGACCGGCGTCGGCTTCCAGGTCGGGATCGCCGTCCTCGGCGGCATGCTCGGCCTCGTGGTCCCGCACGAGCGGACGCTCGGCCAGCTCGCGCAGATCGCCGGCTCGGTCGGCGACGTTCACCTGCCGACGCTCACCCTCTCGTCCGCGGTCGTCGCTCTCGTGCTCGCGCTGCGCCGCTTGGCGCCGCGCCTTCCGGGCCCACTCTTCGCCGTCGCGGGCGCGATCGCGGCGAGCGCGGCGTTCGACTTCGCCGGCCACGGAATCCCGGTGATCGGCGCCGTTCCGAGCGGCCTGCCGCGCCTCGCACTTCCCGACGTCGGGTGGAGCGACGCCGGCGCCGTGCTCCCGATCGCGGGCGCGTGCTTCCTCATGATCGTGACGCAGAGCGCGGCGACGGCGCGCGCCTACGCGGCGCGCCATCGCGAAACGCTCGACGAGGATGCGGATCTCGTTGGCCTCGCCGCGGCGAACGCGCTCGCGGCCGCCTCGGGCGCCTTCGTCGTGAACGGCAGCCCGACGCAGACGGCGATGGTCGAGAGCTCGGGAGCGCGGAGTCAGCTCGCGCAGGTCGCAACGGCCGTCGTCGTCGCGCTCGTGCTGCTCCTGCTGACGGCGCCGCTCCGCTACCTCCCGCACTGCGTCCTCGGCGCGATCGTCTTCACGATCGCCGTCGGCCTCGTCGACGTGCGCGGCCTTCGCCACATCCTGCGCGAGAGCCCGGGCGAGTTCCATCTCGCGCTCGTCACCGCTGCGGTCGTCGTCGCCGTCGGCGTCGAGCAGGGAATCCTGCTCGCGATGGTGCTCTCGCTGCTACGGCACGTGCGCCACACCTATCGGCCGCACACCGACGTGCTCGTGCGGAGCTCCGGCGGCCTCTGGCAGCCGATCCCCGCGACGCCCGGCGCGACGAGCGGCCCGGGCCTCGTGGTCTACCGCTTCGGTGCCGGCCTGTTCTACGCCAATGCGAACCGCTTCGCCGCCGAGGTGCGCGCGCTCGTCGAGGCGGCGC
>JAYRMX010000383.1:0-15198 GCA_041912475.1 Myxococcota bacterium
CGGGGCCGGGCCGCGCCCCCCCCCCCGCGCCCGCCCCCCCCCCGCCGCCCCGCCGCCCCGCGACGCGCCCCGCGCGACCGGCCGGGCCTGCGCGCCCGGCGCGCTCGCGCACGGCGCGAGCCGGCGCCGTCACGTGATGCGCGCGGGTCGCGCCGTCGCCGCCGTCCGTGTCGCAGGCGCGCGCGGCCTTCGCGTGCGCGAGATCGACGAGGCGGCCGTCTCGGCCGCGCTCGCTGCGCACGAGGCCGCGCTCGCCGCGGGCGATTCGCGCGTTCTCGACCGCGACCGTGCGGCGGCGCTGTGCGCAGTGACGGCCGGCCAACACCGAATCGTGTCGAAGGAGGCGCGCGGGCGCGGGCTCGCCCGCGCGCTCGCGGACTGCGTCCGCGGCTCGCCGGGGCGGAGGGCCTGGCGCGGCGGCCACGGCCTTCGCCTGCTCGGGATCGGCGCGGCCGCCCCCCTCGCGTACCTCGAGTGGACGCGCCTCGGCCTTCCGGTCCGCTCGCTCGTCCTGCTCGAGGACCTGCGGCCCGATCCGGGCGCTCACCGCGTGCTCGAAACCGCGGCTCCGGAGACGCGCGACGCCGCGCTCGACGCGCTGCTCGGTCTCGTGCTCGCGCTGCACCGCGCGGGAGCGGACCACGGCGACTTGAAGGCGAGCAACGTGCTCCTGCGCGCGACGGCCGGCGGCTTCGAGCCGCGGCTCGTCGACCTCGAGGGCGTCCGGTTCAGCCGCCGCGTTCCGGACGCGCTTCGAATCCGGGCGCTCGCGCAGCTCAACGCCTCCGTCGGCGACGCGCTCCCGCCCGCGCCGCGACGCCGCTTCTTCGCGCGCTACGCGCAGGCGCTCCGCTTCGAGGCCGGCGCCGACGCCGCCCGCGCCGCCACGGTGCGCGAGAGCCTCGCGCGCCGGCACCGCTGGAGCGGCTGCGCGGCCGCGCCTTCGGCCGAGGCGCCCGCGCCGGATCCCTCTGCGCCGAACGCTCCGAGGCGGGATGCGTCCGAACCCGAGCCAGCGCCGGCGGGCTCGGCTACGCCGGGTTGCCCCGGACCGTGATCCACTGGAACGTGATCGAGCTGGCCGGAACGCGGCCTCCATTGCCGAGCTCGTAGGTGACGCCGCGCGCGCTCGCGCAGCTCCCGAGGATCTCCTGGAACGCGTCGATCTTGCGGCCGGGGTCCTCGGGATTGAGGCCGTAGAAGACGAGCTCGACTCGCTCGCGCGATTCGAGGACGTTGAGGATCAGCGTCGCGAGCGTGAAGAGCTTGCCGATCCCCTCTTCGGCCTCGACGGAGAACCGCGGCACTTCGCAGGTCGAAAGCTCGAACGTGTACTCGACACGCATCGCGGAGTTCCTCCCGAAGAGGGCCGCCGAGCGTCGCCCGCTCGGCGAGCGGTGTCAAGCGCGGCCCTCGGGCCCCGCGCGCGTGTCGCGCTCGCCGGGGCCCGCGGCTCCGGCCGTCTCGGCGAGAAAGCAGCGACTCGTTCCGCCCGGCACCGGAAGCGGCGCCGGCTCCTCGGTGCGGCAGCGATCGAAGGCTTCGGGACATCGCGTGTGGAAGCGGCAGCCGGCGGGCGGGCGCGCGGGCGACGGAACGTCCCCCTGGAGCCGTACGCGAACCGAACGCCGCGCGGGATCGATCGACGGGATCGCGGAGAGCAGCGCCCGCGTGTACGGGTGACGCGGGTCTTCGAACACGCGCGCGGTCGGTCCGTGCTCGACGATCTGGCCGAGGTACATGACGGCGACCTCGTGTGCGAGGTAGCGAACGACGCCGAGGTCGTGCGTGATGAACAGGTACGCGAGGCCGAGCTCGTCCTGCAGATCGCGCAGGAGGTTCAAGATCTGCGCCTGGATCGAGACGTCGAGGGCCGAGACCGCTTCGTCGCAGACGAGGAGCCGGGGCGAGACCGCGAGCGCGCGCGCGATGCAGATGCGCTGGCGCTGGCCGCCCGAGAACTCGTGCGGGTAGCGCTCCATCTGCGCCGGGTCGAGCTGGACGCGCCGCAGCAGATCGGCGACTCGGTCGGTCCGCTCGCTGCGGCCCGCGCCGATCCCGAACGCGTCGAGGCCCTCGGCGACGATGTCGCGAACGCGAAGCCGGGGATCGAGCGACGCCATCGGGTCCTGGAACACGATCTGGAGCTGCCGGCGGTAGGGATGCAGCTCGCGGCGGCCGAGCCCGAGCAGGTCGCGCCCCTCGAACAGCACCCTGCCCGCCTGCGGCTCGACCAGCCGCAGGCACGAGCGGCCGACCGTCGTCTTGCCGCACCCCGACTCGCCGACGAGCGCGAGCGTGCGTCCCTCCTCGACCGTGAAGCCGACGCCGTCGACCGCGCGGACCCAGCCGCGAACCCGCCGCAGCACGCCCCCGCGGATGGGAAACCACGTCCGCAGCGCCTCGACGCACAGCAGCGGCGCTCGACCGCCGGCGCCGCTCACGGGAGCCCCTCGTCGCGCGCCACCGCGTGACACCAGGCCGTGTGGGAGTCGCCGAGCCGAACCGGCTCGGGATCGGCCTGCGCGCAGCGCTCGAACGCGCGGTCGCAGCGCGTTCGGAAGCGGCAGCCGCTCGGCCAGCTCCCGGCCGACGGAACCACGCCGGGGATCTCGGCGAGGCGCTCGCCGGCGCGCGCACGCGCGGGCATCGACCGCAGCAGGCCCTGCGTGTACGGGTGCCGCGGCGCGCCGAGGATCTCGGCGCGGTCGCCGCGCTCGGCGATGCGGCCCGCGTACATCACCGACACGCGGTCGGCGAGCTCGTTCACGACGCCGAGGTCGTGCGTGATGAGCAGGATCGCCGTCCCGAGCTCGGCGCGGAGCTGGCGCACGAGATCGAGGATCTGCGCCTGGATCGTGACGTCGAGCGCCGTCGTCGGCTCGTCGGCGATCAGCAGACGCGGCCGCATCGCGAGCGCCATCGCGATCATCACGCGCTGCTTCATCCCGCCGGAGAGCTGATGCGGATACGCGTCGAAGCGCGCGGACGGGTCGGGGATTCCGACCTCCTCGAAGAGAGCGAGCGTCCTTCGCCGGGCGCTCTCGGCGCTCGTGCGCTCGTGCAGCCGGATCGCCTCGACCACCTGCGCGCCGGCGGTCATCACCGGGTTGAGGCTCGTCATCGGCTCCTGGAAGATCATCGCGGCGTGATGTCCGCGCAGCGCGCGCATCTCGGCGACGGGGAGCGCGAGCAGGTCGCGCCCCTCGAGCCGCAGCGTTCCACGCTCGATGCGGCCCGGGCGCGGGACGAGCCGCAGCGCCGCGAGCGCCGTCACGGACTTGCCGCACCCCGACTCGCCGACGAGCGCCGCCACCTCGCCGCGGCCGATCTCGAGGTCGACGCCGTCGACGACGCAAACCCGCTCGCTGCGGTCTCCGGGGAACGAAACCGCGAGATCGCGCAGCTCGAGGACGCGGTCGGTCACTGGCGCTCCCGCAGCGTGCGCGGATCGAGCACGTCCCGGACCGCGTCGCCGACGAGGTTCACCGACAGCACGAGCGCGAAGAGCGCCACCGACGCCGCCGCGAGGTTCCACCACACGGCCGGGTCGCGCGACAGCTCGTCGCGGGCCTGGTCGATCATCTGCCCCCAGCTCCCGTCGATGCCGATGCCGAGCCACGAGAGCGTCGCCTCCGAGAGCACGAGCCCCGAGAACAGCAGCACGAAGGTGATGATCACGAGGTGCATGAGGTTCGGCAGCACGTGCCGCACGAGGATGCGGCCCTCGGAGACGCCGAGCGCGCGCGCGGCGTGGACGAAGTCGAGCTCGCGGAGCTTGAGCGTCTCGCCGCGCGCGACGCGCGCGAAGCCGACCCAGCTCGTGACGCCGAGCGCGAGGCACACCTGCACCGGGCCGCGACCGAGCACGATGATGAGCGCGATCAGCAGCAGCAGGCCGGGCATCGACGCGAGCGTCGAGCTCACGAAGAAGAAGGCGTCGTCGACGCGGCGGCCGAAGTAGCCCGCGCAGATGCCCGTCACGAGCGCGAGCGGAATCACGATGAGGCTCGTGAAGCCGCCGACCAGCAGCGCGACGCGCGCGCCCTCGAGGGTGAGGTGCAGGACGTCGCGGCCGAGGATGTCGGTGCCGAGCGGGTGGCGGCCGGGGTGCCGCAGCGGCGCTTCGCCGTAGAACTCGACGCTCGCGAACGGCGCCGAGTAGCTCTTCTCGCGAAAATCGTCCGGAAACAGACGATCGACGAGGCTCCTCGCCTCGAACCGCGCGACGGCGTCCGCGCCCGCCCCCGCGGCGTCGCCTCCGGACCAGCTCACCGAGTCGAGGAGCGCGAGCGCGACGAAGACGCCGACCACCGCGAGCGCGACGGGCCGTCTCCGAACGAGCTCGGCGCCCGCCTCGCGCCAGAGCCGGCTGCGCCGCAGCCGCAGGAGCGCGAGCGCACCGCCTCCGACCAGGGCCGCCACGACGAGGTTCGAGACCACGTGCGCCTCCATGCCCTCCCCTACTCGAGCCGCACGCGAGGGTCCGCGAGCGTGTAGCTCACGTCGGTGAGGATCTGGCCGGCGACGAACAGCAGTGAGCCGATGAAGACCATCGTCCGCAGCGTCGCGAAGTCGTTGGCATTGATTGCGTCGACCGTGATCGATCCGAGGCCGGGAATGCCGAAGAAGGACTCGAGCAGGATCGACCCCGTGAACAGGAACGGGATCGCGATGACGATCTGCGTGAGGATGGGGATGAGCCCGTTGCGGAGCACGTGCCGGAGCATGATGCGGGCCTCGCCGGCGCCCTTGGCGCGCGCCGTCCGCACGTAGTCCTTGCTCGTCTCCTCGACGAAGACGGTGCGATCGAAGCGGATGCTGTCGCCGAGCCCGGCGATGACGCCGACGACCACGGGCAGCGCGAGGAAGCGCGCGACCACGGCCGGCGCGGGGTCGAATCCCGAGATCGGGAACCAGCGCAGCATCTTCCCGAGCAGGTACTGCCCCCCGATGATGTAGAGCAGCGTCGAGACGCTCATCAGCAGCACGCAGATCACGACGCCCGTCCGGTCGATGTAGGTGTCGCGGAAGAAGGCGACGAGCAGCGCGAGCGGGATCCCGAGCAGCAGCCCGAGGACGAAGAGCGGAACGGTGAGCGAGAGGCTCGGCCCGATGCCCTCGCGCAGCCGCTTCGAGATCGGAACGTCGTCGGCGTCGCTCGCGCCGAAATCGAAGCTGAGCATGCGCCGGAAGTGGTCGGCGAGCATCGTGTCGGCGGGGCGCTCGGGGTTCCAGAAGCGCGGCCGGTCGTAGCCGTGGTTCCTGATCCACTGCGCGATCGCCTGCTGCGGCGCGCGCTCGCCGAGGGCCTTGCGCGCGACGTCCTCGGGCTTCGCGAGCAGGAAGAACAGGACGAAGAGGAACAGGAGAACGCCGAGGATGGTGACGGCGCCGGCCGCGAGTCTGCGAACGAGATACGCCAGCATCACTGTCTCTCCCGCAGGAAGGTGACCACGCCCGGCGCCACCACGACCACGAGCAGCGCGAGCAGCGCCCACGCCGGCCACGCGATCGGCTCGTTCCACTCGGCCCGCCGCAGCGCGCGGTCGGCGGCGTCGATGTCGAGGTACTTCGCGGTGGGAAGCGAGAGCCCGGCAGGCTTCTCGTTCCTCACCCAGCCGTGGTAGAGCGCGTAGCGCTCGGGGTAGTAGTTCTCGATCCACGGCCGGTCCTGCTGCAGGATCTCGCGCATCTCGGCGATGATCCGCAGGCGCTCGGGCGTGTCGGTCATCGCCTTCATGCGGACGAAGAGCTCGTCGTAGCGCGGGTTCGAGTAGTTCGCGGTGTTCGGCCCGCCGCCGTGCGTCCGGCCCATCGGCGACCAGAGCAGGAACAGGAAGTTCTCCGGGTCGGGATAGTCCGCCACCCAGCCCCACGTGAAGATCTGATACGCCCCGCGGCGCACCTTGTCCTGGAACTGGTTGTAGCTCGTCGCGGCGACCTCGACGTCGAGGCCGATCCGCCGCCACGCGCTGGTGTAGAACTGGAACTGCAGGAGCGCCGCCGCGCCGGTGTCGCCGGCGTCGAAGGTGAGGTGGAGCGGGCGTCCGGTCGCCGGGTCGATCCCGCCGGGATAGCCGGCTTCGGCGAGCAGCGCCGCCGCGCGCGAGAGATCGGGCTGGCGAAACGGATTCACGTAGTCGGCGTCGTAGCCGAAGATCCCGGGCGGGATCGGCGTCTGCGCCGGCAGTCCGCGACCGTTCGCGAACAGCCGCAGGAACTCCTCCGTGTCGATCGCGAGGCTCATCGCCTGCCGGAGCTTGCGCGAGCGCTCGCCGGCCTTCGCGCCCACGACGGGATCGTCCATGTTGAAGCCGAGGTACGAGATCGCGGGCTCGACCGAGCGCGCGAGGTGGATGCCGAGCGCGCGCATGTCGGGCGAGAGGTCGCCCTTCTGGATCACGCGGTCGAAGCTCTCCTTGATGACGCCCGATGCGTCGTAATAGCCCTGCAGGAACTTCGTGAAGGTGGGGATCGGCTCCTTCTCGCGGCGAAACTCGATGCGCGAGAGAAACGGGAGCGGGCGGCCGGCGTAGGCCGGATCGAGCAGCCCCTCCTTCGCGTCGGCGGGCGAGCCCTCCGACGGATACGTCGCGGCCGGCGCCTTCCACTCGGGGTGCGCGACGCCGTACCAGGAGTCGCTACGCCGCAGCACGATGCGGCTTCGCTTGTCGTAGCGTGCGAGGACGAAGGGACCGCTCCCGACCGGGTGCTCGGCGAAGCTCTCGGCGCCGTCCTCCCCCGTGTACGCGGCGACCGCCTCCCACGGAACGGGCGACGTGAACGGCATCGCGAACCAGTAGAGGATCTGCGGATACGGGTCGTCGAGGACGATCTCGATCTCGCGCTCACCGAGCACGCGAACGCCCTCGATCGGCCCGGCCGCGCGGTACTGCGCGTCGATGCGAAGCGCCGCGAACGACGGATCGCTCTTGCGCCGCTCTTCGAGACGCTTGCCGAAATCGGCGAGGCCCGTGATCTTGCCGAGCGTCTCGAGGACCGGGCTCCCGACCGCGGGGTCGCCGACGCGCGCGAGAGAGAAGGCGACGTCGTCCGCAACGACCGGCCGCGTACGCGCGCCCGCGGCGCCGAGGGCGAAGCACGGATCTTGCTGGAACCAGAGGTCCGGGCGCAGACGGAAGCGGTAGGCCACGCGGCCTTCGCCGGCCGGGCGGCCCTCGGGCACCTCCTCCGCGATCCCCGGGATCAGCGTGAAGGGGCGCTTCAGATAGTCGTACCCGAGCAGCGTGTCGTAGACGTACCCGATCACCATGTGGTCGACGACCGAGTACGCGACCTGCGGATCGAGCGTCTTCGGCGGATCGTCGAACGGCTGGTACAGGATCTTCTCGAGGCCGTCGGCGGCGGGGTACGGATCGTTCGTGCAGGCGCCTGCCGCCAGCGCGGCGGCCAGGAGGGCGGCGGCCCGCAGCGCGCGGCCGATCACGGCGCGCCTCCCGCTCGCGGCGCGCCGACTCCGGCGCGAACCGGCGGCAGCGTGAACACGCCGTCGGGTAGCGCGGGGTCGATCTCGACCTGCTTGAAGTCGAGGTCGACGCGCGTCTGCGACGCCGGGAACCAGAGCGTGATGCCGTACGCGAAGGGGATCGCGCCCGCGTCGCGCCAGTCGCCGTACTCGGCGCTCCAGAGCAGGCGTTCGCCGGGCTCGTACGCCTCGACGCGCGCGAGCCGGCCCTGCACGTCGAAGTCGACGCGCTGGCGCAGGACACCCCCGGTGTCGACGCGGTCGAGGCGGATACCGCCGTCGTCGAGGCCGGCGGCCGACGCGAGCAGCAGGCCGGCCGGATCGGGCGGCTGGCCGAGCAGCAGCGAGACGCCCTCCTCGGGCGTGAGATCGATCTGCGCCACCTCGAAGAGGAGGCCCGGGTACACTTCGCCGCTGCGCCGCGAGCGGTCCTCGGCCCGGAACAGGTCGAAACGCTCGCCGTCGGTCACGAGCACCGCGACGGCCTGGTTGAGGAAGCCCTGCACCTCGATGCGCAGCCGCGCCGGCATCTCGACCACGATCACCTGACGCGAGCGGACGCTTCCCGCGGTGCCGTCGAACGAGAGCGACGCGATTCCGCGCAGCGACCGGTGGCTTGCGCCGGCCTCGCGAAGGCCGTCGAGCAGCGCCTGCGCCCGCTGGGGGTCGACGGGGAACGTTTCCCTTCCGCGGCCGCGGCCCGTCGTCGCGCAGGCCGAGAGCGCGAGCGCGAGCAGCAGCGCTCCGGCCCGGCGAGCGCACGTCACCTCGACTCGAGCTCCCGCGACAGCGTCTCGAGCTTGCGGCGCAGGTCGGGCTGCTCGCCGTCTCGCGGCTCGAGCCGGACCGCCTCCCGGTAGCGCTCGAGGGCGCGCTTCTTGTCGGGCAGCAGCAGGTACGCGTCGCCGAGGTGCTCCGAGATCACGGGGTCGCCGCCGGTGATCTGCGCCGCCTTCTCGAGCTCCTGGATCGCGCGCCGCAGCAGCGCGCGGCCGTCCTTCGTGTTGCCGCTCTCGAGGAGAGGCCGCGCGCGCATGTAGTAGACCCAGCCGAGGCTGTCGGTGATGAAGCCGTCGTCGGGGCGCAGCTCGAGCGCGCGCTTGATCTTCGCCTCGGCCTCGTCGAGGTTGAGCCCCTTCTCCGCCCACGAGTAGCCGAGGTAGTTGAGCGCGCTCGCGTTGTCGGGGTTCTTCTCGAGCGCCTGGTTCATGTAGCGCAGCGAGTCGTCGAAGCGTTTCTGCTCGCCGTACAGAACGCCGAGGTTGTAGAGCAGATCGTCGTCGTCGGGGCTGTCGGCGAGCAGGCCCTGCAGGAACCCGGCAGCGCCGTCGAAGTCGCCCGCGCGGGCGCGCAGCGTCGCGAGGTAGAGGTCGAGCGGCCGAGAAGGCGACCGGGCGCGCGCCTTCTCGACCTCGGCGATCGCTCCCGCGAAATCGCCGCGGCGCTCGAGGATCCCGGCGATCTGCCCGCGCGCTTCGGCGTAGCGCTCGTGCTCCGGCGGAACGCGGTCGAACGCGGCGATGGCTCCGACCTCGTCGCCAGCGCGCGTGCGGACGAGGCCGAGGTAGTAGGCGATTTCGTGCTGCTGCGGGTTCGCGGCGAGCGCCTTCTCGAAGCGGGAGACGGCCTTCGCGTAGTGGTCGGCCTCGAACTCGAGGAAGCCGAGCCGCAGCACGGACCGCAGGTCGTCCGGGTGCGCCTTGATGATCTTCTCGAGCGTCGCGATCGCCTGGTCGCGCCGGCCCTCGGCGAGCTGGGCGTCGGAGAGCGCGACGAGCGTCGCGTGATGGTTCGGATGGACCCGCAACACCTCTTCGTAGACCGCGATCTCGCGTTTGCGGTCGCCGCGCTCGTGGAGCAGGCGCGCGAGCGCGGCGTAGACCGAGAGGTTTCCCGGCTGGGCCGCGAGCGCCCGGCGCAGCGCGCGCTCGGCCTCGGCGCCGTGGCCCATCTTCTCGTGGACGCCGGCGAGCGCCAGATGGCCGCGAACGCCGTTCGGATCGGTCTTCACCAGCCACTCGGCGAGCGCGAGCGCCTCGGGCATGCGGTCGGCTTCCACGTAGATGCTGAACAGCAGAATGGCGGCATCGTCGTCGAACGGCTCGCCGCCGGCCTCGCGCAGCACCGCCTCCGCGGCGGCCGGGTTTCGGCTCACGCGATAGAGCGTGCCGAGGAACAGGCGCGTCGGACGGTCTGCGGGATCGATGCGGTGCGCGTGCTCGGCGTGCGCGAGCGCCTCTTCGTAGTGGCCCTGCCGGGCCGCGAGCTCCGCGAGGCGGCGCAGCAGATACGCGGAATCGGGATCCTTCGCGAGCGCACGCGCGTACGCCGCCGACGCCTCGTCGAGCTGCCCGTCGAGCTCGAACTGGCGGCCGACCAGGAAGTCGTAGTCGGGCGGAGCGTCGGGCCGCACCTGCGCGGGCTCGGGCTCGGGCGCCGCGCGGCCGCCGAGCGTCGCGCAGCCGCCGAGAGCGGGCGGCGCGGCGAGCGCGAGCGCGATCACCGCACGCCGAAGGGCCGGGCCGCTCACCCTCCCGGCCGCTTCCCGCCGGGCGCCTCGAGGATTCGCTTCGCCTCGAGGTAGGCGATCACCTGCGCGATGCTCTCGGCCTCGGTCTGGCGCGCCGTGTCGAGCACCAGCTCCGGCGCCTCCGGCGCCTCGTACGGTGCCGAGATCCCGGTGAACTCGGGGATCTTTCCCGCCCTCGCCTTCGCGTACAGCCCCTTCACGTCGCGCGACTCGCAGGTCTCGACGCTCGCCGACACCCAGATCTCGACGAAGTCGCCCGGCGCGAGCAGCGCGCGAACGGCGTCGCGGTCGGCGCGGTACGGCGAGATGAACGACGTGAGCACGACGACGCCCGCGTCGGTGAACAGCTTCGCCACCTCGCCGATGCGGCGAATGTTCTCGGTCCGGTCCTCGGGAGAGAAGCCGAGGTTCTTGTTGAGGCCGTGGCGGATGTTGTCGCCGTCGAGCACGTACGCGATGTGCCCGCGCCGCACGAGCTCGCGCTCGACCCCGACGGCGATCGTCGACTTGCCCGACCCCGAGAGACCCGTGAGCCAGAGCGTCGCGCCGCGCTGGCCGAGGATCCGTTCGCGGTCCTCGCGCGTCACGTGTCCGGCGTGCCAGGTGATGTTCGTGCTGCGGGATGCCGCGTCCGCGCTCATCGGCCGCGAGGGTAGCCGGGGCGCGTTCCCGGTGTCGAGGCCGCACGCTGCTCGCGCACCGCGCGCACGATCTGTGCGGCCGCTTCGTCGATCTCGTCCTCGGTGTTGAAGCGGCCGATGCCGATGCGGACCGCCGAGCGGATGCGCGCTTCGGGAAGGCCGAGCGCGGCGAGGACGTGGCTCGGATGCGGCTGCGCCGAGGCGCACGCCGAGCCCGTCGAGAGGGCGACGCCGGGCAGCGCGACGAGCAGCGCCGCGGCGTCGGCGCCTTCGAACGACACGTTCAGGTTGCCCGGCAGCCTGCGCTCGGGATGGCCGTTCAGCGCGACGCCGCCCGCCTCGGCGCGCAGCCGCGAGAGCAGCCGGTCGCGCAGCGCCGCGAGCCGCTTCGACTCCGCCTCGCGCTCGTCGAGGGCGATCTCGAGCGCGCGCCCGAGGCCGGCGACGAGCGGGACGGCGAGCGTTCCCGATCGAAGGCCCCGCTCGTGGCCGCCGCCGTGGATCTGCGGCGCGAGGCGAACGCGCGGCCGCGACGAGCGAACGTAGAGCGCGCCCACGCCCTTGGGCGCGTAGACCTTGTGGCCGCTCAGCGAGAGCAGATCGATGTGCTGGGCGACGACGTCGAGAGCGATCTTCCCGGCCGCCTGCGCCGCGTCGCAGTGCAGCAGCACGCCGCGCTCGCGGCAGATGGCCCCGATGTCGCCGAGCGGCTGGAGCACCCCGATCTCGTTGTTGGCGGCCATCACCGAGACGAGCAGCGTGCGGGGGCCGATCGCGCGCCGCACGGCGCCCGGGTCGACCAGGCCTTCGCCATCGACCGGCAGCACCTCGACCGTGCAGCCCGAAGCCTCGAGCGCCCGCGCGGTGTCGAGGACGGCCGGGTGCTCGGTCGCGACGACGAGGAGATGATCGCGAGCATTTCCAGAGGCTTGCGCGGCACCCTTGAGCGCCAGGTTGATGCTCTCGGTGGCGCCGCTCGTGAACACGATCTCGTCCGGCGAGCGGGCGCCGATCGCGCGCGCGACGCGCTCGCGGGCGATCGTCACCGCCGCCTCCGCACGCCAGCCGAAGACGTGGCTGCGGCTCGCGGCGTTGCCGAAGTCCCGCGTGAAGTACGGGAGCATCGCCTCCAGCACCCGCGGATCGACGGGCGTGGTGGCGTGGTGGTCGAGGTAGATGGGGGCCCGGCCGACCAGGCGGCCTCCGGTGACGGCGCTACGCGCCGAACGACTGGCCGCAGCCGCAGGACGCCTTCGCGTTCGGGTTTCCGATCTTGAAGCCCGACTCCTGGAGCGTGTCGACGTAGTCGAGCGTCGCGCCGGCGAGGTAGAGCGCGCTCTTCTCGTCGACGAAGACGCGAACGCCGCCCGCCTCGACGACCTCGTCCGACTCCGCGACGCGGTCGTCGAACCCGAGCTGGTACTGAAGGCCCGAGCAGCCGCCTCCGACGACCTTCATGCGCAGGCCGTGTGTCACCAGCTTGCCATCCTTGTCGAGCAGCCGCTTGATGCGCTCGGCCGCGGCGGCGGTCACTTCGACGATCGGCATCGGGCCTCCTTCGGGCTCTCCGGAGCGGCGGCGCCTCGCGCCGGCTCCGCCGTGCGCGCAGAACGCACGCCTTTTCGCATGGTTAAGACAGCGGAGACGGTGCGTCAAGGAGCGCCGGCGGCGCGCGGAACGAGGTGCAAGAAGATCTCCCGGTTGCCGGCGGGACCCTCGAGGCGGCTCTCGGCGACGCCGGCCGCGACGAGGCCGAGGGCCTCCGCCTCGCGGCGAACGGCGTCCACGGCCGCCCAGCGGTCGGCGTCGTCGCGAACCACCCCTCCCTTGCCGACCCGCTCGCGCCCGACCTCGAACTGGGGCTTGACGAGCAGGAGCCACGCGGCGCGCGGGGCCGCCCGCACCAGCGCCGGCAGGACGAGCCGCAGCGAGATGAACGAGACGTCGCACACCCCGAGCTCGACGCCCTCGCCGACCTGCCCGGCGCCGAGATCGCGCGCGTTGGTTCGTTCGAGCACGCGCACGCGGGGGTCGGCGCGCAGCGCGGCGGCGAGCTGCCCGTAGCCGACGTCGACGGCGACGACCTCGCACGCGCCCGCACGGAGCAGGCAGTCGGTGAAGCCGCCGGTCGACGCGCCGACGTCGAGGCAGCGCTTTCCGCGCGGATCGACCCCGAGGTCTTCGAGCGCCCCGGCGAGCTTCTCGCCGCCGCGCGAGACGAAGGACCGGACGCCGCCGCGAAGTCGAACGCGGGACTCGGGACGCACGCGCGCGCCGGCCTTCTCGGCCGGCGCGTCGTCGACCAGCACGCGGCCCGCGAGGATCAGCGCCTGCGCGCGGCTGCGGCTCTCGGCGAGGCCGTCGCGGACGAGCCGCTCGTCGAGGCGCTCGCCCCGCTTCAGGACGCGGGTCGCGGCCGCGCCGCGGCGAGATCGCGCGCCGCCGCTGCGATCCCCGCGCAGTCGAGGCCCATCGCGTGGAGCTGCGCGGCGGTACTCCCGTGCTCGACGAAGCGATCCGGGGCGCTCAGCGCGCGGACCGGGACTGCGACGCCGGCCTCGGCGAGCGCCTCCATCACCGCCGACCCGAAGCCGCCGCACGCCGAGTGCTCCTCGACGGTGACCACCGCGCGGCAGCGCCGGGCCAGCGCGACGATGCGCGCGGCGTCGAGCGGCTTCGCGAAGCGCGCGTTCACCACCGCCGCCGAGATCCCTTCGGCGCCGAGCTCGGCCGCCGCCTCGAGAGCGGCGTGCGCGAGCGTTCCGAGCGCAACGATCAGCACCTCGTCGCCGTCGCGCAGCAGCTCCGACTCGCCGATCGGGACCGCCTTGATCTCCGGGTCGAGCGGGACGCCGAAGCCGCTGCCCCGCGGATAGCGCACCGCAGCCGGCCCCGGATACTCGACGGCCGTTCGCAGCATGTGCTGCAGCTCGTTCTCGTCCTTCGGCGCCATCACGACGACGTTCGGCAGCGCGCGCAGATACGCGACGTCGTACAGACCCTGGTGCGTCGCGCCGTCGGCGCCGACGAGGCCGGCGCGGTCGAGCGCGAAGGTGACGTCGAGGTTCTGCAGGCAGACGTCGTGCACGACCTGGTCGTACGCGCGCTGGAGGAACGTCGAGTAGATCGCAGCGACGGGCTTCATGCCCTCGGTCGCCAGCCCCGCCGCGAACGTCACGGCGTGCTGCTCGGCGATGCCGACGTCGTAGAAGCGGTCGGGGAACTCGCGCTGGAACAGATCGAGCCCCGTCCCGCCGGGCATCGCGGCCGTGATCGCGACGATGCGCGGGTCTTCGCCGGCGAGACGGATCAGCGTGCGCGCGAAGATCCCGGTGTACGAAGGCGGGCCCGGCTTGGCCGGCGCCATCTTCCCCGACGTCACCTCGAAAGCCGTGACGCCGTGATAGGTGAGCGGGTCCTTCTCGGCCGGCTCGTAGCCGTAGCCCTTCGACGTGAGGGCATGGACCACGATCGGCCCCTCGCCGGCCTCGAGCATCCGCTTCACGTTCTCGAAGGTCTCGAGCAGGACGTCGACGCGGTGCCCTTCGACCGGGCCGACGTAGCGCAGGTTGAGCGCCTCGAAGAACAGCCCCGGCGAGAAGAAGACCTTGAGCGACTCCTCGGCCTTGTGGGCCCAGTGCAGCATGTCGCCCGGCATGCTGCCGAGAAAGTCCTTGGCCCAGCCCTTCATGCGCCGGGCGAGCGGCGCCGAGAGCTTGCGCGAGAGATACGACGACATCGCGCCGACGTTCGGCGAGATCGACATCTCGTTGTCGTTCAGCACGACGACGAGGTTCTTCTGACGCAGCTCTCCGGCGTGATTGAGCGCCTCGAAGGCCATCCCCGCCGTCATGCCGCCGTCGCCGATCAGCGCGATCGCCACGCCGGGACGCCCCTGGTGCTCGAGCGCGCGAGCGATGCCGAGCGCGGCCGAGATCGACGTTCCGGCGTGCCCCGCGCCGAAGTGGTCGTGCGGCGACTCGGAGCGGCGCAGGAACTTACCGATGCCGTCTTCGAGGCCGATGCGGTCGAACTCGCGCCGGCGCCCGGTGAGCATCTTGTGCGCGTAGCCCTGATGGCCGACGTCGAGCACGATGCGGTCGGCCGGCGTGTCGAAGACGTAGTGCAGCGCCGTCAGCAGCTCGACGGCGCCGAGGCTCGACGCGAGATGCCCGCCCGTGCGCGAGACGCGCTCGACGATCTCCTGCCGCAGCTCCGCAGCGACCTGCTTCACCTTCTCGCGCGGAAGCCGCCGCAGATCTTCCGGCGAGTCGATGCCGTCGAGCAGCCGCGCCTCGCTCACCGGTCTCTCCGCACCGCGAAGCGCGCGAGCGCGCGCAGCGGCTCGGCTTTGCCGCCGAGGTCGGCGAGCTGCGCGAGCGCGTCGGCGAGCAGCGCCTCGGCGCGCTCGCGTGCGCCCGCTTCGCCGAGCACGCGAACGAGCGAGCAGGCGCCATCCTCGTCCTTGTCGAGGACGTCGTCGGCGATCTGGAACGCGACGCCGACGTCCTCTCCGAAACGGTGCAGCCGCGAGAGGA
>JAYRMX010000384.1:0-6221 GCA_041912475.1 Myxococcota bacterium
CCCGGCGGGCGGCGAACGTTTCCGATCCGGAAGTCGCCGGCCTCGACGGTCCAGCGAACGTCGAAGCCTTCGGCCTCGAGCTGGCTCGTTCGCTTCGTGTCGTAGCGCAGGACGACGGTGCGAAGCCTGCGGTCCTGCGTCCCGAGCAGCGCGAGCGCGTCTGCGACCGCGGACGGGTCGCCGATCAGCACGAGCGAGTTGGTGCCGCGGTCGATGGCGACGCTGCCGCTTCCGGCGAGCACCGCTTCGACGACCGGCAGCAAATCCTCCGCCGTGCGGTACTTCACCTTGTAGACCTCGACGCGGCGCTGGGCGTGCGCCGGCGCGGGGACGAGCCCGCACGCGAGAGCGAGCGCCAGCGCTCCGATCCGAACGCGCGCCACGTTCCGGAGGCCCCTCATGTCTCCATGATATGCGCAGTCCCGCGTTGCGCTCGCGCGGGCGCTAGAAGCGGAGCAGCTCCGCGCGCAGCGTGCGCAGATCGACGACGCCGACGGCGTTGTGGCCGGTCAGATGGCCCGCGCACTCCCCCGGGTTGAAGACGAGCGCTCCGCCGCGCTCGTCCAGCGAGAGGCGGTGCGTGTGGCCGTGGAGCGCGAGGTCGCCCGCGCGAAGCGTGACGCGCGAGAGATCGAGAGGATCGTGGACGACGACGATCCGGCGCTCGGCGAAGACGAGCTCGAGCGGGGGATCGCAGATCGTCATGCCGAGCGCCGTCGCGGCCGCTTCGAGACCGGCGCGCTCCTGGTCGTTGTTGCCGTAGACGCCGAACACGGGGGCGCCGACCGCGGCGAGCGCCCGCAGCGTCTTCGGCTGCGTGATGTCGCCGGTGTGGATCACGCGATCGACGCGCGCGGCGCCGAGCAGCTCGACGATGCGCGCCACGTTGCGCAGGTGGTTGTGCGTGTCGCTGATCACTCCGATCCGCACGGCCGCCGCCCGGAGCGCACGCTCACTCGCGCTCGGCGCGCGTCGTCTTCACGAGCACGCCGTGGTCGTAGTGCAGCTCGATCTTCTCGTACGCGTCGCCACCCCACGGCGGCCACCAGCCCGGCTCCTTGAAGACGAGCCAGCGGCCTTCGGGGACTCCGTTCGCGTAGAGCCCCATGCGCCGCACGTGCCCGTCCTCGAACCACTCGGTCCACGGTCCGTGCCGGGTTCCGTTCGGAAGCGCGCACCACTGCGCGGGCCAGGTGGCGAACTCCTCCCAGTGCTTCTCCGACCGCCGGAAGATCGTTCCGTCCGGACACGCCTCCGCGCCCCACGCGCCCTGCTCGCGAACGCGCGCCGCCGGGCTCGCGCACGCCGCGAGCGCGGCGAGCAGCACTGCGCTCGCCCTTCGCCGGCGACCTCGCATCCCGCTGCGCCGCTCCGCCCGCGTCAGCCGCAGGCGAGCCTCAGTCCGGGCCTCGGCCACTCGAATGCGACGAGGCGGCCGGTGCCGGAGAGCGTGCAGAACGCGGTGCGAAGATCGGGGCCGCCGAAGCAGATGTTGGTCGTGAGCGGGTCGGGGAGCGGCACGTGCTCGATCTGGCCGCCGTCGGGAGCAATGTCCGTGATGCCGCCGTTGACGAGCGTCGCGACGCAGACGTGCCCCTCGCCGTCGACGGCGAGCGAGTCGAAGAGCTGGTAGCCCGGCAGCCCGGCGAGGAGCGTTCCGCCCGCGGCGCCGAAGCCCGGCGCGCGCGCGACCTCTCCGGGCTTCGTAACCGGCCACGCCCAGACACGCCCCGTGTGCGTCTCCGCGACGTAGAGGCGGCGGCCGTCCGGCGAGAGGCCGATGCCGTTCGGCGAGTCGAGCGGGAAGATGACCTCGCGGATCTGCGAGCCGTCGGCCTTCGCGTAGAACACTCCGGTGCGATCCTTCTCGCGCTCCCGGGTCGTTCCGTGGTCGGTGAACCAGAACCCGCCGTGCGCGTCGAAGACGAGATCGTTCGGTCCGCGGAGCCTGCGGCCGTCGCAGGCCTCGTAGAGCACCTCGACGCGTCCGCTCGCGAGGTCGATGCGCTCGATTCGCCCGCCGGCGTGATCCGGAGGCGTCGGACCCGGAACCGTCATGCCGCCGACGTCGTGCCAGGTGAAGCTGCCGCCGTTGTTCGTGACGTAGATCTTGCCGTCGGGGCCGATCGCGGCGCCGTTCGGTCCGCCGCCCGGCTCGGCGACGACCTGCTTCGAGCCGTCCTTCGCCACGCGAGTGAGCCGGCCCGCGGCGATCTCGACGACGACCACGCTGCCGTCCGGAAGCCACACCGGCCCCTCCGGAAAGCGAAGTCCGCTCGCGAGCTCCGTGATCTTCGGCATCCGGCGCTTCCTCCGGCGGCCTAGAATGCGCCGGCGGTCCGGAAAGCGAAAGCCGGCCGCTGCGCGGCGGAGGTAGGGGATCGTGAACGCGGTCGAAGCCGGGGACGGGCTGGAGATTCGGCGGGACTCGGGCGGGAGCTTCCGGCTGGCGTGGGGCGAGAGCGACTGGCTCGGCCCGATCCGCCTTCGCTTCGAGCCCGGCGGCGAGGGCGAGCCCTCGCCCGGCGCGACGGGCTTCGACGGCGCCGACGACCTCGGCGCGTACCACGGGCTCGTTCTCGCTTCGGCGGGGCTGCCGCTTCCGGTCGAGGCGAGCGTGCGCGCGTACGACGCGCTCCCGCTGCTCGTGTTTCGCCTCGAGGCGAAGGCGCCGCTGCGAGCGATTTCGACCGGCGAGCTCGCGCGCGTCTCGGTCGCGTGGCCCGCGTTCGATCCCGCGGCGCGGGCGGCGGGCGGAGTCGCCGAAGGCACGCGCAGCTACGGCCATCAGTTCACCGAGTTCGCGCTCCCCGTGAGCGGCGACGATCGCTGCCGCGGCTACACCTTCGCTCCCCACCGCCCGGCCGTCGTCGAGCCGCTGCTGCTGGTCGCCCCCGATCTGCGAACGCTCCTGCTCTCGCCGCTCGACGCCTTCCACGACCAGGTGATCGCCGTGCCGAAGGACGAGAGCGAGGCGCCGCGCGGCGTCCGGTGCGGCTGGCACGGCGACCTCGATCAGGTGGGCGCGGGCTTCGCGACCGAGATCGCCGTGCTCGCGGCGCCCGCGCCGCGTGCGGCGCTCGAGCGCTTCGGCGCGCTGCTGCTTCGCAGGCACGCGACGCGCCGGCCGTCGCGGTACGCGGACGACGGCGTCGGCAGGCTCTCGTACTGGACCGACAACGGATCGGTGTACTACTACCGAACGGAGCCCGGAGAGGACTACACCACGACGCTCGAGCGAACGGTCGCGACGCTGCGCGCGCAGCGCGTTCCGATCGGATCGGTCCAGCTCGACTCGTGGTTCTATCCGCACGAGACGCTGCGGCCCGTCTCCGAAGAAGGAGCGCCCGTCGTGCCCCCGACCGGCATGCTGCGCTGGGAGCCGCGCGAGGACCTGTTCCCGGAAGGCTTCACGCGGCTTCGCGAGCGGCTCGGCGGCCTTCCGCTCGTCTTCCATTCGCGTCACTTCTCGTCGAAGTCGCCCTACTTCGAGACGTACGCCGCATGGCGCGACGGCGCCTACGCGCATCCCGCGGGAGCGGAGCGCGGGACGGGCGACGTCGCGAGCGCGGACGCGGGCGCGCTCGTCGATCTCCTGATCGAGCAGGCGGCGGGCTGGGGCGCCGTCACCTACGAGCAGGACTGGATGGTCGAGAGCTTTCTCGGCGTTCGCGGGCTGCGCGAGGCGCCGGGCCGGGCGCGCGAATGGCAGGAAGCGATGGACCGCGCCGCGGCCGAGCGCGGGATGACGCTGCAGTGGTGCATGGCGACGCCGGCCGACTTCCTCCAGACGGTGACGCTCTCTCGTGTCAGCTCGATCCGCACCAGCGGCGACTACCGCTACCTGTTCGACAACGGCCTCAACTGGGTCTGGTTCCTGCACGGAAACGCGCTGGCGCGGGCGCTCGGGCTCCATCCGTACAAGGACGTCTTCGTGAGCCACGGCGAGACGGGCCTCGGGCCGGGCGAGCGCTACACCGAGGCCGAGTCGCTGCTCGCGGCGCTCTCGGCCGGACCGGTCGGGATCGGCGATCGCCGCGGGCACACCGATCGCGAGCTGGTGATGCGGACCTGCCGCGAAGACGGCGTGCTGGTGAAGCCCGACCTTCCGCTCGCGGCGATCGACCGCTGCTTCCGCGCGAACGCGTTCCTCGAGCCCGAGCCGCTCGTCGGTGAGACGCGCTCGCGCCATCCGGCGGGATCGTGGGTCTACGTCGCGGCCTTCAACGCGTGCCGCGCGAAGCAGCCGCTTCGTGCCCGCCTCGCGCTCGCAGACCTCGGAGCGTCGGCGCCGGCCGGGCCCGTCGTCGCGTACGACTGGCGAACGCGAGCCTTCTCGCGCCTCGGGCCGTCCGATTCGCTCGCGCTCGACCTCGCCTGGCAGGACTTCTCGTACACGGTCCTGTGCCCCGTGCTGCGAAGCGGCCTTGCGATCTTCGGCGACGTCTCGAAGTACGCGACCGCGGGCGACCGGCGGCTCGCGGGCATCACCGACGCCGGCGACGGCGTGCGCTTCGACGTGCTCGGCGCGCCCGGCGAGGAGGTCGCGATCGACGGCTGCGCGCCGGCGACGCCCTCGGTGCGCGCGCGGGCGCCCGCCGGGCCCGTCGAGGCGGCGATCGCGGCCGGCGAGCGCGGCGCCTTCCGCGTGCGGATCCGCCTCGGCTCCGCCGGCCGGGCGCGGGTGTGGCTCGCGCGCTGAGGCTCGCGTCTTCGGAGGTCGTCGTCATTCGCCGGCTCGTCGTCTCTGCGCCCGGGCGCGCGAACCTGGTCGGCAACCCGTCCGATCAGTACGGGGGCTGCCAGGTCTCGTGCGCGGTGCCGCTGCGCGCGCGCGTCGTGCTCGAAGCGGCGAGCGAGACGCGGCTCGCGAGCGGTGGCGAGGAGGAGCGGATCTCGCCGGCGCCGGACCTCGCGCCGCGCGGGGATCTGCTCGATCTCGGCCGCGCGGCGCTGCGCTTCACGGGGCCGCCGTACCCGCGCGCGCGCATCGCGTACGCGAGCGAGATCCCGCTGCGAAGCGGCCTCGCGGGATCGACGGCGCTGCTGGTCGCGCTGCTGCACGGCCTTCTCGCATGGCGCGGCGAGCGCCTCGCGGGCCACCGGCTCGCCGAGCAGGCGCGCCGCGTCGAGCGCGAGGACCTCGGCATCGTCTGCGGCTTCGGCGATCAGTACATGGCGGCCTTCGGCGGCCTGCGCTTTCTCGACTTCCGCGGCAAGGCGCACGGGAGCCCGACCGAGACGCTGCGCCTCGCGACCGTCGAGGACCTCGCGCCGTTCGTTCCGGAGCTGCCGTTCGTGCTGGCCTTCACGGGAGTCGAGCACTCGTCGAGCGCCGTCCACGCGCCGATCCGCGAGCGCTGGCTCGCCGGTGAGCGTGCGGTGGTGGAGGGCTACGAGCGCGTGGCCGCACTCGGGGCGGAGGGCAAGCGCGCGCTGCTCGGCGCCGACTGGCCGCGCCTCGCCGCTGCGATGAACGAGAACCACGCCATCCAGCGCGGCCTGGGCGGCTCGGGTGCGGTGAACGAGCGCCTCATCGCCGCGGCGCTCGCCGCCGGCGCTCCGGCCGCGAAGCTCGCCGGCGCGGGCCACGGCGGAACGATCGTCGTCCTGTGGCCCGGCGGCGACGCGGCGCCGCTCGAGCGCGCGCTGCGCGGCGCCGGCGCCGAGGCGATCTACCGCCCCGCGCCGGTTCCGGGAGTCACGAGCGAGGCGAGCGACTGACGGGCCGTCCGGGCCGCGCTCGCGGCCGTGCCTCGCTGGCCGACGGGATCGGCCCGCGCCGGGGCGACGAACGATCTGTCCGCCGATACGGCCGTCGCGAATGCGCTCGACGTCACGGGGTCGGCCCTTTCCGAGGCCGCGAATGATCTGTGCCAGGGGACTCGTCACGCTCCGTCCGTCTGCGACGACGGCGCGGCGAGCACGCGCGCGCCGAGCGTCGTGTGGTCGAGGCCGCTCGCGGCGTCGAGCCGCGCGACCCACTCGGGCAGCTCCTCCTCGACGTGGAGCTCGAGATCGGCTGCGCCGAGCGGCACGAGCCGCGCTGCCCACGTCGGCCACCACGGCGCAATGCGCCGCGCGAGCGGTTCGAGCACGAGCAGGGGAGTGCCGGCTTCGCACGCCGCCGCAGCGAAGTCGAGCAGGCGGACGCGCGCCGCCAGCCCGAGCGCGGTCGCCCACCACCCGACCACGAGCGCGGCGCCGGGGCGCCGGCGCGG
>JAYRMX010000385.1:0-2428 GCA_041912475.1 Myxococcota bacterium
CCTTCGACAGCAGCATCAGGTCCGGCGCGACGCCCGCCTGCTCGCACGCGAACATCGTCCCGGTGCGGCCGAAGCCGGTCATGATCTCGACGGCGATCAGGTGGACGCGGTAGCGCGTGCAGAGCTCTCTCGCGCGCGCCAGGTACGACGGGTCGTAGCACACCATGCCCGAGGCGCCCTGGACGAGCGGCTCGACGATCAGCGCGGCGACGGTCTCGTGGTTCGCGTCGAGGAACGCCTCGAGCGCGCCGGCGGCCTCGCGCGCGACGTCGGCGGCCGAGCGTCCGCCGCGGGCGAGCCGCGCGTCGGGCGTGGGCACGGTCGCTTTGGCGAGCAGCAGCGGATCGTAGGTGTCGCGGAAGATCGCGACGTCCGTGACCGAGAGCGCGCCCAGCGTCTCGCCGTGGTAGCTCCCCGCGAGGCTCACGAAGCGCCGCTTGGCGGGGCGTCCCGCGTTGCGCCACGCGTGGAAGCTCATCTTGAGCGCGATCTCGGTCGCGGACGCGCCGTCGGACGCGTAGAACGCGTGGCCGATCCCGCCGGGCGCGATCGCGGAGAGCCGCTCGGCCAGCTCGACCGCCGGCCGGTGCGTGAAGCCGGCGAGCATCGCGTGCTCGAGCGTGCGAAGCTGCGCCTCGATCGCGGCCCGGATGCGCGGCTCGCCGTGGCCGAACAGGTTGACCCACCACGACGACACCGCGTCGAGGATGCGCCGGCCCTCGAAGTCCTCGAGCCACACGCCTACGGCGCGCGCGACCGGCACGAGCGGCAGCGTCTCGTGCGCCTTCATCTGCGTGCACGGATGCCAGACCGACGCGAGGCTCCGCGCGAGCCACGACGCGTTCGCGCCCGGCGCCGCGGGCCGCGAGGAGGCGCCAACGCCCGGGACGCTCATCGTCCCCCGCTCGTTCTCAGGTCCCCGCGAGCCGCCGCTTGAGGCGCTCGACCGCCGCGACGAGCTCGCGCGCGATGCCCGGCTCCCGCGCCGAGTGCCCGGCGTCGGGCACGACGACGTACTCGGCGGACGGCCACGCGCGTGCGAGCGCGTGCGCGGTCACCGGCGGGCACACGACGTCGTAGCGGCCCTGCACGATCGTGCAGGGCAGGTGCGCGATCCGGTGCACGTTGCCGAGCAGCTCGCCCTCGGCGAGGAATCCCTGGTGCACGAAGTAGTGCGCCTCGATGCGCGCGATCGCGAGCGCGGCCGCGTCGCTCTCGAACGCCGGCGGCCCGTCGGCGCGCGGCAGCAGCGTCACGCAGTCGCTCTCGTAGGCGTCCCACGCCGCCGCGGCGGGGCCGTGCACCGCCGGGTCGGGGTCGACGAGGCGCCGGTGGTAGCTGCCCAGCAGGTCGCCGCGCTCCTCGGGCGGCAGGAACGACGCGAAGCGCTCCCACGCCTCCGGGAACACGTGGCGCATGCCGGTCATGAACCACGCGATCTCGGCCGCGGAGGCGAGGAAGACGCCGCGCAGCACGAGGCCGGTGCAGCGCTCCGGGAACGACTCCGCGTACGCGAGCGCGAGCGTCGAGCCCCACGACCCGCCGAACAGCGCCCACCGCTCGATGCCGCGCTGCGAGCGCAGCCGCTCGAGGTCGGCGACGAGGTGCCAGGTCGTGTTGTCGGCGATCTCGGCCACGGGCGTCGAGCGGCCCGCGCCCCGCTGGTCGACGAGCACGACGCGCCAGTAGGACGGATCGAAGAAGCGCCGGTGGTGCGGCAGGCAGCCGCCTCCCGGCCCGCCGTGCAGGAAGACGATCGGCTGCCCATCCGGGTTCCCGCACTCCTCCCAGTAGATCGTGTGACGGCCGTCGACCGAGAGCCGGCCCGACGCGTGCGGCTCGATCTCCGGGAGCAGCGGGTCTCTCCGCGCGGGATCCCGGGACGGTTGCTCGGGCGTCATCGGCGGCCTGCCCGATCCGCTACGCGAGCGGCGCGCGATAGCGCTCGTCCACGCCGATCCGGTAGCCGTTCGCGAGCCGGTTGGTCTCGTTCGCGAGCGCGACGACGGCCATCAACTCGCGGAACTGCGCTTCGGTCATGCCTTTCGCGCGCGCCGAGGCGGTATGCGTGTGGATGCAGTACTCGCAGTTGTTCGTGACCGACACCGCGACGTAGACGAGCTCCTTGACGAGCGGGTCGAGGGCGCCCGGCGCCATTACCTGCTTGACGGCCGACCAGGTGCGGGCGAGCGTCGGCGGGTCGTTCGCGAGCACGCGCCAGAAGTCGTTGACGTAGTCGGTGCTGCGCGTCGCGCGGATGTCCGCGAACACGGCGCGGGCCTCGGGCGACAGCGCGGCGTCGTCGAGCGGCGGGAGCAGGGACATCGCGGCGGTCCGGAGCGTGGATGCGCGAAGTATACGCAACGCTCGCCGCCGTCCGCCACCTCGATGCCGGTGCGTCGAGTCCGGCGTCCTCCAATCCCCTCCG
>JAYRMX010000386.1:0-14780 GCA_041912475.1 Myxococcota bacterium
AGCGACGTGTTGCCGCGCCAGCCGTGGATCTGCGCCCAGCCGGTGACGCCGGCCTTGATCTTGTGGCGGAGCATGTAGCCCGGGATCTCGCGGCGGAACTGCTCGATGAAAACGGGGCGCTCGGGCCGCGGGCCGACGAGGCTCATGTCGCCGCGCAGGACGTTCCAGAGCTGGGGCAGCTCGTCGAGGCTCAAACGGCGCAGCAGGGCGCCGAGGCGGGTGCGGCGCGGGTCGCCGGGAACCGTCCACACGGGACCGGTCGCGCGCTCGGCGTTGCGCTCCATGGTGCGAAACTTGAGGATCCGGAACACGTGCCCGTCGAGGCCCATGCGCTCCTGGGCGAAGAGGACGGGCCGGCCCGACGTGACGCGGATGGCGAGCGCGATGATTGCGAGCAGCGGCGCCGCCGCGAGCAGGCCGAGGCCCGAGACGGCGACGTCGAACGTGCGCTTCTGGACCGCCGCCCATCCCACGAGCGGGCCCTCGCGCAGGCTGATGAGCGGAATGCCGTCGAGGTCTTCGACCTGCGCGCGGAGCGTCATGATCCGGGGCAGGTCCGGGACCACGCGGACGCTCACCACCTCGTCGTCGACGTCGGCGAGGATCTTCTCGAGGTGGTGCGCTTCCGACGCGGGGAGAGCCACGACGAGCAGATCGGGCTGCTGCTCGCGGAGCAGGCGCTTCAGGTCCGCGTATCCGCCGACGATCGGAACGCCGTGCAGCTCGCGGCCGCGCGCGGCGCCGTCCGCCGACAGCACGCCGCCCACCCGAAGCCCCGTCTCGGGATGCGCGTGGAAGCGGTCGATCACGCCGGCCGAGAGCTCGCCCGCTCCCGCGACGAGGACGTGCCGCAGGTTGTATCCGCGCCGTCGCAGGCCGCGAAGGCCGAGCCGCAGGACGAGGCGAAGGCCGATCACCGAGCCGGTCGAGAAGGCGTAGAAGAAGACCAGCACGCCCCGGGAGAAGAAGTAGCTGCGCAGGAAGAACGAAACGGCCATCAGCATCACGACGCCGACGGTGTTGGCGCCGGCGAGCGCGGCCGCCTCGCGTCCGAGCGTACCCGTCCGCCACGGCCGGTAGATGCCTCGCGCGCGGTAGAGCAGGAGCCAGATCGGAACGATGAGGACCAGCATCTCGCCGTACGGGCGGAAGGTCATCGCGTCGCCCGGGATCGGCAGATCCGCATGGCGCCGCACGAGGTACGCGGCGACCCACGAGGCCGACACCAGAAGCATGTCGGCCGCGATCAGCAGCGACCGGTAGACCTCGCTGTAGCGCTTGAGCACGGCTAGTCGCCCTCGTGCGGGCGCGACGCGGCCTGCGCGCCGGGGTCGGCGAGCTCGTAGACCAGAGCGCGCCGGCCGCGATCCTCTTCGACGTGGACGACGCGCAGATCGCCGCCGGCCGCGGCGCCAATCTCGGGAAACTCGGAGAACCTCTTCTCTTCGAGGATCACGTACCGCGCTCCTCGCTCGCGCAGCGCCGGGATCATCGCATCGCCCCTCGGCACGTCGTAGAGACGAACGTACGCGCGCCCCGCATAGTACGCGACCCGCACCTTGGGTGCGGCGACGGCGCCCGGCGGCGACGCGCTCTCGGCGAGCCACTGCGCGGCCGCCCGCTCCGCGCGCGTTCCCGGCCGCTCGGGCCGGAGCGCCTGCCCGAGCCCGACCGCCGCAACCAGCGCGAGCCCCGCGCCCGCGGCGAGCCGCGGCGAGGCGCGCCTTCCCGGCGCCCGCTCGAACGGCAGGACGAGCAAGCGGCCCAGCACCGGAACCGCGACCCCGAGATAGCCGAAGCTGAGGACGAGCGGCGGGAGCGCGTGCCGCGTTCCGGCGTAGCCGTAGTGGTAGGCCTGCGTCAGCAGGACCGCCCCGTAGAACGCGAGAAAGGCGAGGACAACCTCGCCGAGCGGGCCGGGCCGCCCGCGCCGCATCCAGACGCCGGCGAGCACCAGCGCGAGGAACCAGGGGCGAACGGCGCGCAGCGCCGCGAACAGCACCGCGAGCGCCGCGCGAAGGAGCCCGGCGGCGGGGCTGTGCGGCGCCGCAGCGGCCGCGCTCGCCGCCGCCGCCTCGCTCGGCGCGGCGGCGGGCGCCGCAGGCTCCGCGTTGGCCCGGTCCGGCGCCGGCGCCGTACCACGCGGCCGCAGCGGTCCCCACAGCAGCTCGGCAGGCCCGCCCTCCTCGAAGCCGAGCAGCCGCGCCGTCGACTTCTTCTGCGTGAGCGCCCAGCTCCCGTTCTGGACGCGCAGCAGCGTCAGATACGGGAGCGCCATCAGCAGCGAGGCCGCAACGAGCGCGGCGATGCACCGGGAGGCGTCGGAAACGCGCCAGCGGCCGAGCAGCGCGTAGAGCGCGAAGAGCCCCGTGCCGATCGCGACGATTCCGAGGCCCTCGGGGCGCGCGAGATACGCGAGCCCGGCGAAGATGCCGGACCAGCCCGCGAGCGCGGCGCGGCGCTCCCGCAGCGCCCACCACAGAAACAGGACGCCGGCCAGAAACAGCGCGAGGTAGAGCCCGTCGCTCTGGATGTCGGCCGAGTCCTCGATCGCGTTCGGCTGCACGGCGAGAAAGACTGCCGCGATCCATGCGGCGCTGCGCCCGAGGCTCGCACGCGCGAAGAGCCACAGGCACAGCACCGACGCCGCGCCCGCGACCACCGAGACGAGGACCGCGGCGCGCTCCCAGTCTCCGACCCAGAAGTGCGTCACGAGAACGAGCAGCGGATAGAGCGGGTGGTACGGGTGCGCGATCGCGTCGGCGAACCGCCCTTCCCCGAGCGCCTTCGCGAGCGCGAGGAAGGCCGGCCCATCGTTGAACATGAGGCTCGTCCCGTGCCAGCGCAGCGCGCGAACGCCCGCCGCCGCCGCGAGAAGGAGCGCGAGGCCGGCGGCCTCGGGCCACGCCGGACGAACCGGCGGCGCACCGGCCTCGGGCCGCGCCGCGGCGGCAAGCGTGTCGGCGACCATGCGGGATCCGCGCGCCTAGCGCGCGCCGCGAACCGCGCGCAATGCGGCGTCGAGGGCGCTCACCTCGCGGAGGAGCGGGTCGAGATCGTCGAAGCGGATCTGGCAGTCGGCGTCGCACGGGGCGCGATCGGGGTCCGGGTGACACTCGACGAAGATCGCATCGATGCCGACCGCAACGGCCGCGCGCGCGAGCGGCGCAACGAAGCGCCGCTCACCGCTCGACGAGCCGTCTCCCCCTCCCGGGATCTGCACGGCATGGCTCGCGTCGAAGCAGACCGGCGCGAACGCGCGCAGGATCGGGAGCGCGCGGAAGTCGACCACCAGGCCGTTGTAGCCGAACGAAGTTCCGCGCTCGGTGAGCAGGACGCCGGCCGCGCCGAAGAGCGCGAGCTTCTCGGCGACGTGCCGCATGTCCTCGGGGGCCATGAACTGGCCCTTCTTCACGTTCACCGGGAGCCCGGTGGCCGCGCACGCCTTGAGCAGATCGGTCTGCCGGCACAGGAACGCCGGCACCTGGACGCAGTCCGCCACCTCGGCAGCGGCCTTGGCGTGAACGGGCTCGTGGACGTCCGTCACGATGGGAAGGCCCGTCTCGCGCTTGACCTGCCGCAGGATCCGCAGGCCTTCCTCGAGGCCCGGGCCCCGGAACGAGTGGACGCTCGACCGGTTCGCCTTGTCGAACGACGCCTTGAAGACGAGGGGAAAGCCGTGCCGGCTCGCCTTCTCGGCGAGGAGCCGCGCAGCGGCGAGGGTCGCACCCTCGCTCTCGATCACGTTGAGGCCGGCGATCAGGGCGAGCGGCGCACCTTCTCCCACGGCCACGTCGCCAATCCGCATGTCTCTCCCCCCCGGAGGGAATGGCTCGATCCGCCCCGCGTCTGGCATTATTCCGCCGCCCGCGGCAGGCGACAACGCCGGGGCCGGAGGCCCCCTGCAACGGGAGCGCGAGGCGCCACAGGATGCCCCTCCAGCCGCGGCAGACCGACGTCGCCGCGAGGCTCGCCGCCTGGCTGCCCGCAGTGGCCGGCGCCCGTGACTACCGCACCGCGTGGGCCTCGTTCGAGGACGCGGTCGCCTACGTCGCGCGCGCGGTGGGCGCGCGCCGGATCGTCGAGATCGGGGGCGGGCGCTCTCCCCTGCTCCGCCCGGAGGTCCTCGAGGGCCTCGGGGCGCGCTGCGTCGTGAACGACGTCAGCCCCGACGAGCTTCGCCTCGCGCCCGCGTGGGTCGAGACGCTGCCCGGCGACATCGCCGATCCGCGAACGGTGTCCGCGCCGGAGCTGCGCGGCCGGGCCGACCTCGTGTTCTCGCGAATGGTCTTCGAGCACATCGCCGACCCGGCCGCCGCGTACGCCAACGCGCGGGTGCTGCTGCGAGACGACGGCGTGCTGCTCAACTTCATCCCGACCCTCTTCTGCCCGCCGTTCGTCGTGAACGCGTGCCTGCCCGAGCGGCTCGCACGCGTCGTGCTCCGTGCTGCGCTCCGTCGCAGCGCCGAGGGCGCCGCGCCGAAGTTCCCGGCGTACTACAGGTGGTGCACGTCGACCGCCGCGACCGCGCGGCGGATCGAAGGGGTCGGCTTCCGGAGCGTTGCGATCCAGCCGTTCTTCGGCCACGGCTACTACGACCGGATCCCGGTGCTGCGGGATCTGTCCCGGCGCGCGTCGGCGCTGTGCGCGCGGCGGCGCTGGAACGCGCTCTCGAGCTACGCCTACGTCGTCGCCGTGAAGTAGCGCGAGCCGCGAGCGCCGGTCACGACGGCCGCGGCGCGTCCTGCGCCACCGCCTCGCGCAGCTCGTCGAGGAACTCGGGCAGCGCCGACGAGACGCGGTTCCAGTTGGGAATCGGCGGCGCGCCCATCGGGTCGCGGACGAAGCCGAGCCCCGCCGCGCGCAGCGCGCGAGAGAAGGTCTCGAGTGCGAGCTCTTCCTCGTGCCGCTCGAAGGCGAGGCCGTTCAGCGCGGCGTCGGCGCCGTAGCTCGAGATCGCGTCCTGCGCGATGCGGACGTACGCCGCAGCGAGCGTGTTGAGGAAGCCGGCCTCGAACTCGACGCCGTAGCTCGCGAGATGGCGGAAGAGCGAGCCCGAGATGTCGAGCACCATGCGGTGCAGGCCGCGCGTCGCGTCGCTCTCCGAGAGCTCCTGGTGCTTGTGGTCGTAGTTCTCGGCGATCTCGACCTGGCACACGCGCCGGAGCGAGCAGTTGCGGTAGACCTCCGCCAGCACGCCCACCTCGAGCCCCCAGTCGCTCGGAACCCGGTTGATGCGTGCGAGGTCGAGCGCCATCGAGCACTCGCCCGCGAGCGGGTACCGGAACGAGTCGAGGAAGTCGAGCATCGGATGCGCGCCGAGGATCGACTTGAGCGCGCGCAGGAGCGGCGTCATGAACAGGCGCGTCACGCGCCCGTAGAGCCGGTCCGTCGCACGCCCGTAGAAGCCCTTGGCGAACTCGTAGTCGAGGTGCGGGTTCGCGGTCGGGAAGCACAGCCGCGCGAGCATCTCACGCCCGTAGTCGCGGATGTCGCAGTCGTGGAGCGCGATCACCTGCGAGACGTTGGTCGCGAGCACGTAGCCGTACGCCATCCAGCAGCCCCGGCCCTTGCCCTCGCCGCCGGGGTCGAGGTCTTCCTCGCGCAGCCGCCCGTACAGGCGCTGGAGCCGCGGACCGCCGTTCCAGACCAGCGTCGCCCGCTCGCCGTTGAGCGTCCTCACGCCGGCGAACGCGTGACAGAGCTCCTCGAACTCGTCGCGGCGTGCCGTGCCCGAGACGCTCACGACGACCTGGCGCAGGTAGGGAACGCGCTCGAGGGTCTCGATGATGCCCTTGAGCGCGACGTCCTTGAGCTCCGAGTACAGGCAGGGAAGAACGAGCGCGATGGGGCGCGTGTCGGCGTACGAGACGAGCTCCCGTTCGAGGCGGCCGACGTCGGTTCGGCCCAGCCGGTGGAGCGTCGTGATGACGCCGCCCTGGTGGAAGTCGGCCATGGAGGCAGACCGTCGCACCCGGTCGACTGGGATGTCAAGCAGCCTTCCTTCCCCGCGGGAAGGAGAACGCCCGGATCAGGCCGCGTCGAGCTTGCCGAGCAGCTCCGACGCGCGCGGCTCGACCTCGACGAACTCGAGGCCGACGTCGCTCGTGAAGGCGTCGATCTCCGTCGCCCATGCGACCCGGCCGAGCGCGCACAGCGTCTCGCCGTCGACGGTAAAGGTGACGCTCAGAAGCTCCCCGACCTCGATCTCCGCACTCACGAGCTCGAACCGGATGCCGCCGGCCGATAGATCGCGGCCGTGTGCGAGCCGCCTCGCCTCCTCGACCCGCGCCACCGCGACCATCTGAGAGGTCTCGATGCGCGGGTACTTTCTCCTCTCGCGCGCCGGACGCTGCATCCCGCCCCCTCGCCGCCGCTGCGGCTACCCGGCGGTTCGGCGAGCAGCGGCGGGCGCTTTAGCGCGGCGGTGCGCAGGGCCTGCCGCTGCGCCGGGGAGCGCCGCGCGCGAGCCGGCTCGATCCGCCCCCCGGTCAGCCCTTCTCGGCGAAGAGGTCGAGCTGGCGGACGTCGCGGCGGCTCCTCGCGAGGCGGCCGAGAACCACGCCGACGAGCCGGACGGGGCGATCCGCCGCGTCCGTGCGGGCGAGCAGATCGGCGGCGGCGGCCTCGATCTCGTGGCGCTGCGCGAGGCCGCGCCGCAGCGTCTGGCTCCGCGTCACGGTTCGCGCCTCGTCGTAGCGGAGCTTGAGCGTGATGTGGCGCGCGGCGAGCCCCTGCGCGCGCAGCAGGACCTCGAGGCTCGACGCGAGCCTTCCCAGCTCTTCGCGCACCCGCGCGGCCGATCGGACCGGCGCGTCGAGCGTCACCTCCTGCCCGACGCTGCTCGGCGCGCGCTCGGCGCGAACGCGCGAAGCGCCCCGCCCCCCGGCGAGGTCGGCGAGCTCGCGCGCGCGGTTGCCGATTCGCTCCTCGAGGGCCGCCTCGCCGAGCGCGAGCGCCTCGCCCACCGTCCTCGCTCCCGCCTGCGCGAGGCGAAGCTCGGCGTTGGGCCCGATGAACGGCAGCCGTGCAACGGCGAGCGGCGCGAGGAAGGCGCTCTCCTCTCCGGGGAGCACGCGCCGGATGCCGTCCGGCCCCGACTCGGCGGCGGCGAGCATCGCGAGCATTCGAACCGGCGCGATCCCGACGCGAAGCGGTAGCCGAAGATCGGCGCGCGCCGCCTCGCGAAGCGCACGCGCCAGCACCTCGACGGGCTCGGGGCGCTCGGTCACGTCGGCGAACACGGCCTCGACCCCGTGCGGTTCGAGCGCCGTCACCACGCGGCGAAGGCTCGCGCGCAGCCGGACGGCCACCTCGCGGTAGAAGGCCATCCGCGTGCGAAGGGCCCGCGCGCGCGGGCAGCGTTCGAGCGCCTCGACGACCGGCATCCCCTCGCGCACGCCCGCGGCGATCGCGTCGACCGTGGCCGCCTGAACGAGGCCGCGTTTGCGGGGATCTCCGCCGACGATCACCGGCCGCTCCGCGAGCGCGGCGTCGGCCGCGCGCTCCGCCGCCGCGTAGAAGCCGGGGACCTCGGCGTAGACGAGCGTGCGCGTCATGCCGGCCGCCGTCGCAGCGCCGGCTCCGCGCGCGAGGCGCACGCCGCGTGCCGCCGCGGCCGATGCCCGGGCGTGAGCGCGCCGCCGCGGCAGACCCGAACGCACGGGCGCGCGCCGGAACGCGGCGTCTTCACGAGCCGGCGCCCTCGCACAGCACGACCGCGAGCGCATGGGTCCGGCTCCGCGAGAGCGCGAGGTGAAGACGCGCCGCCCCGCGCGCGGCGGCGAGCTCGGCGACCCGGCCATGGAGCTGCAGCTCCGCGCGGGCGCCGCCGGCCCCGGCGATCACCTCGATGTCGGCCCAGCGGACGCCGTGCGCCCAGCCCGTGCCCACCGCCTTCATGAGCGCCTCTTTGGCGGCGAAGCGCAGCGCAAAGTGCGAGGCGGGCCGTGCGAAGCGCTCGCAGGCGGCGCGCTCGCGGTCGGTGAAGACGCGCGCGGCGAAGCGGCCCCGATGACGCGCGAGGGCCCGGGCGACTCGCGAAATCTCGATCACGTCGATGCCGCTGCCGACGATCACGTCTCCCCCGCTGCGCGAAAGCTAGTGCAGCCGGCGCAGGGACGGGGACGGCGGCCCGCGGCTGCACCGGGGCGCCGCACGGCGCGTGCCGGCGCGTGCGGCGGCGCCGGGTTAGCGTCTTGGTTCCGCCCGCCGCGTCCGGTACCCTGCGCGGGCTCGAATCCCGGAGGAACGATCCATGCGCGTCGGCATCAACGGCTTCGGCCGCATCGGGCGCCTCGCCCTGCGTGCGGCCCGCGGCACCGCTCTCGAGTTCGTCGGCATCAACGACCTGACGGACGCCAAGACCCTCGCTCACCTGCTGAAGTGGGACTCGGTCCACGGCCCCTTCCCCGGGCAGGTCGAGGCGGCGGAGAACGCGATCGTCGTCGACGGCAAGCGCATTCCGGTGACGGCGGAGAAGGACCCTGCGAAGCTGCCGTGGAAGGCGGTGGGCGCGAAGGTCGTGATCGAGTCGACGGGGCACTTCACCTCGCGTGACGGCGCGGCGAAGCACCTCGCCGCCGGCGCCGAGCGCGTCCTCATCTCGGCCCCCGCGACCGACCCCGACGTCACGATCGTCCTCGGCGTCAACACCGACGCGTACGACCCGTCGAAGCACCGCATCGTGTCGAACGCCTCGTGCACGACCAACTGTCTCGCTCCGGTCGCGAAGGTGCTGAACGACTCGTTCGGCGTCGTCCGCGGCTGGATGACGACGACCCACGCCTACACGAACGACCAGGTGACGCTCGACTTCCCGCACACGGACCTTCGCCGCGCGCGCGCGGCCGGCGTCTCGATGATCCCGACCAGCACCGGCGCGGCGAAGGCGATCGGCCTCGTCCTGCCCGATCTCGCCGGCAAGCTCGACGGCTATGCGATGCGCGTCCCGACCTCGGACGTCTCGGTGGTCGACCTCTCGGTCGAGCTCGCGAAGCAGACCGACGCGAAGGCGATCAACGCCGCGATGAAGGCCGCCGCCGACGGCCCGATGAAGGGGATCCTCGAGTACTGCGACGAGCCGCTCGTCTCGATCGACTTCCGCGGCAACCCGCACTCGTCGATCCTCGACGCGGCGAGCACGAAGGTGATGGGCGGCAACTTCGCGAAGATCCTCTCGTGGTACGACAACGAGTGGGGATACTCGAAGCGCGTGGTCGACCTCGCGCTGCTGCTCGGGAAGTAGCGCCGTGGCGGTACGCGACCTCTCGTCGCTGCTCGCGGAGCCGGGCGGCGTCGCGGGAAAGCGCGTCTTCGTGCGCGCGGACCTGAACGTCCCCGTGAAGGGCGGCGTCGTCGGCGACGACACGCGGATCCGCGCCTCGCTGCCGACGCTTCGGCGGCTGTGCGACGCCGGCGCGCGTGTGGTCGTGGCCTCGCATCTCGGGAGGCCCAAGGGCAAGCCCGACCCGGCCGCGTCGCTGCGGCCGGTGGCCGGGCGCCTTTCCGAGCTGCTCGGCCGGCCGGTGAGCTTCGCCGGCGACTGCATCGGCGACGCGGCCGAGCGCGCCGTGGCGGCGCTTCCCGAGGGCGGCGTGTGCCTGCTCGAGAACCTCCGCTACCACGCCGGCGAGGAGAAGAACGACCCGGCCTTCGCGCAGGCGCTCGCGCGCCTCGCCGACGCCTACGTGAACGACGCCTTCGGAACCGCACACCGCGCGCACGCGTCGACCGCCGGCATGGTGGCGCTCGTCCCGCTGCGCGCCGCGGGCGACCTCATGAACGTCGAGCTCGCGCACCTTCGCGTCGTGCTCGAGCCGCGGCGCCCGCTGCTGTGCCTGCTCGGCGGCGCAAAGGTCTCGGACAAGCTCGCCGTCCTCGAGGCGCTGGCGCGGCGTGCGGACGTGCTCGCGGTGGGCGGCGCGATGGCCTACACGTTCCTGCGTTGCAAGGGCGAGCCGACCGGCGCCTCGCTCGTCGAGGCCGATCGCACCTCCGACGCGCGCCGCGTCCTCGACGCCGCGCAGGCGGCCGGCCACCGTGTCCTGCTGCCGGTCGACCACGTCGTCGCGCAGAAGATCGAGGCCGGCGCCCCCACGCAGGTCGTGAAGCAGATCCCCGACGGCTGGATGGGCGTCGACATCGGCCCCGAGACCGCGGCGCTCTACGCCGCCGAGGCGCGCCGCGCGGCGACGATCTTCTGGAACGGTCCGATGGGCGTGTTCGAGATCGAGGAGTTCTCGCAGGGAACGCGCGCCATCGCGAGCGCCGTCGCCGAGTCGGCCGCGATCTCGGTCGTGGGCGGCGGCGATTCGCTCGCTGCGGTCAATCGCGCCGGCGTCGCGTCGAAGATCACGCACCTCTCGACGGGCGGCGGCGCCTCGCTCGAGTACGTGCAGGGCCTCACGCTCCCGGGCGTCGCGGCGCTGGAGGGATCGTGCGCATCCCGCTGATGGCGGCGAACTGGAAGATGCACAAGACGGCCGGCGAGGCGCTCGCCTTCGTCGAGGCGTTCCTTCCGCTCGTGCGCGGCCTCGACGGCGTCGAGATCGTTCTCGCCCCGCCCTTCACGGCGCTCGACCGCGTCGGCGATGCTCTCGCCGGCTCGGGCATCGCGCTCGCGGCGCAGGACTGCCACGCCGAGCGCTTCGGCGCGTTCACCGGAGAGATCTCGGCGACGATGCTCGAGGATCTCGGCTGCGCGTACGCGATCGTCGGTCACAGCGAGCGGCGAACGCTGTGCGGCGAGACCGACGCCGAGGTCGCGGGCAAGGCCGCGACGCTCCTTCGCCACGGCATCCGGCCGATCGTGTGCGTCGGCGAGTCGCTCGCCGAACGCGAGGAGGGCCGGGCCTTCGACCGCGTCGGCGAGCAGGTCGAGAAGAGCCTCGCGACCGTTCCGGTCGAGAAGGCGTCCGAGATCGTCGTCGCCTACGAGCCGATCTGGGCGATCGGGACGGGCCGCACGGCGAGCCCGGACGACGCGCAGCAGATGCACGCCGTCGTTCGCGAGTGCCTCGCGAAGCGGTTCGGCGACGGGGCGCGGAGCATCCGGATCCAGTACGGGGGATCGGTGAAGCCCGACAACGTGTACGCGCTGATGGCGCAGCCCGACGTCGACGGTGCGCTCGTGGGCGGCGCCAGCCTCGATCCCGAGAGCTTCGCGAAGATCGTTCGCTTCGCCCCGCCGGAGGAGTCGAAGTGACCCTGTTCCTCACCATCGTCCACGTGCTCGTGTGCCTCGTCCTGATCGGGGCCGTGCTGCTCCAGCGCGGCAAGGGCGCCGAGATCGGCGCCGTGTTCGGCGGCGGCGGGAGCTCGACGGTCTTCGGAAGCCGCGGCGCCGGCAACTTCCTCAGCCGGCTCACCACCGGCGCGGCCGTCGTCTTCTTCGCGACGAGCCTCTCGCTCGCCGTCCTCGGGTCCGGACGCCGCGGAAGCGTCTTCGGCGAGAGCCCGGCGCCGGCCGAGACGCCTGCGCCTGCGGGCGGGGCCTTCGAAGAGGTGACGCCCAAAGCTCCGGCCGAGCCGACCGCTCCGAGCGCCGCTTCGCCCGGGCAGTCCTCGCCGGCCGCGGAGGCGCCGGCCGCGAGCGCTGCTCCCGAGCCGACTGCTGCGGCGCCCGAGCCCAGGGCCGGAGAGCCGCCCGCGAAGGCGCAGGCGCCTGCGAAGAAGCCCGGGAAGAAGCCGTCGCGCTGATCCGGCGCCCTTCCGGTGCGGCCGCGCATCCGGTATTTTCTTGCCCGCTTCGGTGCCTGCGTGCGGCAGTGGCGGAATTGGTAGACGCACCAGCTTGAGGGGCTGGCGGCCGCAAGGTCGTGGAGGTTCGAGTCCTCTCTGCCGCACCACCGGGCCCCCCGCGACGGGCCTACGCGCCCGAGACCGCGACCCGCATCCGCTCGTCGGCGGTGAGCAGCTCGAGCGTTCGGAGCCGCCTGCGCGCGAGCACGAAGGTCGCAACGTGCAGGGCGTCGAGGGCGCGCAGCGCATGGCCCGGTGCGACCTGCTGTGCGAGATCGCATACGCCGGGCGACAGCTCGAAGATCTCGCAGCGCCGGAACAGGCCCGCGATCTCCCGCTCCGCATCGGCGAGCGCGGATTCTGGAGCCCGCCCCTCACGCCGCAGCCGCAGCATCACGCGCGCGGACTCCACGAGCGAGAGCCGCGAGGTGATGAGGAGCGATGCGCGCGCGAGGCGCTCCTCGATCTCCGGCGACACCCCGGTCTCGAGGACCGCGCGCAGAACGGCAGAGGTGTCGAGGTAGAGCACCGGCTCCGCCACGCCGGCTACCGATCCGCGCGCAGGTCGTCGAGCAGAGCCGCTGCGCTCCCGGGAGCGAGACCGAGCCCCCGGGGCTTCCAGGTCCAGCCCCGCTTCGGTGCGCTCGCCCGCGTGACTTCACCGGCTTCGCAGAGGGCATCGAGCACGTCCTCCGGCGACTCGGAAGGCATCGGCTGGCGCCGTGCGGGCCGCAGCTCCGCGATCACGGCTTCGCGCTCGGTGACGAGGACCGTCTCGCCGGACTTCACGAGCCGCAGATACTCGGAGAGCCGCGCCTTGAGCTGCTTGATCCCGACCGCGCGCATACCGCGACGGTAGTCTCTAGTGACCTCCTGTCAATCGCTGCCGCGCCGCCCCGGCCTGCAGCCTTCCCTCGCCTTCCTCACACGCTCGTCCAGCCCCCATCGACCGCGAGCGTCTGGCCGGTGACGTAGCTCGACGCGTCGGACGCGAGGAAGAGCAGCGGGCCGACGAGCTCGTCGTCGCGGCCGGGGCGGCCCATCGGGTCGCGGCTCCGGATCCACTTCTGCGACCGCGCGTCGGCGAACATGTCGGCCGTCATCTCGCTCGCGAAGAAGCCGGGCGCGATCGCGTTCACGCGCACGCCGCGTCGCGCCCACTGCGCCGCGAGCTCGCGGGTGAGGTTCACGACGCCGCCCTTCGCCGCGCAGTAGCCGGCCTGCTTGATCTGCCCGCTGCCGACGAGGCCGAGCACCGACGCGACGTTCACGATCGACCCGCGGCCCGCGCCGAGCATCACGCGACCCGCGCGCTGCGCGCACAGGAAGACGCCCGCGAGGTCGACGTCGAGGATCTCGCGGAAGCGCGCCGGATCCTCGTCCTCGGCCGGCCCGATGTGCGTCGCGCCCGCGTTGTTCACGAGCACGTCGATGCGACCGAAGCGCGCGGTCGCGGCGGCGACGAGGCCGTCGACGTCGGCCTCGCGCGACACGTCGCACACGACGGCGAGCGCCTCGCCGCCCGCGCGCTCGATCTCGGCCGCGAGCGCTTCGAGCCGCTCGGCCCTGCGGGCCGCGAGGACGACGCGTGCGCCGGCCGCGGCGAGCCCGCGCGCGAAGCTCGCGCCGAGTCCCGAAGACGCGCCCGTCACGATCGCGACGCGGCCGTCGAGGCGGAACATCGAGACCGGGTCGAGCGTCATCCCGCGAGCCTCCGGTAGCTGCCGCCGTACCAGACGAGCGGCTCCGCCTCGCCGAGGCGAACCGCCTCGACCTCGCCGACGTAGATCACGTGATCGCCCGCCTCGTGGCCCGCGACGACGCGACACTCGACGACCGCGAGCGCTCCCGGAAGGATCGGGGCTCCCGTCACGCCGCTCGTCCACGCGATCCCTTCGAAGCGCCGCCACTCGTCGGCCTGCGACGCGAAGCGGTGCGAGAGCGCCTCCTGGCCCTGCGCGAGGATGTTCGCCGCGAACACGCGGCCGTCGGCGATGACGCCGTGCGTGTTCGACGCCCGGTCGGCGCAGACCAGCACCAGCGGCGGATCGAGCGAGACGCTCGAGAAGGCCGAGACGGTCATGCCGTGGATCGTCTCGCCGGCGCGGGCCGTCACGATCGTGACGCCGCTCGCCCAGCGGCGCAGCGCGTGCTTGAACTGCGCTGCGTCGACCGGCACCCGGACCTCCTGACGCCGCGAGCGCGAGGGGTGGGCGGGCGCGGCGGCGACGCCGCCGCGCCCGCGAGAGGCTCTGCGCTACTCGCCCTCTTCGGGCTCCATGCCCTCGGGAATGTTGGGCATGTCGATCTTGCGAGCGTCCTTCTGGTCCGGGTTGCTCGCGTTCTGGCGCCAGTAGACGACGACGACGGCGTTGGGCTTGATGTCGTCGAGCTTCGCGGGCCGTGCGTTCTGCGTGACGGTGGTGCGCGTCAGCACCGAGCCCTCGGCCGTCACGTGGAACGACATCTCCTTGCCCTTGTCCTTGATCGTGAGCGTCGCCTTGTCCTTGTCGTACGAAACGACGCGGCCGTTCGAGCGCTCGGTCTTGGCTTCCTCGGCCGACGCCGGGGCGACGGCGAAGGCCGCGAGTACGGCCGCCAGCGCGGCGGCGAAGGCGCCACGGGCGCAGCGCCGGCTCCAGATCTGCATCACGAGTCCTCCCTTCCGGTTCCGGCCGGGCAGCCCGGGTCGGCACATCCCCCGCCCATCGCACCCGCCGTCGGGCGAGGAGGCTACACGGTCGGCGCGGGACAGGAAAAGGGGGGATCGAGCAATAGGAAGACGAGGTCCATCACGTTGGTGCCGGTCGGTCCCGTCCGCCGCAGGCCTCCCTCGACGTCGACGACTCCGTCGGCGTCGCTGCGAGCGCGGGCGTCGGCCGCCCGGGCGCCTCGGGCGGCCCCCCGCGCGAGCGTTCCGCCATCGGCGAACGCTCCGGCCGCGTCGGTGGGGCCGTCGGTTCCGTCGGTTCCGGCCGCGAGCAGCGCCGCATCCGCGCGGCCGGCGAGGCCGATCGCCGCCGCGAGCGCGAGCTCCT
>JAYRMX010000387.1:0-4938 GCA_041912475.1 Myxococcota bacterium
CCCCCCCCCCTGGCGGCGTGGGCCCCTGGGCCCCCCGGCCCCCCCCGGGGGGCCCCCCCCCCCCAACCGGGCCCGGGCGGCCCCCCGCGCACCCCCCCCCCCCCGCGCCCCCCGGCTCGAACTCTCACTTGGGCCGCTTCGCTCCGTACTTCGACCGGCTCTGATGCCGGTTCGTGACGCCGGTCGAGTCCAGCGTGCCGCGCACGATGTGGTAGCGGACGCCGGGAAGATCCTTCACGCGGCCGCCGCGCACGAGCACGACGGAGTGCTCCTGCAACTGGTGGCCCTCGCCCGGGATGTACGCGTTCACCTCGTGACCGTTCGTGAGCCGAACGCGCGCGACCTTGCGCAGCGCCGAGTTCGGCTTCTTGGGCGTCGCCGTGAATACGCGCAGGCACACCCCGCGCCGCTGCGGAGAGGCCGCGAGGTCCGGCGCCTTCGACTTCTTGCGATTGCGCGCACGACCGAGGCGCACGAGCTGCTGCACGGTAGGCATGACGACTCCCAAAGAGCGAAGAAACGAACCCGGCGCGCACGCGCCCTACGACCGTCCGAGCGCGGGGCACAGGCGTAGGGGAATCGCACGAGCGAGGCCCCGGCGGCCAACGTGCACCCGGGGCGAGCCGCGAGAGCGTGGGACCCGGAAAAGCCGGGGCAGGATACCGACCCCAAAAATCCTGTCAACGTCCGGGCTTGGGTGCCCTAGACGCCCCTTCGAGGGCCCCCCGCGTCAGCTCTCGATCCCCTCCGGGGATCCGGCCGGCGAGGCGAGAATCCCCCCGGCCTCCGGGGCCGCCTGCGCCGCAGCCGGCGCAGCCTCCTCCTCGTCGCTCGCGTCGAACGCGCCTTCGGGGGCCTCGATCTGGATCCCGATGTTCTTGTACCGGGCGAGCCCGGTCCCGGCCGGGATCAGCCGGCCCATGATCACGTTCTCCTTGAGCCCGTTGAGGTGGTCGGTCTTGCCCCAGATCGCGGCCTCGGTGAGGACCTTGGTCGTCTCCTGGAACGACGCCGCCGAGATGAACGACTCGGTCGAGAGCGACGCCTTGGTGATCCCGAGCAGGAGCGGCTCGCAGGTCGCTTTCTCCTTGCCCTCGGACTCCATCCGGCTGTTCGCCTCGTCGAAGACCGTCCGCTCGACCTGCTCGCCCACCAGGAAGTCGGTGTCGCCCACGTCCTTGACCCGCACGCGGCGCAGCATCTGGCGGACGATCACCTCGATGTGCTTGTCGTTGATCTTCACGCCCTGCAGGCGGTAGACCTCCTGCACCTCGTCGACGAGGTACTTCGCGAGCTCCTTCTCGCCCTTGATCCGCAGGATGTCGTGCGGGTTCGACGACCCGTCCATGAGCGCCTCGCCCGCGCGAACGTGGTCGCCCTCGTGGACGCTCACGTGCTTGCCCTTCGGAATCAGGTACTCGCGCGGCTCGCCGCCCTCGGGCGTCACCAGCACGCGGCGCTTGCCGCGCGCGTCGCTGCCGAACGACACGGTCCCTTCGATCTCGCTGACGATCGCGTACTCCTTCGGCTTGCGCGCCTCGAACAGCTCGGCGACACGCGGCAAACCACCCGTGATGTCCTTCGTCTTGGTCGTCTCGCGCGGGATCTTCGCGACGACGTCGCCGGCCTTCACCTCTTCGCCCTCGGCGACCGCGAGGTACGCGCCGACCGGAAGCAGGCTTCGCGCGATCGTCTTGCCGCCTTCGTCCTTCACCGAGATTCGCGGGCGCATGTCGGGGTCCTTCGACTCCGTCACCACCTTCGACGACATGCCGGTGAACTCGTCGACCTGCTCCGCCATCGTCACGCCTTCGATGATGTCGCCGAACTTGATCTGGCCGGCGACCTCCGAGAGGATCGGGTTGGCGAACGGGTCCCACTCGAGCAGCACGGCGCCAGGCTTCACGTTCTCGCCGTCGGCGACGATGACGTGCGCGCCATACACCACGGGGTGTCGTTCGCGCTCGCGCCCGGTCGCGTCGATCACGGCGATCTCACCGTTGCGGTTCATCGCGATCCGGCGGCCGGTGCGGTCCTCGACGGTGCGGACCGCGTGGTAATGCACGCGCCCCTCGCTCGTCGCCTCGGCGCTCGACTGCTCGGCGCGCCGGGTCGCGGCGCCTCCGATGTGGAAGGTCCGCATCGTGAGCTGCGTTCCCGGCTCGCCGATCGACTGCGCGGCGATCACGCCGACCGCCTCGCCGAGGTTGACGAGCGTTCCGCGCGCGAGGTCGCGGCCGTAGCACTTCACGCAGATGCCGCGCGGCGCGGCGCACGTGAGGCCCGAGCGGATCACGACCCGTTCGATGCCCGCGTCCTCGATCTTGCGCACCCGGTCTTCGTCGATCTCGGCGCCGGCCGGCACCAGCACCTCGCCCGTGATCGGGTCGAGGACGTCGTCGAGCGCCGTCCGCCCGAGGATGCGCTCTCCGATCGCTTCGATGATCTCACCGCCCTCGACGAGCGGCCCCATCTCGATTCCGTCCTTCGTTCCGCAGTCGACGCCGCGAACGATCATGTCCTGCGCCACGTCGACGAGGCGTCGCGTGAGGTAGCCCGAGTTGGCGGTCTTGAGCGCGGTGTCGGCGAGGCCTTTGCGCGCGCCGTGCGTCGAGATGAAGTACTGGAGCACCGAGAGGCCTTCGCGGAAGTTCGACGTGATCGGCGTCTCGATGATCTCGCCCGACGGCTTCGCCATGAGGCCGCGCATTCCGGCGAGCTGGCGGATCTGCTGCGCCGACCCGCGCGCGCCCGAGTCGGCCATCATGTAGATCGAGTTGAAGCTCGGCACCTCGACCTCGTGGCCCTGCTCGTCGTTCACCACGTCGGTGCCGAGCCGCTCGAGCATCTGCCGGGCGACCTGCTCGGTCGTCTGCGCCCAGATGTCGATCACCTTGTTGTAACGCTCACCGTCGGTGATGAGGCCTTCTTGATACTGCTGCTCGATCTGGTGGACCTGCTGCTGCGCCTGGTCGACGAAGCGCTCCTTGTCGCTCGGGATCTGCATGTCGTCGACGCAGATCGAGATGCCGGCGGCCGTCGCGTGCTGGTAGCCGAGCGTCCGCAGGCGGTCGGCGAGGATCACGGTCGCCTTGCTGCCGAGGCGCCGGTACGTCTGGTCGATCAGCTCGCCCAGCGCCTTCTTGTCCATCACCTTGTTGAGGATTTCGAACGGAATCTGCGCCGGGACGATCTCGCGCAGCAGCACGCGCCCGGTCGTCGTGTCGACGATCTGCCCGTTCATGCGCACCTTGATCGCCGCCTGCAGGTCGATCGCGCCGGCGTCGTACGCGACGCGAACCTCTTCGGGGCTCGCGAACCGCCGCCCCTCGCCGGCCGCTCCGGGCCGCTCGCGGGTCATGTAGTACGACCCGAGGACGATGTCCTGCGTCGGGCCGATGATCGGCCGGCCGGTCGCGGGCGAGAGGATGTTGTTGGTCGACATCATCAGCACGCGCGCTTCGATCTGCGCCTCGACCGAGAGCGGGACGTGGACCGCCATCTGGTCGCCGTCGAAGTCGGCGTTGAACGCCGCGCACACGAGCGGGTGGAGCTGGATCGCCTTGCCGTCGATCAGCATCGGCTCGAAGGCCTGGATGCCGAGACGGTGGAGCGTCGGCGCCCGGTTCAGCATGACGGGGTGCTCCTGGATCACCTCCGCCAGGATGTCCCAGACCTCGGGCCGCTCCTTCTCGACCATCTTCTTCGCGGCCTTGATCGTCGTCACGAAGCCCTGCTGCTCGAGCGTCGAGTAGATGAACGGCTTGAACAGCTCGATCGCCATGCGGCTCGGCAGGCCGCACTGGTGCAGCCGCAGCTCGGGCCCGACGACGATCACCGAGCGGCCGGAGTAGTCGACACGCTTGCCGAGCAGGTTCTGCCGGAAGCGGCCCGACTTGCCCTTCAGCATGTCGGAGAGCGACTTGAGCGGCCGCTTGCTCGGCCCGGTGATCACGCGGCCGCGGCGCCCGTTGTCGAAGAGCGCGTCGACGGCCTCCTGCAGCATCCGCTTCTCGTTGCGGATGATCACCTCCGGAGCGTTCAGCTCCTGCAGGCGCTTCAGGCGGTTGTTCCGGTTGATCACGCGGCGATACAGGTCGTTCAGGTCGCTGGTCGCGAAGCGGCCGCCGTCGAGCGGCACGAGCGGCCGCAGGTCCGGCGGGAGCACCGGGATCACCTCGAGGATCATGTGCTCGGGCTTGTTTCCCGACTCGCGGAAGGCGTCGAGCACCTTGAGGCGCTTGGCGAGCTTCTTGCGCTTGGCCTCGGACGTCGCCTCCTTCATCTCGCCGCGGAGCGCCTGGCACTCCTTCTCGACGTCGATCCGGCTCAGCATCTCGCGGATCGCCTCGGCGCCGATGCCGTACGAGAACGTGTCGCGCCCGAACTGCTCCTTGACTTCGATGAGCCGCTCGTCGGAGAGCAGCTCGCCGAAGCGCAGCGACGTGTCCTTCGGGTCGGTGACGACGTACGCTTCGAAGTAGAGCACCTTCTCGAGGTCGCGCAGCGACACCTCGAGAATGTTGCCGATTCGCGACGGCAGCGACTTCAGGAACCAGATGTGAGCCACCGGCGTCGCGAGCGTGATGTGCCCCATCCGCTCGCGCCGCACCTTCGACTGGATCACCTCGACGCCGCACTTCTCGCAGACCACGCCGCGGTGCTTCATGCGCTTGTACTTGCCGCAGTTGCACTCGTAGTCCTTGACCGGGCCGAAGATCTTGGCGCAGAACAGCCCATCGCGTTCGGGCTTGAATGTCCGGTAGTTGATCGTCTCGGGCTTCTTCACCTCGCCGAACGACCACTCGCGGATCTTCTCCGGCGAAGCGATCGCGATGCGGATGGCGTTGAAGGCGAGCGGATCCTTCGGCTTCTCGAAGAGGTTGTAGAGATCGCGCATGGATCGGCCTCCTCAGCTCTTGTCTTCGAGGAGCTCGA
>JAYRMX010000388.1:0-9695 GCA_041912475.1 Myxococcota bacterium
ATGCGGGTGCGCCTGGCCCCGCTGGGCCCCCGGCGCTCGGGTCGCGCGCCGCCGGCGACGGCGCCCCGTCCGCCGGCGCGGGCCCCGCGGCGGGAGCGGCCGGCGACGGGTCGGGGGGGGGGGACGATGCGGGTCCGCGTCCCGCCGCCGAGCACCTCGTGCTGGCCGGCCTGCACGCGGGCCGCGACGCCGTGACGAGCATTCTGCCGCTCGCGCTCGCCGAGGCCGTGTCGCAAGGGGCCGCCGGCGAAGCGGTCGACGTCGCGGCCGTGGCGCGCGGGCGAAGCGCGGCGCTCGAGATGCTCGAGCCGCGCGGCGCCGCGCGCGAGCAGCTCGGTCCGGGCCTCGGCTTCGTCGGCGAGCGTGGCGAGGGCGGGCTGCGCGAGGCCGCGCTCGCCGTGACGACGCTCGAGGACGTGGCGCTCTGTCCGTGGCGAGCATTCCTCTCCAGGGTCCTTCACCTCGAGCCCGCACCCGACGCGCTCGCGGAGCTCCCGGCCGTCGATGCGCTCGCGCTGGGAAGCGTCCTGCACGAGAGCATCGCAGCGATCGTCGATGCAGCGATCTCGCCGCCCGACCGCTCGCTCGACGCCGCGCTCGCCCGGGGCAGCCGGAAGGTGCCCTGGCCACCCGACGCCGAGCTGCGCGATGTGGTTCGCGAGCGGGCCGACCACGTTCTCACAGAGCAGGGCCTCTTCGCTCCGGGCCTGGCTCGCGTTCTGGCCGAGCGCACGGAGCGGCTCGCGCGCGAGGTCTTCGAGCAGATCTGGAGACCCGCACACGGCGCTCCCGCGCTCTTCGGTGCAGAGCTCGACGGGGCGCTTCGGCTTCGCGACGGCGGCGGCGCCGAACGCGAGATTCGCTTCCGCGCGGATCTCGTCGAGCAAGCGGCGACCGGGCTGCGGCTCGTCGACCTCAAGGCGGGCCGCTCGTACACGAATGCGAAGGTCTCGAAGACGCAGCGCGCGCACCTGCTCGCGCGGATCGCGAAGGGAACGCTCCTGCAGGCCGCCGTCTACGCGCTCGCGACCGGCGGCGAGGGCGCGTACCTCTTCGCCGACCGTGAGCGAGCCCCCGAGTGCCGGCTCGCTTCGATCGGCCCGGCGGATCCCGACGTCACGAGGATCTTCGAGGAGACGGCTCGCACGCTCCTCGCGGCGTGGGACCGCGGGAGCTTCGTGCCGAGGCTCGTGCTGCCCGACGGGGTGAACGAGAGCAAGAGCCCGTGCCGGACCTGTGAGCTCTCCGAGGCGTGCAGCCACGGCGACACCGGAGCGCGTCAGCGGATGAAGCGCTGGGCGAAGGCGCGCGGCGGTGAGGCGGGGCCGGCCGCTGCGGCGCTCGCTGCGGCGCGCGCCGCGTTCTCGATGCCGGCGGCCGCCGGCGCAGCGGACGAGGAGGACCGGGCGTGAATCGCCGCGCTGGCCGTTCGAACGTTGCAGCGAGGGGCCGATGAGCGGCGACGCGCCGCGCCGACCGCGCGAGGAGCTCGTCGCCGAGGACGCCGCGGCGCGGCTTCTCGCGCAGACGTGCTTTGGCCAGCCGGTCGTGCTCGAGGCCGGCGCCGGGACGGGCAAGACGACCGCGCTCGTCGCGCGCGTCGTCGCGTGGGCGCTCGGAGAGGGCTGGGCGCGAGCGGCGGCGCATCTCGCCGCGAGCGGGGACGCCGCGGCGCGCGAGTCCGACCGCGTCGCGGCGCGCGTCCTGCAGCGGATGGTCGCGATCACGTTCACCGAGACGGCTGCGGCCGAGATGGCGAAGCGCGTCGGCGCGACGTTCGCGAAGATCGCCAGCGGCGCGGCGCCCGACGAGCTCGCGGAGAAGGACGGGATCGATCTGCGCGCGCTCGCGCTCGACGCGAGCGATCGCCGCACGCGTGCGAAGGCCCTCGCGAGCGCGCTCGATCGCCTCGTCGTCCGCACGATCCACGCGTTCGCACGGCGGCTGCTCGCGACGCACCCGCTCGAGGCCGGCTTGCACCCCGCGTTCGAGATCGACCCCGACGGCCTCGCGGCGGCGCAGGTCGTTCGCGAGATCCTCGAGGCGAGGCTTCGCGAGGCGTACGGCGATCCCGGTGACCCGGTCCTTCTCGGCCTCGCGGCGCGCGGCGTCACGGCGGCAACGCTCGAGGACGAGCTGCTCGCGCTCGTGCGCTCGGCGACGCCGGCCGCGCGGCTCGGCGAGGATCCGTTCGAGGCCGAGCGCATCGAGGAGCTGCGGCACGAGATCGCCGGGGGGCTCGAGAGGCTCTGCGCCCTCGCCGGGAGCAGCCTCGCCGGGAATTCGAAGACCCGGTCCGCGGGCGAGCTCGTCGCGACGGCGGGTGAGGCGTGCAACCGGCTGCGCGAGCCCGTGGCAGGCGGCGTGGCCGGCATCGAAGCGTTGCAGGAGGTGCTGGCCAGTACGGTCGAGCCCTGTCTCGGGCGGCTCGCCAAGTGGGCGAAGGGGGACTTCACGCAGAGCGAAGAGAGGGCGCTCGGCCCGGTCGCGCTCGCCGAAATCCAGCCTCTCGCCGGACGGCTGCACCCGCGGCTCGAGCATCTGTGCGACCTCGATGCAAGGAAGCTCGATCTCGCGCGCCGCGCGCTCGCGCCGCTGCTCGCCGAGGCGGCCGAGGCCGTCCGGGCGCGCGGCATCGTCTCGTACGACGATCTGCTCCGCGGCGCGGCGCGGCTGCTCGCGGAGCGCCCCGACGTCGCCGCGCGCGAGCGCGCGCAGATCGACCAGCTCCTCATCGACGAGTTCCAGGACACCGACGGCCTGCAGTGCGCGATGATCGAGAAGCTCGCGCTCGCGGAGGACGCCGGCGAGCGGCCGGGCCTGTTCCTCGTCGGAGATCCCAAGCAGTCGATCTATGGCTGGCGCGGCGCGGATCTCGGCGCGTACGACGACTTCGTCGAGAAGGTGCGCGCGGCGGGCGGGCGCGTGTGCCGCCTCTACGTGAACCGCCGGTCGGTCCAGCCGATCCTCGACGAAGTCGAGCGCGTGATCGAGCCGGCGATGCACGCCGAGACGGGCGTTCAGCCGCCGTTCCAGCCGCTGCTCGCACACCGGCCGGCGGGGGGTTTCACGGGCGATGGCTTCGCCACCGTCGAGTACTGGGTGTCGTGCGCGTGGCCTCCTCCCGAGAAGAGAACGAGCAGATCCGAGGCGACCGCGATCGAGGCGCGCGCGGTGGCGCAGGACGTCGCCGCGCTCGTGCGCGAGCACGGCGTCGCGCCGCGCGACGTGGGCGTGCTCGTCCGCAGCTTCACCGAGATCGACGAGTACCTGACGGCGCTTCGCGAGGCGCGAGTTCCGGTCGCGGTCGCACGCGACCGCTCGTACTACCGGCGCCGCGAGATCGTCGATGCTCTGTGTCTCGTTCGCTGCGTGGTCGATCCGGGCGATGCGCTCGCGTTCGTCGCGCTGCTGCGCTCTTCGGTCGCGGGCGTTCCCGATGCGGCGCTGCTCCCTCTCTGGCGCGAACGTCTGCCGTCGCTCGTCGCGCGGCTCCCGGGCGGCGGCGACCCGGCGCTCGACGACGTGCGGCGCGCCGTCTTCGCAGCGGCCAGGGCGGTCGCGCCCGGGGTCCCCGGGATCGAGATCGCCGGCGGATGGGAGCACTCGCTCGTGTTCGTGCTCGAGGCGCTCGGACGGCTGCGCGAGAGCTTCGCGCGCGAGTCGTCCGACGTGTTCGTCGAGCGCCTGCGGCGTTTCCTGCTCTTCGAGGCGAGCGAAGCCGCGCGTCCGCTCGGAGCGTTTCGCGTCGCAAATCTCGAGCGCTTCTTCCGGGAGATCCGCGACGCGCTCGCGGAAGGCGCCGATCCGTTCGAGCTGCTGCGGCACCTGCGGCGCAGCGTGAGCGAAGGGCGGGACGCGCAGGAGGCGCGGCCGCTCGAGACCGCGGACGACGTCGTGCAGGTGATGTCGATCCACGGTGCGAAGGGCCTCGGCTTCGTGCACACGTACGTCGTCGAGCTGCACCGTGAGCCGCGAGGCAGGCGGCCCGCCGAGGAGCCGGGTCGCGCCGGCGTCGCCGGCGGTCGCACCGAGCTGCGCCTGCTCGGCGAGCGAACGCCCGGCTTCCTCGGGATCGAGGCGCTCGAAGACCGCACGGCCGCCGCCGAGCACGTGCGGACGCTCTACGTCGCCATGACTCGCGCGAAGGATCGGCTCGTGCTCGCCGGGCTGTGGCCGGAGCCGGGCAACAGGAGCGCGGCTCTGAAGAGCCACGTGGCGCTCCTGGCAGGCCGCGCGGGCGGGGCGCCGCCGCTTTCCGAGGAGCTCGAAAAGCTCTCGGTCAGCGGAGGCGATCGCTTCGACGCGAACGAAACGCGCTGGGTGTCTCCCGCGCTGCGCCGCGACGAGGGTGCGGCGCGCGAAGCGAGCGGGGCGGGAGCCGGCCCGGGCCCCGCAGAGCGGGCGGCGCTCGCCGAAGCGGACTCGCAGCGCCTCGCGGCCGACCGGGCGTGTGCGCACGCGCGCATGGCGCGCCGCTTCGGCGGGCCGGTGACGCAGGACGCGCACGAGTGGAGCGAGGAGCTGCTCGATCGAGGCCGCGACGGCGAGGCCTCGGTGCGTGAGGATGCGGGCGTTCGTGATGCGGGCGCGTCGCCGCCGGCCACGCCGGGGGCGGACGGGGCGTGCGGCACGGACGCGCGTGCGGGCGGCGTTCCCGGCGCGCACGGTGCTGCGGCCCTCGTGCCGGTCTCGATTGCGAGCCCAGGCGGCGAGCAGCGCGCGTACGACCCGGTCGCGAGCGCGGTCGGAACGGCGCTGCACCACGCGCTCGAAGGCCTCGACCTGGCCGAGGAGCCGGAACGGGCGCTCGTCCTGCTCTGCGAGGCCGCGGAGCGCGCGCTGGGCGGCAGCGGGCTCGGCGAAGGCGCGCTCGATCAGGCGCGCGCGCGAGCGCGTGAGCTCGCCGACCGATTCGTCTCGAGCGGCCTTCTCGCGCGCCTGCGGCGGCTCGCTCCGAACGTCGTCGCGCGCGAGCTTTCCGTGCTGCTCCCGCCCGGGGCCGGCGACGCAGGTCCGGCCGGCTACGTCTCGGGGCGAATCGATCTCGTGTATCTCGACCCCGAGACCGGCGATCCCGTCGTCGCCGACTACAAGACCGGGCGTACCGAGACCGACGGCGAGATCCGCGAGGCCGCAGCGCGCTACGCCGCGCAGGGCGCGCACTACGTCCGTGCCGTCCGCGAGGCGCTCGGCCTCGAGAAGGACCCGCGCTTCGAGCTCTGGTTCCTGCACGCCGGCCGCGTCGAAGTCGCAGGCTGAATCCGGCGGATCGGCACGGCTCGCTCGAGCTCGCCGCCGGCAGCGGCCTTCGCCCGGCTTTGCGTCTCTGCGCGGGCGCTCCGCGCTCGTTTGCGCCGCACGGCTCGCTCGCGCTCGCCGGCAGCGGCCTTCGCTCGGCTTCGCGTCGCCGGGCGGCGCTATGCCGCGCTGCCGCCGCGCGGGCCGCGGTCTTCGGGCGAGACGCCCGTGAAGTCCGGCGGGCGCTTCTCGAAGAACGCGCGGATCGCTTCGCGGTTCTCGGGGCTTCCCACGCGCTGCGCGAAGACGTGGTGCTCGCGGCCGAGCGCCGCGCGCACGGCGTCGTTACGCGTCGCGAGGAGCAGCCGCTTCGTGTGTCGCAGCGCGCCGAGCGGCTTCGCCGCGATCGCGGCGGCGCGTTCGCGGATCGCCGGCATCAGCTCGCCGGGGGCGCACGCGCGCGACGCGAGGCCGAGCTCGACCGCGCGCCGCGCGTCGATCCACTCCGCGGTGAACAGGATCTCCGCGGCCCGCTGCCAGCCGATCACGTACGGCAGCAGGAAGGTGCTCCCCGCCTCGGGCACCACGCCGAGCGTCACGAACGGTGCGCGAAGCCGCGCGCCCTCGGCGACGTAGACGATGTCGCAGTGCAGGAGCAGGGTGACGCCGATGCCGACGCCCACTCCGTTCACGGCGGCGAGCAGCGGCTTGTCGAAGCGCGTGAGGCGGTCGATGAACGGCCCGAAGCCGCGATCGGGGCCCGCGCCCGCGGGAGGCTTCGCCATCTCGCCGAGATCCTGGCCGCCGGTGAACGCTCCCTCCGCTCCCGTCACGACGACGGCGCGTACGGCATCGCTTTCCTGCGCGTCGCGCAGCGCGTCGCGAAGCTCGTCCCACATCTGGAGGTTGAAGGCGTTTCGCTGTCGCGGCCGGTTGAGCGTGATCGTGAGCACGCCTGCATCGAGCTGCTCGAGCACCGTCGCGCGCGACATGAGGCCTCCTGCGTGCGTTCGCAGGCCGACGGTAGCCCGGCGCGCCCGCCGCCACAGCGGCGTCCTCACCCCGGGACGATCATGCTCCGGTCTCGGCGAACGCCGTGAGGTGCGCGATGCCGCCGGCGTCGAGCGCGCAGGCGGAGACGCCCGGGCCCTCGAGGCGCAGGTCTTCACCGGCTCCGAGCGACCGGGCCTTGCGGCAGCGTGCGCGCGAGAGCGCGTGCAGGAACGGCTCCGGCGCGGCGAAGCGCAGGCGGCGCTCGCCGGGCCGCAGCGGCGGCGACGGGTCGGCCGCCAGCGCAGCGTCGATGGCGTCGATCGCATAGCCCCGCAGCAGCTTCGGGAACAGTGATCGCAGCAGCGCGGGGCTCGCCACGGCCTCGAGGCCGACGACCTCGTCGCCGATCGCCGCCACGAAGCCGACCTGGTCCTCGACGGTGTGGAAGCTGTCGAGCACCTGCGCCAGGTCGGTGGTCCGCTTCCGCGTGTAGTCCTGGTAGGCGCCGCTCCGCGACTCGGCCTGCGCACCTTCCACGCGCTTTGCGACCTGCTCCCAGACCTCGTGCTGGTCCGCGTCGAAGCGGCCGCTGGACGCGACCGAGAACGCCACCTTCGCCTGCATCTTCTGCCGGATCTTGTGCGACACGATCTGCTCGCCGGCCCGGAACCGCGCGTTCGCCGGGCGCGACCAGCGGCCGTGCTCGACGCACGAGACGTCGAGCACGACGCTCGTGGCCGGCGCGACGAGGAAGCTCGCGTTCGCGATGCGGTTCTGCTTCGCGCCGAGCAGCTCCTCTCCGAAGATCACGAGCACCGCCTTCTCGCCGTGGTTGTCGAGCCGGGCGTGCGGGACGGCCCCGTGCTCGCTCACCTCGTCGAGCACGCACGCGCCGCTCTCGAGGGCCTCGGACAGCGAGATGCAGTCGGGCGCGGGCGGAGCGCCCGGACGGCGCAGCAGGGGCCAGATCGTGAGCGCCTTGTGCGCCTGCCGCGGCGCGAGGTGGACGCTCGCGAGCAGGTCGGCGACGGCGTGGTCGTTCGCGCTGTCGAGTCGGTCGGTCGGGCTCATCGGGACTCCTCCTGGCTCCGGGGGGGGCTTGCAGGCACAGCGCAGGATCGAGGCGGCTCGTGACAGCCGCGGTCACGGCCCCCGGGCTTGCGCGGCCGCGGAGGCCGGCTAGATTCAGAACCAGAACACTGATTCTGTTTCCGGGCGCGGGACGCGGCCCGAGACGCGACGGAGAGGCCGGATTGGCGCGAACGAGGAGCACGGCCGGCAGAGCGCGGGCAGGGGCGAGCGGGGCCGCGGGCGCCGTCGCCGGAGCCGGCGGCGCGGGTCTCGCGTGGGTTCGCGCGCCGCAGCAGGCGCGCAGCCAGGAAACGCTCGACCGGATCCTCGACGCGGCCGAGCGCCTCGTGTCCGAGAAGGGGTTCGAAGACACGACCGTCGCCGATGTCGTCGCGCGTGCCGGATCGTCGGTCGGCGCGTTCTACACGCGCTTCCGCGACAAGGACGGCCTGCTCTACGCGCTCTACGAGCGCTACCTCGCGCAGGCGAACGCAACCGCCGATCTCGCGCTCGACCCTGCGCGCTGGCAGGGGGCAGACGTCGCGACGATCCTGCGGGAGGTGCTGCGCTTCCTGGTCGCGATCTACCGCGAGCAGGCGGGCCTCATCCGTGCGTTCGTTCTGCGCAACCACGTCGACCCGGAATTCCGCGCGCGGCAGCACCGTCTGTCTCACAGCGTCAGCCAGCGCCTCGCCGCGCTGCTCCTCGCGCGCGCGGGCGAGATCCGGCATCCGAAGCCGGAGCGCGCCGCCGCGTTCGGGTTCACGATGATCTTCAGCACGATCGAGAGCGCGATGCTGTTCGACGAGATGCGCTCCGACGGCCTCGCGCTCGGCGACGACGCCCTCGCCGCCGAGCTCGCTCGCGCCTATCTCGCGTACCTCGGCGTCGCCGGGGGCGCGTTCGACGTCTCCACGGCGAAGCGACGCCCACGCAAGGAGAACCCCGCATGAACGCCATCGACAAGCTCCATCCCGCCCGGCCGATCGAAGAGCTCCGTGTTCCGCAGCACCTCCACTACAACTGGGAGTACGACGCCACGCGCCGCCAGCTCATGCGTCTGTACGAGAACGCCAAACGCGACCAGTGGAACGCGACGCAGCGCCTCGACTGGAGCATCGACGTCGACCCGGCGAAGGGGCTCGTCCCCGACCTCGGGATCGGCATCTACTGCACGCCGGTCTGGGCGCGGCTCTCGAAGCCGCAGATCGAGAAGCTGCGGCACGAGGCGATCACGTGGCAGCTCTGTCAGTTCCTCCACGGCGAGCAGGGCGCGCTGCTCGCGACGGCGCAGATCGTCGACTCGGTCCCGTGGTACGAGGCCAAGCAGTACGGCGCGACGCAGGTGATGGACGAGGCGCGCCACGTCGAGGTCTACCGCCGCTTCGTGCAGGAGAAGCTCGGCCACGAGTATCCGGTGAACGCCGAGCTCAAGAAGCTCCTCGACCTCATCCTCACCGACTCGCGCTGGGACATGAAGTTCCTCGGCATGCAGATCATCGTCGAGGGCCTGGCGCTCGCCGCCTTCGGGACGATCCGCGACACGGCGACCAATCCGCTGCTGCGCGACCTCACGGCCGCGGTGATGGAGGACGAGTCGCGGCACGTGGCGTTCGGCGTGCTCTCGCTCCGCGAGCACTGCCGGGACCTGTCCGAGAAGGACCGCGCCGAGCGCGAGGATTTCGTCTACGAGGCGTGCGTCCTGATGCGCGACCGCATCTCGAATCGTGAGGTGTGGGAGGCAATGGGCCTCGACGCCGACGAGTGCATCGCGTACTCCGACCGCTCGGAGCTCGCAAAGCAGTTCCGGTACCGCCTGTTCTCGAAGATCGTCCCGAACGTGAAGAGCCTCGGCCTGCTCTCGCCGAAGCAGCGCGAGCGCTTCGAGGCGCTCGGCATCCTCGAGTTCGAGTCGAACACGACGTCCGACGTCGACCAGGAGCTCGAAGAGGAGCGCCGCGCCCGGGCAGCCGGGGAGCCCGTGGCGATCAGCGCGTAGCGCGCCGCCGGCCGGCGATGCGGGCATCGACCTCGACGCCCGCCGGGCAGTGATCGGAGCCCTGCACGTGCGGGGAGAGCCAGGCTCCCCGCACGTGCTCCATCGCCGCGGGGCACGCGAGCACGTAGTCGATCCGCCAGCCGACGTTGCGCGCGCGCACGCCGAATCGCTGGCTCCACCACGAGTAGTGCCCGGGCCCCGGCTCGAAGCGCCGGAACGTGTCGGTGAGCCCCGACGCGAGCCAGCGGTCCATCTCCGCGCGCTCCTCGGGCAGAAAGCCGCTGCTCTCGCGGTTCTCGCGCGGGCGCGCGAGGTCGATCTCGCGGTGTGCCGTGTTGAAGTCGCCCATCACGAGCACGCGCGCACCTTCGGCGCGGAGGCGCTCGACGCG